>JAKAJU010000063.1 GCA_021813655.1 Chloroflexota bacterium | reverse complement strand
CGCGGGCGCCGCGGGGCCGCCGTCAGTCAGCGACCGCCTCCGACGCGCCATCCGGCTCGGGCGTGACGTCGAGCCGGCCCGCCTCGATGACGCGCTGCAGGAAGCGGCGCGTCCGCTCCTCGGCCGGGTGGCGGAAGATCCGGTCGGGTGGCCCCTCCTCGAGGATCCGGCCCTCGTCGAGGAAGCAGACGCGGTTCGCGCTGTCCCTGGCGAATCCCATCTCGTGCGTCGCGATGACCATCGTCATCCCGCCCCGCGCGAGCTCGCGGATGACGCCGAGGACCTCGGCGACGAGCTCCGGGTCGAGCGCGCTCGTGACCTCGTCGAGCAGGAGGAGATCGGGCTCCATCGCGAGCGCGCGGACGATCGCGACGCGCTGCTGCTGGCCGCCCGAGAGCCGGTCCGGGTACTCCGTGGCCTTCTCCGCGAGGCCGAACCGGTCGAGCAGGGCCAGAGCGTCCGTCTCGGCCTTCGCCCGCGGGGTCCGGAGGACCTTGCGCGGTGCGAGCGAGACGTTGTCGAGCACGGACATGTGCGGGAAGAGGTTGAACGCCTGGTAGACGATCCCGATCCGGCGCCGGATCCGATCGACGTCCACGCCCGCAGCCGTGATCTCGGCGTCCTCGATGAAGATCCGGCCCGCATCCACCGGCTCGATGAGGTTGACGCAGCGCAGGAGCGTCGACTTGCCCGACCCGGACGCGCCGATGAGGCAGACGACCTCGTGGCGATGGACGACGAGGTCGATCCCCCGGAGGACCTCGAGCTTGCCGAACGCCTTCCGGATCCCGTCGAGGCGGAGGACCACCTCCCCGTCGGCCCCGCGCATGCCGAGGTCGCCGCTCATCGGGCGCTCGCGAGCTGGCGCTTGCGGTCCCGGGCCACGAGCCAGTCCGTGAGCCGCGCGAGCGGGATCGTCACGACGATGAAGACGAGCGCGGTCGCGATGTACGGGGTGAAGTTGAATGTCGCCGCCTGCTTGATCTGCGACTGGCGGAAGATCTCGACCACCCCGATGTACGAGACGAGCACGGTGTCCTTCTGGAGGCCGATGAAGTCGTTGAGGAGCGGCGGGATCACGCGCCGGACCGCCTGCGGGAGGATGACGAACCGGAGCGACTGGAAGCGGGAGAGCCCGAGCGAACGCGCGGCGGCGTCCTGGCTCGGGTGGACCGAGTCGATCCCCGCCCGATACACCTCCGACACGTACGCGGAGTAGATGAGCGTGAGGGCGAGGACGGCGTAGATGAACTGGTCCGTCGGGATGCCCGGGAGGTCCAGGCCGGGGATCCCGAACCCCAGGATGTAGATGACGAGGACGCCCGGGAGGGCCCGGAAGACATCGACGTACACGGTGGCGAGGATCCGCGCCGGAGCGAAGACGGGGCCTGGCAGGCTGCGCAGGATCGCGACGACGAGCCCGGCCGAGAGGATGAGCACCTCGCTGACGAGGAAGAGCTGGACGTTGACCCAGAACGACCGGACGATCGACGGGAGCGATGACCAGAAGACCTCGCCGTTGAAGAACGACTCCTTGACGGCCGGCCAGCCGGGCGCGTTCACGACGACGGCGATGAGCAGCCCGAAGACGACGACCGTGCTGACCGCCGCGATCAGGGTCGAACGGGCGGCGGCGCCGAGGCGCGGCGGGCCGATGACGCGGGGCGCGGGCCGGCCCGGGGACGCCGTGGGCGCCGCCGGGCCGGCGGGGTCGCGGAGTCCGGCCATCAGGCCGGCCTGTCGACGGTGGTGCTAGGGCTGGAAGACCGGCGCGGAGGCCTTGTCGGACATCCAGGTCCGGGTGATCTGATCGAGCGTCCCGTCGGCGCGCATCGAGAGGATCGCCTGGTCCACGCACTGCGTGAGCGGGCTGTCCTTCTGGAGGACGACGCTGAAGTACTCGCCTTCGCCCTGGGCCTGCGGGAACTGGCCGACGATCACGCCGTTGTCCATCTGCGCCGCGGTGACGTAGAAGGCCGTGGGGAGGTCCACGACGAGGCCGTCGATCTGCTTGTTCTTCAGCGCCTCGATCGCCGCGTCGTTCGTGTCGTAGACCCGCGGCTCCTTCTCCGGCGCGATGACGTTCACGATCGTGTCGTAGCTCGTCGTGCCGACCTGGGCGCCGAACTGGAAGGGCTTGAGGCCTGAGATCGTCGTCACCTTGGAGAGCGGACTGCCCTTGATGGCGACGACGGCCTGGCTGACGAAGTAGTAGCCGCGGGAGAGGTCGACCGTCTGCGCGCGCTCCTTCTTCCAGGACACCTGGTTGATGTCGAAGTCGAAGTTCTTCGCGCCGGGCGCGAAGGCGTTGTTGAACGGGACGTACGTCCAGGCGACGGCGTCCTTCGCGAAGCCGAGCTTGTCGGCGATCGCGTAGGCGACAGCGCTCTCGAAGCCGCGCCCGTTCGTCGGGTCACCGAGCTCCCAGGGCGAGGGGTTGGGGCTGCTCGGGTCGAAGTACGGCGGATATGCCGGGTTGTCGGTGCCGATCGTGAGCGTGCCCGCCGCGACGGTCTTGAACTGGTCGGGCGCGCAGGCGGCCGCACTCGCCGACGGGGCCTCGGTCGGAGCGGCCGTGGGCGCGGTGGTCGCGGCCTCGCTCGCGGACGCGGACGGCGCCACCGACGGCGCGACCGTGGCTGCGGTCGAGGGCGGCGCGGTGAACCCCGTCGACGGCGAGGCGCCGGATGAGCACGCCGCGGCGACGAGGATCGTTGCGAACGCGAGCGCGAAGGGTCGAAGAGCGGTACGCATGGTCCTCTGTCTCCTCCTCGTTGGGCACGACGAGTGTAGCGAACGGCCGGGCCGGGCCGACGGGGGCGGCGGTCAGGCCCGGCGGATCGAGACGGGCCGATCCTCGGAGAGCGAGAGCCGGCGGCCGGCACTCCCCTGGTTCTCGGCGATGCAGAGGCGGCCGAGCGAGTCCTCGTAGAGGAGCAGGCTGCCCACGGGGACGCGCCCGAAGGTGTCCTGCCACGGGATCTCCTCGGTCCGGGGGGTCCCGTCCGCATCCGGGAAGGTGGCGGCGAGCAACGTCCCGTCGGCGATGTCGCCCAGCGCGGCGTGGAGCTCCGCCGGGCCGCCGGCGAGCTTGACGTTCCCGAAGCCGTCCACGTACACGACCGCCGTCGCGAGCTCGCCGGGGCGAGTCTCGACGCCGGGGAGTCGAAGCTCGACCAGCTCGGCCAGCGGGATCTCCGGGCCGAACGACGCCAACGGGACGCCGCGCGCGAGGTGCGCGGCGACGGGCGCGAAGATGTCCCGGCCGTGGAAGCTGTTCGTGACCGCCGGGAGCTGGTAGGCCGGGTCGGTGATCGCGCGGGCCTCCACGGCCCCGCCGAGGCGCGCGGCCGCGAGCCCGAGGAGGCCGTTGTCGGGGCCTACGAGGACGTCGCCGCGCGCCGTGCGCACGGCGATGGGGAGCCTCTCCGTCCCGACGCCGGGGTCCACGACCGCAACGTGGACGCCGACCGGCAGGTAGGGTACGGCCGCGGCGAGCGAGACGGCTCCGTCCCGGATCGCGAACGATCGGATCGTGCGCGTGAGCTCGAGCACGTGGGCGTCCGGGCAGATCGAGAGCACGACGCCGGCGCAGATCGCGGCGGACGGGTCTCGGTCGCCGAAGTCCGAGAGGATCGAGACGAACGGGCGGTCCATGCGTGAATGGTACGGGGTGGGCGCGCCGCGCGGACCCCGGGACGCCGAAACGACGCCCGGAGGAGTACGAGCGTCGTTTCGGCAGTCGACTGCGGGGACGGGGAGGAGGAGCGACCGGACCCGTAGCCGTGGGATATGCGGTTGGGCCGATGTCATCGACCGGCATTACTCACGACGGGCGAGCAGTCCGGGATGTGACGCGAGCCGCGACGAGTCGGTCACTGGCCGCGCGCGAGCCGGCCCGTGGCCGGGCGCTAGACTCGCGCCGTGCGCGTGCGGACCCTCGAGCTCCGTCTCCTCGCGGCGGCGATCGCCGTCCTGTGGGCCGCTGCCGCCGCGGTGGTCCTGGTCGGATACCGGCCGGGCGGCCCGCTCGACCTCGTCGTGGGTGTCGCCGCGGTCATCCCGCTCGTCGTCGCCCTCGCGGCGATCGCGTGGCCCCCCGTTGTGCGCGGCTCGGGCGCGTTCGCGGGTGTCGTCTGGCTCGGGCTCGGAGCCGTCCTGATCCTCGTCCCGTCGGTCGTGGAGATCGTCTCGCGGCTCGCGGCCCGGGGCACGCAGACGCTCCTGCCATCCCTCGAGGCGGTCTACCCGTGGCTCCTGGCGATGGGCGCGACCACGACGCTGACCGGGATCGGGGTCGCGCGGCGCTCGCTCGGTCCGGGCGCTCCGCGAAGGCTGCGGGTCGCGGTCGCCGCCGCGGTGTCGATCGCGCTCGTCGCGGCCACCGGCCTCGCATTCGGCGCCGCGGCGGTGGGCAACGAGCTCGCCCTCGCCGACCGCCCGGCGGCGAGCTCGCGGTTCGGACCCACCGGTCCGGGCGATCCCCCGCCGTGCGCGGCCGGGCTCGGCGTCGGGCCGTACGCGCAGCTCACGCTGCGGATCGGGGTCGACGCCGACGGTCGACCCGCGGGGACGGTGGACCTTGCCGGCGCGCGCGCGGGGAAGGACCTCCGATGGAGCGCCTCGGTCGTGGGCGACCGGACGATCGGGACGTACGGCGCGGCGCGCGTGGGCACCGAGGCCTGGACGCTGCGGCCGGGATCAGGATGGACGTCCGCCGCACCGGCCGACCTCGACGGGGCGACGGTGGACGCGAACGCCGTCGCCGTCGCGCTTCCCGCGTCGGTGCGGACCGTCGCGGAGGATCGCGGCATCGAGTTCGTCGAGGGCGCCCGGGCCCGCCACTGCAGGGTGGGTCTCGACGGCGAGACGCTCGTGGACGCGTTCCCCCAGGCCGGCTGGCTCATCGGCCCGGCGACGCCCGTGGAGCGGTGGCGCGGCGAGATCGACTTCTGGATCTTCGGTGACGGCCAGGTCGGCCGCATCGAGGCCTTCGCGAACGGGACGGCCGGCGACCTCCGCGCAGGCGCCCTGCAGGGGACTCTGCACGTGCTCATGACCGCCACGGACCGCCAGGTCCCCGTCACACTGTCGCCACCGGCGTGACGCCCGGCGACAGGGCGTGACGGGCGCACTGCCGGAGCGACGGAGGGCAGGCTCATGGGGCCGCTGGACGACCGCGCGGGCGTGAAGCGCGACCGGATCGCCCGGCTGTGGCGCGTCGTGCGCATCCTCGAGGCACACCCCGACGGGATCTCGGTCACGGACGTCGCGAGGATGGCCGATGTCGCGCGCCGGACCGCGTACCGCGACCTGCACGCCCTCGAGGTCGACGCGGGCGTGCCGGTCTGGAACGACCGCGGCCTCTGGGGGATCGACCGGCGCGAGTTCCTCCCCAGGCTCGGGCTCACTCTCCACGAGGCGATGGTCGTGCTCCTGTCGGCCCGCCTCATGGCCGCCTCGATCGACACGTACGACCCCGACCTCACCGGCGCCTTCCTCAAGCTCGCCGACATCCTGCCAGAGACCGTGCGCGACCACGTCGAGCGGACCGTCGACATCCTCGCCCGCCGGTCGGCCGACCGGGCCGCCACCGCACGCCTGCGCCTCCTCGTCGAGGCGTGGGCGCGCCGCCGGGTCGTCGAGGTCACGTACGACGCCGGCACCTACGACCCCGCGCGAACCGCGCGCACGACACGCGTCCAGCCCTGGCTCATCGAGCCGTCCGCGCATGCCCACGCGCTCTACCTGATCGGGTGGGACGAGGATCGGGAGGCACGCCGGACCTTCAAGGTCGACCGCATCCGCGAGGTCCGGCTGACGACGGAGACGTTCGAGCCGCCGACCGACGGGGCGATCGAGGAGTGGCTCGAGCGCGCCTGGTGGATCATCGCGGACCAGGGTGACGTGGAGGTGCGCGTCCGCTTCGACAGCGCCGTCGCTGCACGCGTCGCGGAGACCGTCTGGCACCCGACGCAGCGCATCGAGCGCCGTTCCGACGGCTCCATCGTCTGGAGCGCGACCGTCTCGGGGATCCTCGAGGTGCGCCTGTGGATCCTCGAGTGGGGAGCGGACGCCGAGGTGCTGGCGCCGCCGGAGCTCCGCGCGGACGTCGCCGCGACTTTCCGGCGCGCGGCGTCGAGATACGCGGGTGAGGGTTGACCGGCCGTGGAGCCGTCTCCTGTACCATCTGCTGATGCTCGAACGCACCACTTTTCGCGCACTCGTCGCCCTGGGGCTCGCCGTCGTGGCGTGCGTCGCGGGCACCCCCGCGGTCCTCGCCGCATCCGACCGGCCCGCCATCTCCGCACCTCAGCAGGCGACCGCTCGGGGCGCGGCGCTGCCCGAGGACACGACCCGGGAGCTTCGCGACGCACTGTTCGCCGGCGTCAACGCCGACCGCGCGACCCAAGGCCTCGTCGCGTACGTGCGCGATCCCGCGCTCGAGCGCGTGGCGGAGAGCCGCGCCGAGCGGCTCTCGGTCTCGCCGGCGTTCGGCCACCCCTTCGCCGGAGCTCCCATCCTCGACGCGGTCGAGGCCACGGGGATCGGGCCGCTCGGCGTCGGGGAGGCGCTCGGATGGTCGTCCCAGCCCGGCTCGGTCGCCCTCGCGTCGGTCCGCGCGATGTGGGGTCGGAGCGCGTCCCACGCGGCGATCGTCCTCAGCGACACCTCGAGCTACGCCGGCGTCGGCGTGGCGGTCGCCGGGGGGCGGACGTTCGTGGCGCTCGTGACGGCCGAGACGCTCGACCGGACCCCGCCGGTCGTGGAGACGGCCGGCGCCGAACGGCAGGGCGCCGCGGTCGTCGTGCGCTGGACGGCGCTCGACCCGCTCCTCCAGACGCACACGGCGGGCCTCCGCGACGCGGCCGTCGAGTATCGCCTGGATGGCGGCCCGTGGCTGATGCTGCAGCGCGCGAACGCCCGCGGCATCGCCGCGATCGCACGGCCGCGGCCGGGGCACATGTACGAGGTCCGGATCCGCGCCCGTGACCGCGCGGGTAACGTGTCGCCATGGGTCGAGACGTCGCCGATCCGGATCCCGTGAGCTCGGCGGGCGATCCCGGAGACGGGGCCGCCCCCGCCGCGATCTTCGCCGCCGTCAACCTCCTCTCGGACCCGATCCACGGGTATATCGAGCTGACGAAGCGTCTCGGGCGCGATCAGGCGCTGCGCCTCGGGTTCGGCGAGGAGGCCGCGGCCGAGGAGGACGTCCTCGACACGCCGTGGGTCCAGCGCCTCCGGCGGATCAGCCAGCTCCAGACGTCGCGATGGGTCTTCCCGACCGCCGAGCACAGCCGGTTCACGCACGGCCTGGGCGTCATGCACGAGGCCGGCCTCTGGGCGCGCCGCCTCTACCCGAGCCTGCGGGAGGACGTCCTCCGCGTCGCATCCCGCGACCCGGCCCCCTCCGAGGCGCTCGTCGTGGAGACGCTGCGGGTCGCCGGGCTGCTGCACGATGTGGGCCACGGCCCGTTCGCGCACTACTTCGATGAGCACGTCCTCCATGCCTTCCCCGCCCCGCCGGATCCGCGCAGGCCGGCGGGCAAGCGCCTCTCGCATGAGGACCTGAGCCAGCTGATCATCGAGCGCGAGCTCGCGGACGTGATCCGCGGGCTCCGCCGCGCGCCCGGCGAGGACGCCGCGCGCTCCGCGTTCGGACCTGGCGAATCGATCGACCCGCGGTGGATCAGCTTCCTCGTGTCCAAGCCCCGCCTGGCGGACCCGTCGATGCCGCACTGGGTCCGCCGGCTCCAGCCGCTCCTCTCGGGCGTCTTCACGGTCGACAACCTCGACTACGTCCGGCGGGACGCCTACCTCACCGGCGTCTCGGCGGGTCCCGTGGACGTCGAGCGCCTCCGCCGGTACTGCTTCATCGGCCCGGCCGGGTTGACCCTGTACGAGTCGGGCCTCGGTGCGCTCGAGATGTTCCTCACGGCCCGTCTCTTCATGTACCAGCAGGTGTACTTCCATCGCGCGGTCCGGGCGATCGACCTGGACCTCCGCGAGGTCTTCGGGCCGTCCGTTCGCGCGCTCGTCGGCGAGGGATCCCCGGCCGACGCCCTCGGGGCATACGCGGACCTCGACGAGTACGCGCTCCTCCACCAGGCCGCCCTGTGGTCACGGGGCGAGATGCTCGCGGCGGCGCCGCGACCCGGCGATGGCAGGGTGACGCCGGAGGTCGGTGCGCTGTGGCGGAACGTCCTCCTGCGGCGGCCCAGATGGCGCTCGGAGATGGAGGTGCGCGCGGGCTACGAGCCCGACGCGTATCCGGCCGACCTCGTCGCCTCGCTCGGCACGCCGGTCCCCGGAGCTGTCGAGATCGACCTCGCGACCGTGGACGCGCGCCCGGCCGACGCGACGGAGACGGACGCTCTGCTCTCGATCGCCGGCCGCGACGGACGGCCGGCGGGGCCGGTGAGCCGGGCGCTCGCCCGCCTCCCGGCCTGGTCGCTCATCGGGCGGCGATACGTCCGCCGGGCCGAGTCGGACGCTCCCTGAAGGACCGGCCGGGCCGGCCCCGGTAGGTCAGCCCTCAGCGACCCCGAGATAGCCGACGACAGCCCCCTCGAGGATCGCGGTCGCCCGGACGATCTCATCGAGGGAGACCCACTCGTCCGGCGCGTGGAAGTTGCCGCCGAGAGGGCCGAACATGACGGTCGGGATCCCGGCGCCCTGCGTCAGACCCGAGTCGGCCCACGCGTTCATCCCCGCGGCCACGAGCGGGCGGCCGTCGACGCGCTCCGACGCGGCCGAGAGGACCCGGGCGATCTCCGAGTCGCGCGAGCCGGTGAAGGGGTCGCGCTCGAGCGCGACGTGAACCTCCGCGGAGAAGCCCGGGCGACGCGCCATGACCTCCGCGATGATCCCCTCGATCTCCCGCACGCGGTCGGCCAGCGTCTCGCCGGGCTGCGTCCCGATCTCGATGCCGAGCCTCGCCCACCCGGGATAGGTCGCGTAGTCGGTGCCACCCTCGATCGTCCCGGTGTGGAAGACGGTCAGGCCGTTGAGCGGATCGGGGTTCGCCCGGTAGACCTCGCGGTCGAGACGGTCGAGCCCGACGACGATCTCGGCGAGCCCGACGATCGCGTCCACGCCGATCTCCGGCGCCGACCCGTGGGCGGGCCGGCCGTGCGCGACGACGTCGACCCACCCGAAGCCCTGGTGCTCCGTGATCATCTTCCCGAGCTCGTCCGGCTCGACGATGATCGTGGCGTCCATCGGGTGGCGCCGCACGAGGTCGGACGTCCCGATCGACGCGCCCTCCTCGTCCGCGACGAGCGCGAGGAGGAGGTCGCCCTTCAGGCGGACGCCGGACTCGACGATCGACCGGAGCGCGAGCAGCGCGCACGTGACGCCTGCCTTGTCGTCGGCCGCACCGCGGCCCACGATCCGGTCGCCGTCGCGCCGCGGGACGAGCGCCTCGGGCCCCCAGTTCGCGTAGCCCACCGTGTCCGCGTGGGCGTTCACGCAGAGGGTCCTCCCCCCGCCCGTCCCCCGGAGGAGGACGAGGGTGTTCGCCCGGCCGGGCTCGACATCCTCGATCGTGACGTCGACGGGCAGGTCCGCGCACCAGTCGGCGATGAACCGCGCGATCTCTCCCTCCCCGACGGCGCCGGGGATGAGCCACGGCGTGACGGAGTCGATCCGGACGAGGTCGAAGAGGAGGCGCTCGGCAGCCTCGGGGGTCGTGGTCATGCGGTCCCTCCTTCGGGAAAGTGGCACGCGACGAGCCGGCCGTCGGCGGCCGGAACGAGCGATGGGTCGACGGTCGAGCACGCCTCGGGATCGCCGAGGTCGCGCCGCAGCCAGCAGCGCGGGTGGAACCGGCAGCCGGCCGGGACGGCGGACGGGGACGGCGCCTCGCCCGTCAGGACGATCTGGTCGCTCTCGGCGCCCGGCTCGGGAACCGGGATGACGGAGACGAGCGCACGCGTGTACGGGTGGCGCGGGCGCTGGATGACGTCGTCCGCCGCCCCGAGCTCGACGATCCGGCCCAGGTACACGACGGCGATCCGGTCGGCGATGATCCACGCGAGCGACAGGTCGTGCGTGATGAACAGGTATGTGAACGACCGCTGGGCGCGGAGCTCGAGCATGAGACTGAGGATCTCGGCGCGGAACGAGACGTCGAGCATGCTCACGGGCTCGTCCGCGACGATGAGCTCGGGCTCGAGGACCATCGCGGCCGCGATCGCGACGCGCTGACGCTGACCGCCCGAGAGGTGATGCGGGTAGCGGGCCGCGATCTCAGCCGCCGGGTGCAGCCCGGCCCCCTCGAGCGCCGCGAAGACGAGGCGCGTCCTCTCGGCGGCGTCGCGGCCGCGGCCGTGGATGAGGAGCGGCTCCTCGACGATCTCGTGCACGGTCTGGCGCGGGTCGAGCGACTCGTACGGGTCCTGGAAGACGAGCTGGAACCGCTCGCGCAGACGCCGGAGCTCCCCGCCGCGGGCCCGCGTGATGTCACTGCCGCGGTACTCGATTCGGCCACTGGTCGGGTCGATGAGCCGGACCATCGTCTTCGCGATCGTCGTCTTGCCGCACCCGGACTCGCCGACGAGGGCGAGGACCTCGCCGCGGCGGACGTCGAACGAGACGCCGTCCACCGCGTGGACGACGGGCTTCGACCCGTCCGGGAGGCGCGCCCGCCCGCGGACCGGGAACTCGACCCGCAGGTCCTCGACGCGGACGAGCGGGCCTTCCGGAGCCAGGCGGCCGGGTGCGCCGGGGGTGCGGGCGGCGTCGCACGACCGGGCCTCCGGCGCGAGGTGGCAGGCAGCATCGTGGCCGGCGCCGACGGGCCGCAGCGCGGGGATCTCCGTGCGGCAGCGGCCGAGCGCGACCGAGCACCGGTCCGCGAACGCGCAGCCCTCGATCGGCGCGGTGAGGTCGGGCGGATACCCGGGGATGCCCGCGACGAACGCTCGCTCGCGTCGCACGTTGGGGAAGGCGCGGATGAGCGCCTGCGTGTACGGATGCGCCGGCGTCCGGAAGATCGCGCGGACGTCTCCCGACTCGGCGGTCCTGCCCGCGTACATGACGACGGCGCGGTCGCAGGTCTCGGCGATGACGGAGAGGTCGTGGCTGATGAGGATCATCGCGAGCCCGAGCTGCTCGCGGAGCTCCTTGAGGAGCCGGAGGATCTGCGCCTGGACCATGACGTCGAGGGCCGTGACCGGCTCGTCCGCGATGATGAGGCGCGGCCGGCAGGCGAGCGCCATCGCGATCATCACGCGCTGCCGCATCCCGCCGGAGAACTCGTGCGGGTACTCGCGTCCCCGCGAGGCGGGGATCCCGACGCGCTCGAGGAGCTCGTCGACGCGGACCTGCGCCTGCCTCGCCGAGGTCTCCGGCTCGTGGAGGCGGATCGGCTCGGCGATCTGCTGGCCGACGCGCTGCACCGGGTTGAGCGCGTTCATCGCGCCCTGGAAGACGACCGACGCCTCCCGCCACCGGATCCGCTCCATCTCGGCCTCGGAGCGGCCGATGAGCTCGCGGCCGTCGAGGAGGATGCTGCCGCCGACGATCGAGGCGTTCTGCGGGAGGAGCCCCGGGATCGCGAGCGCGGTCGTCGTCTTCCCGCACCCGGATTCGCCCGCGAGGCCGACCGCCTCGCCCGCGTCGACATGGAGGCTCGCCGCGTCGACCGCGCGGATGTCGCCGGCGGTCGTCCGGTAGCGGATCGTCAGATCGCGGACCTCGAGGAGCGCCATCAGCGGCTCCTCAGGCGCGGGTTGAGGATCCGGTCGAGCGAGTGCCCGATGAGCGTGAACGCGAGCACGGTCACGACGATGCCGATGCCGGGCGGGATGATGTACCACCATGCCCCGCGGCCGGCAGCACCGGACTGGAATGCGAAGTGGAGCATCGTCCCCCACGAGACGTTCACCGGGTCGCCGAGGCCGAGGAACGCGAGGGTGGCCTCGGCGAGGATCGACCCGGCGATGACGAGGATCGTGTTCGCGATGACGAGCGGCAGGACGTTCGGGAGGATGTGGATGCCGACGATCCGGCGGTCACGCGCGCCGAGGGATGCGATGCGCTGGATGAACTGGCGCTCCCGGAGGGTGAGCACCGACGAGCGGACGATCCGGGCGGTCGACGGCCAACTCGTGAGCCCGATGACGAGGATGATGACCCCGAGGCTCTGGCCGATGACCGCCGCGAGGACGATCGTGAGCGGGAGCGTGGGGATGACGAGGAAGAAGTCCGTCACGCGCATGAGGCCCTCGCCGAGCGCGCCGCGGGAGTAGCCGGCCGTCAGGCCGATGAAGGTCCCGACGATCATCGAGATCGCGGTCGCCACGAGCCCGACGACGAGCGAGGTCCGTGCGCCGGCGATGACCTCCCAGAGGACCTGGCGCCCGAGCTCGTCCGTGCCCAGGGGGTACTGCGCCGAGGGTGGCTGAAGGATGTCCTTCGCGCTCTCGCCCACAGCCTTCGGATCGAAGGGGAAGAGGACGGGCCCGAGGATCGCCGCCGCGATGACGAAGGCGAGGAGGATGACCCCGGTGCGCCCGAGCGGGTCGGACCAGAGCAGACCCCAGTTCGTGCGCAGCGCCGCACCGATCCGACCGGCGCGGCGGACGGGGACGAAGGCCTCGGCGGTCATGCGTCACGCACCCGCGGATCGAGGTATCGGTAGAGGAGATCGCTCGCGAGGTTCGCGAAGATGACGGTGATCGCGAAGAGGAGGAAGGACGCCTCGAGGACGGGGTAGTCGCGGCGGAGGACGGCGTCGTACATGAGCCGGCCCATCCCCGGATACGAGAAGACGGTCTCGACCTGGATCGTCCCGCCGACGATGAGGCTCACGTAGAGGGCGGTCGCAGTGACGATCGGGAGCATCGCGTTGGGGACGCCGTGGCGCCAGATGACCCGCCGCCGCGACAGCCCCTTCGCCTTGGCCGTGAGGATGAAGTCCTCGGTGAGCACGTCGATGAGCGAGCTGCGGGTGATGAGGATGAACTGGCCGATGTCGACGAGCGCGAGGGTGAGCGTGGGCAGGACCAGGTGCCGCCCGATGTCCACGAATGCGTCGATCGGCGTCCGGAAGTGCGCGCCCGGCGTCGACATCCCGGATATGGGGAACCACGGGAGGTAGACGCCGAGGATGAAGACGAAGATCAGCCCCACCCAGAACGTGGGCAGGCTCCAGAAGATGAGCGACGAGACCACGGTCCCCGAATCCACGCGCGTCCCGCGGCGGGCCGCGGCGTAGACGCCGAACAGGACGCCGAGGAGGACGACGATCACCGTCGCCGCGGCGAGGAGGATGAGGGTGTTCTCCATCCGCTCCGCGAGGATCGCGGCGACGGGCCGGCGGTACGTGAGCGAGGTCCCCAGCTCGCCGGTCGCGAGGTTGCGCAGGTAGATCACGTACTGGACGGGGAGCGGCTGGTCGAGCCCGAAGGTCTGGCGAAGCCGTTCGATCGCCTCGGGAGAGAGGTTGCCGGCTCGCGCGAGGAGCCGGACGGGATCCCCCGGCAGGATCCGGAACAGGAGGAAGTTGAAGGTGAGGACCGCGAACAGGGTCGCGGCCACGCCGAGCAGCTTCCGCGCCAGGTAGCCCGGCCGGGGGATGCGCATCCGAGTCGAGGGTCAGGCGGCGTGGACGGCGGTCACTTCGCCGGCGTCACGTCGAGGTAGTTGTCGCGGGTGAAGTTGAAGACGATCCCGCCGGGGACCTCCTGCCACCCGGTCCACGTGTCCGTCCGGTACGCCTGGAGCTTGTCCTGGTACCACATGACGATGTACGGGGCGGCGTCGTAGAACATCTGCTGCATCTGGTCGACGATCGCCTTCCGGGCGACCGGGTCGAGCGTCGTCGCCTGCTGCGCGTAGAGCGCGTCGTACTTCTTGTCGCAGTAGAAGACGTCGTTGTTGCCGCCGATCTGGCTGCACAGCGGGACGCCGAGCATGTAGTCGGGATCCGGCACGCCGGAGTCCCAGCCCCAGACGAAGATGTCCCACTCGGGGGACTCGGTGTTGTACACGGTGCTGCCGAGCGTGTTCTCGTCCATCGTCGTGAGGTCGAGCTTGATCCCGACGGCCTGCGCGGCGTCGCGGAAGAGCTGGGCCGCACGCACGTCGACGCCGGTGGACTCGATCGCGATGAGCCGGAACTCGAGCGGCTTGCCGTCCTTCGACTCGCGGATCCCGTCGCCGTTCCGGTCGATGTAGCCGGCAGCCTCGAGCATCGACTTCGCCTTCTCCGGGTCGCCGTTGAGCTGCGCGTCCGCCGGGATCTCCAGGTGCCAGTCGGCGAGCCCGGCGGGGATGAGCGTCGAGCCGGGCTTGCCCTTGCCGGCGAGGGCGATCTGAACGAGCTGGTTCCGGTCGACCGCGGCCGAGAGCGCCTGGCGGACCACCTGGTCCTTCAGGAGCGGGTTGCCCTTCGAGCCGGCCGCGTCGGAGACGTTGAAGCCGATGTGGTGGAACGAGAACGACGGAAGCTCGACGGCCTTCACGTTCGATGCGCCCGCCAGTCCGTCCCAGACGGTCGGCGGCACCTCGGTGAGGACGTCCACGTCGCCGTTCTTCAGGGCCTGCGCCTCGACGTCCTCGCTCCCGTAGAGGATGTAGATGATCTCCTTCGGGATGGGCGGCGCCCCCCAGAACGCGTCGTTGCGGTCGAGGGTGACCGTCTCGCCCTTCTTCCACTCGACGAGCCGGAAGGGCCCCGATCCGACCGGCGTGTCGTTCGGGAAGGTCTGGATCGCCTTCGCGTCCATCGTCGACCAGATGTGCTTCGGCAGGATCGGGATCGCGAGGGCGGGATCGAACGCCTGCGGCTTCGAGTACGTCAGGACGACCGTCCTGGGGTCGGGCGTCTCCGCACCGGCGAAGTCCGCGAGCCACTGCGCGTAGCTGCCGAGGCTGTCGTCCTTGATCGTCGTGAACGTGTACGCGACGTCCTCGGAGGTGACGGGCTGCCCGTCCGACCAGGTCGCGTCGGGCTGGAGGTGGTAGGTCGTCGAGAGGCCGTCGGCCGCGGTCTCCCACGTCGCGGCGAGCTCGGGCTTGGGCTTGAGGTCCGTCCCGTAGCCGATGAGCTTGTCGTAGATGAGCTGGAGGACCTCGGTGGCCTCCGTGCTGTACGTCGTGAGCGGGTTCATCGTGTCCGGCTCGGAGCTCCAGCCGACGCGAAGCGTCGCGTCGGACGGGCTCGCGGCCGGAGCCGCCGTGGCCGTGCCCGCTCCCGCGCTCTCGCTCGGGCTCGCGCCCGTGCTCTCTGCCGGAGCTGCCGTCGTCGCCGGCGATCCCGCCGCCTGCGTGGCCGGTGCGGGGGTCGCCGAGCTGCCGCACCCAGCGACGACGAGGGCCGCCGCCGCAGCGACGATCCCCGCTCGCCATCCGATCGTTCGCCTCATCGAACCCTCCTCCTCGGATCCGGGCGGGGGGATGGCCGTCCGGACGCCCGCGTCTGGATGGGCGGCGGGCCCGTGCAGGCCCGCCGCCCATCCGTCAGTCGTCGGCGCGCGTCAGCGTCGCCTTCGTGGCCTGGACGGAGTCCTCGAACGCCTGGAGCGTCTCGTCGATGTCCGCGTCCGTGTGGACCGTGGAGACGAACCAGAGCTCGATGTTGCTTGGGTGGACCATGACGCCGCGGCGGTGCAGCTCGAGCGCCAGCGCCGCGTACTTCGGGGAGTTGAGATGGCGCGCTGCGTCGCGGTAGTCGACGACGGGCGTCTCGCTGAACCAGAACTGGAACATCGGGCCCACGCCCTGGACCTGCACCGGGACGCCGATGCGCTCGAACGTGGCGGCCATCCCGGCCATGAGCTTCTCCGAGAGGCGGAAGAGCCGCTCGTGCGTGCCAGGGGTGCGGAGGACGTCGAGGGAGGCGTTGGTCGCCGCGACCGCGACGGTGTTCGCGTTGTACGTGCCCGCGTGGAGGACCGCTCCGTCCGAGACCAGGTCCATGATGTCGCGGCGCCCGCCGATCGCGGCCGCCGGGAACCCGCCCCCGAGGGCCTTCGCCATCGTCGTGAGGTCCGGCGTGACCCCGTAGAGCTCCTGCGCGCCGCCGGGCGCCACGCGGAAGCCGGAGATCACCTCGTCGAAGATCAGGACGATCGCGCGCCGGCGCGTGATCTCGCGCAGGAACGCGAGGTAGCCCGGCTTCGGCGGGATGACGCCCGTGTTGCCCATGATCGGCTCGGTCAGGATCCCGGCGATCCGGTCGCCCTTCTCGGCGACGAGCCGCTCGACCGCGCCCTGGTCGTTCCACGGGAGGACCTCGAGCGTCTGCCCGATCACCTCCGGGATCCCCGGTGTCCCGGAGAGAGCCCTCGGGTGCTCGCGCGGGCCCGCCTTCGCGAGGTCCGGGTGGTGGCTCCATTCGAGCTGGTCCGCCCAGCCGTGGTACTGGCCCTCGAAGCGGACGATGATGTCCCGCCCCGTGAACGCGCGCGCGAGGCGCGTCGCGTGCAGGACGACCTCGGTCCCGGAGTTGCCGAACCGGACGAGCTCCACCGAGGGGACCATCTCGACGATCTTCCGCGCCGCCTCGGCCTCCTGCGGGTACGGGAGCGCGAACATCGTGCCCGTCTCGTGGATCGCCTTCGTGACGGCCTCGGTGATCACCGGGTGCGCGTGGCCGTGCACCATCGGGCCGAGCGCGAGCAGGTAGTCGCAGTACCTGTTGCCGTCCACGTCCCACAGGTACGCGCCGCTGCCGTGGTCCACCACGGGTGGACCCGGGACCCAGCCCGCACCGGGGCCGCGAGCGCCGCTGTTGACGCCGCCCGCGATGACGTCCTGCGCCGCGAGGTAGAGCGCCTCGGACCTCGTCGTCGTGTACGTCGCCATGGTTCCCTCCAATCCCCGCGGGCCGCGGGCCCGCGATGTCGACCGACCGACGCGTGATGTGGAAGCAGTGATCAGACGAGCTCGAGCACCCCCACCCTGCCGGGCTCCGGGGCCGAGCGGACCGCCGGGTCCGACCCGGCGAGGCGGTGCTTCGCGATCGCGAGCGCGACCGAGACGGCCCCCCGGGCGACCGCGGCACCCTCGAGCGATGAGGGCGCGAGTCGCGGCGGATACGGCAGCGCGCCGGCGAGCCGGCGGGCGATGGGCTCGAGGACGACCGGACCGGACGCGGTGAGGCCGCCGCCGAGGACGATGACCTGCGGGTCGAGCAGCGCCGCGACGTTCACGGCGAGCTCGCCGAGGGCGTCCGTGACGTCGGCGATCACGGAGCGCGCGATCGGGTCGCTGCGCGCGGCGAGGTCGAAGACCCCGCGCGCGTCGATCGGAAGCGACTCGCGGTGCTCGTCGGCGGCCGCGACCGCGTCGCGGTACCGGAGCGGGATCGCGCGGCCTGACGCGCGATCCTCGAGGCGGCCCGGGGCGAGGTACGCGATGGCGCCTGCCGCGTGGGACGCACCGCGCACGGGGCGACCGCCCACGATGAGACCGGCGCCGAGGCCGTAGCCGAGCGAGAGGAACGCCACGTCCGTGCATCCCGCCGCGGCTCCCGCCGCCGCCTCCCCGACCGCGGCGAGCAGGTCGTCGTTGTCGACGGCGACGGGGAGCCCGGCCGCCGCCTCGAGGAGGGCGCCCACCGGGGCGCCGTCGAGACCCGGGAGGTCCGGCGAGAGGAGGACGGTCCCGGCGGCGTGGTCCACGATCCCGGAGATCCCCGCCGCCGCGGCGAGGATCGTGCCGCCGGGCACCGCGCCGGCGGCGTCGCCGACGAGACGCGCGAGATCCGCCACGATCGCGTCGCGGTCGCTCGGGTCCGACGCCGGGCGGGCGGCGCGACCCCGGATCATGCCCTCGAGATCCGCGAGGACGGCCCGGAGCATCGTCCCGCCCGCGTCGATCCCGACGACGAACGCAGCGTCCGGCCGGAGCTCGACGAGGCGGGGCGGCCGGCCGACCGCCGCCGGGGCGGATCCGACCTCGCGGACGAAGCCGTCCGCCCGGAGCCGACCCACGGCACGGCTCACCGTCGCCGGCGACAGACCGGTGCGCTCGGCGAGCTCCGTGCGCGAGGCGGGTGACCCGACGCGGAGCGCCTCGAGGATCGTGATGCGGTGGTCCACGTACTTCCTTTCAGTGTGAGCGGAAGTCTGCACGCCCGTGTCCCGCCGCGTCAAGTGGGAGCCCGACGCGTCACACGGCATCGGGATGCGGGTTGACACCGGCCGCCGTGCGACTTAGTTTCTGTCTGGTCGAAAGTGATCGAGGGCGCGGCGCGCGGCCGACGCGACCCGGATGGCGACGGACCCACGGCACGGAGATCCCGCCGGTGCGGCAGACATCGATCCTCGAGGTGAACGAGTTCCTCGTCCTCGACTTCGTGCGGGCTCGGGGAGAGACGAGCCGCCCGCAGATCGCGGAGGAGCTGGGCCTCTCGCCCTCGTCGATCAGCAGGATCGTGCGTCGTCTCATCGACGGCGGCCTCGTCACCGAGGGCGAGCGGACAAGCACCGGCGGCCGTCCCCGGGCCTCGATCGCGTTCAACAGCCGCGCCGGCTGCGTGCTCGGCGTGGACCTCGGAGGCACGAAGTGCCACGGTGCCGTGGCCGACCTCGGCGGCACGATCCTCGACGAGGAGGTGCGGCCGACCGGCGAGGACGGCGGCCCCTTCCCCACCCTCGTCGGCATGATCGAGGCGCTCTCCGCCCGCGCCGAGGCTCACGGACTCCCGGTGGCCGCTCTCGCCGTCGGCGTGCCGGCGATCGTGGACGCCGACGGTGTCGCGATCGGCGGGCCGAACGTGCACTGGCACGGGTTCCCGCTCGTCGCGGAGCTCCGGCGCCGCGTCGCGATCCCGCTGACGGTGCAGAACGACGTGCGCCTCGCGGCGCTCGCCCATGCCTGGCGAGGGGACGCGCGGCGCTGCACGGATTTCGCGGTCCTCTCGATCGGGACCGGGATCGGCTCGGCTGTCGTGACGGACGGCCGGCTCGCGAAGGGACGGCACAACGCCGCCGGCGAGGTGGGCTACCTCGTCCTCGCCCGGGAGCAGCTCGACCAGGAAGGTTCGGGCGACCTGGGCGGCTTCGAGCGGCTCGCCTCCGGGCCATCGATCGCGACACTGGCGCGGACGACCCTCATCGGGAGTCGGGCGACGTCGGGCCTGCGAGATGGTCCGATCACGACCGCGAGCGTCTTCGCCGCCGCGGCTGCCGGCGACCCAGTCGCGTCGTCGGTCCTCGGCGCGGTTGTGGACCACGTGGCGATGGCGCTCGTCGCCATCGGGGCGGTCGCCGACCCCGAGGTGGTCGTCCTCGAGGGGTCGGTGGGCCGCGCGCTCGAGCCGCACCTGGACCGGCTCGCCGACCGCATCGCAGCGCAGCTCCCGGTCCCGCCCCGCGTGGTCGTCTCGAGCCTCGGCGCGAACGCGACCGTCGTGGGCGCCATCGCGGCCGCCCTCCAGCTCACCCGGACGCGCAACGCCCCTGCCGATCTGTCACAGACCTTCAGCGTCGCCGCGGACGCGCGGCTGTCCGGGACGGCTGTCGGTGTCGCCTGATCCCGGCGCACGGCGCCGGCCCCCCGTCCCATGCGCGAGGGATCGCGCGCCGTCCCGTCGCCGTGCCCACGTGAGGTGTGCCCATGCCTGAGCTGTTCCAGACCGTGTACGGGCGGGGGCTGATCCCCGAGCTCAAGGCCTTCGTCCACAGGCCGTACCTCGTCGTCACCATGGAGGACCTCTGGCCGCTCTTCGCCGGCGACTTCGACGACGGCCTCGCGGGACCGTACCTCGTGCGGAGCCTGGAGCGCACCGACCTCGACGCCGAGATGGCGGGCCTTCCGCCGTTCGCGTGCGTCGTCGGCCTCGGCGGTGGACAGGCGCTCGATGTCGCGAAGTACGTCGCCTGGAAGACGCGCCGGCCGCTCTTCCAGGTCCCGACGGCGATGTCCGTCAACGCCGCGTTCGGCCATCGGGCCGCGGTCCGCGTCGACGGCGTCGTCCGATATGTCGCCTATGCGGTCCCCGAGGCTGTCTACGTCGACTTCGACGTCGTCCGCGCCGCACCGCTCCTGCTCAACCGCTCGGGCGTCGGCGACGTCCTCTGCTACCACACCGCGCACTGGGACTGGAAGATGGCCGCCGACCGCGGACGGTGCGAGCCGCGCTGGCCATACGACCCGCGCCTCGTCGCGGAGGCGGAGGTCGCGCTCGACCGCGTCATCGAGGCCGCGGACGAGATCCACGACGTCACCGACGACGGCATCCGCGCCCTCATGGAGTCGCTCCGCTGGGGCGGCGCGGCGTTCCACAACGCCGGATGGAACCCGCGCCACATCGAGGGATCCGACCACTTCGTCTTCTACGGCCTCGAGTACCTGA
>JAKAJU010000081.1 GCA_021813655.1 Chloroflexota bacterium | reverse complement strand
GCCGCCCGCGCTCGTCGCCGCGATGAACCGCCTGGAGGCTGCGCTCACGGGGCCGACGCCACCGCCGTTCGGGGAGGCGGTGCGAGCGGCCGCGTGTCCGCCCGACGGCGTCCGCGCGCTCGAGCAGTCGGGCCGGATCGTCCGGCTCGAGCCCGACCTCGCGTTCGCGACGACGACGTTCCGGGAGCTGGCTGCGAGGGCGCTCGCGATGGCGCGCGAGGGTCCGCTGACCCCCGCCGCGTACCGGGACGCAACCGGATCGAGCCGGCGGTACGCCCTCGCGATCCTCGAGGACCTCGACCGGCGTCAGGTCCTCCTGCGCGGCCCCGACGGACACGTCCCGGGACCGCGCGCCGGGAGCTCCCCGTGAGCGGCGCTGCCGGCCCCGGGGAGCTTCGCATCCCGCGCGTGGCCGGGATCGTCCTCGCGGGCGGGATGGCGCGACGATTCGGGACGGACAAGCTCGCGGCTCCGTACGGCGGCGAGACCCTGCTCGACGCCGCGATCCGGGCCGTGGCCGAAGCCGCCGACGAGGTGGTCGTCGCGATCCGGCCGACCGGCGACGAGCCGGCCCTGCCCGGCGGCCTTCCGGTCCCCATCCGCGTCGTCCGTGACCTCGAGGAGGGCGGCGGCCCGCTCGCCGCGCTCCCCGGCGCTCTCGATGCGACGACGGCACCGCTCGTCCTCGTCGTCGCCGGCGACACCCCGCATCTCCCGCCCGGGATCGCGCGCCTCCTGCTCGCCGCGCTCGCCGGGCCGGGCCCGGCGCGGCCCGGGCTGACCGTCGGCGGGGACCGCGGGCGTGCCGCCGCCGCGGCGCTCCTCGAGGCCGATTCCTTCCGGCCTCTCCCGCTCGCGCTGCGTCGCGAGCCCGCCGCTCGCGCCGCGATCCGCCTGCTCGCCCAGGGCGAGCGACGCCTCCGCGCCCTGCTCGTGGCGCTCGCGGCGACGGCCATCCCGGAGGCCGTATGGCGCAGGGAGGACCCAGGCGGCCTCGTCCTGCGCGACGTGGACGTGCCGGCGGACCTCATCGAGCCGCTTCCGGAGAATGGACAGGAGGGCTGACCGCATGTCATCGAACGACCCGGGACGGGACTACATCGCGGTGAACCGGGCGTGGTGGGACGAGCGGGCTTCCCTCCATGCCGGTCCGGGCTCCGGCTACGACCTGGACGGGTTCCGCCTTCATCCGGACCGGCTCGGGCGCGTCGAGACCGACGAGGTCGGCGACGTGGCCGGGAAGCGGCTTCTCCACCTCCAGTGCCACATCGGGACGGACACCCTCTCCTGGGCGAGCCGCGGGGCGGTCGTGACCGGCGTCGACTTCTCGCCTCCCGCCCTCGCGATCGCGCGGGGGCTGGCCCGCGACCTGGGCCAGGCGGACCGCGCGCGATTCGTCGAGTCGGACGTGTACCGGCTGCCCGACGTCCTCACCGGGGAGTTCGACGTGGTGTTCGCGTCGTGGGGCGCGATCGGGTGGCTGCCGGACGTCGGCCGGTGGTTCCGCGTCGCTGCCCACTTCGCGGCGCCCGGAGGCTTCGTCTATCTCGCCGACGGGCACCCGACGGCATTCGTCTTCAACGACGACGCGGCGACGCCCGCCGACCTGCGGGTGACGTATCCGTACTTCACGACCCGCGAGCCGCTCGTCTATGTCGGGCCCGAGGTGGCCGGCTCGTACGCCGTGCCCGACGCGGCCACCCTCCACAACGCGACGCACGAGTGGATCCACCCGCTGGCGGCGATCGCCCAGGCGGCGATCGATGCGGGCCTGACGATCGAGCTGCTGCACGAACACGCAGAGATCCCGTGGCGGATGTTCCCGTTCCTCGAGCCCGGCGAGGACGGCCTCTACCGGCTGCCGGACGGGATGCCGTCGATCCCGCTCGCCTTCTCGCTTCGCGCACGGAAGCCGGCGCGCTGACCCCAGCTCCGTCGGCCGCGCGCCCGGCGCGGGATGCTGCGTTCGCGGAGCGACCGACCGAGGCCGGAGCGACGCGTCCGACACGTCCGACACGGCGTCGCGGGTGATCGCCGGGCGATCGCCGGTGGGTCGCCGCGGCCGCAGTCCCCCGGTGATGCGCGGCGCCGGGCGCACCCGGAACGCGCACCCGGCGACGCGCGCCCGGTGATGTGCGGCGACCCGCGCTCCGTGAGGCGACCCGCGCCCAGCGACGCCCCAGCCGGGTGCGGGTCGGTCGCCGCCGCCGGATGGCCCGCTCGCCCGGTCCGGTCGGCCCCTTGACCGCGAGCGGTCGGCGGGGCACCCTGCCGAGGACGGTTCGACCGCTGGGCCCCGGCGCGGGCACCGGCTCGACCGCGTCCCGACCCGGGCCAAGCGCCCCGGGTCCCGGAGGCCGAGGCATGGACCGCACCCGCACCGTGATCATGGGCGCCGCGGGGCGCGACTTCCACGACTTCAACGTCGCCTATCGCGAGGATCCTTCCACCGAGGTCGTCGCGTTCACGGCGACGCAGATCCCCGGGATCGCCGACCGTCGCTATCCGCCCGAGCTCGCCGGCCCTCTCTACCCGGCCGGGATCCCGATCCTCGCCGAGGGCGAGCTCGAGCGGGTCGTCCGCGAGGGCCGCGTGGATCGGGTCGTCTTCGCGTACAGCGACGTGGAGCACGAGACGGTCATGCACGCTGCGTCGCGCGCTCTCGCGTCAGGCGCGGACTTCGAGCTTCTGGGGCCGCGCAGCACGATGCTCGACAGCACGCGACCGGTCGTCGCGACGGGGGCGGTCCGGACGGGCGCCGGCAAGAGCCAGACGACGCGCTACCTCGCGCGCCTCATGGAGCAGGCCGGGCTCGTCACCGCCGTCGTGCGCCACCCGATGCCGTACGGCGACCTGGTCGCCCAGCGCTGCCAGCGGTTCGCGACGTACGCGGACCTCGACCGGTACGAGACGACGATCGAGGAGCGCGAGGAGTACGAGCCGCATCTCGACGCGGGTCGGATCGTCTATGCCGGCGTCGACTACGAGGAGATCCTCCGGGCCGCGGAGAAGGAGGCCGACGTCGTCGTCTGGGACGGCGGCAACAACGACTTCCCCTTCTACCGGCCTGACCTCTTCGTCGTCGTGGCCGACCCGCTGCGCGCGGGCCACGAGCGGCGCTACCACCCGGGCGAGATCAACACGCGGATGGCTGACGTCGTCGTCGTCAACAAGGTCGACTCGGCGACTGCCGAGCAGGTCGCGGCGGTCGTGGACTCGATCCGCGTGATGAACCCGCGGGCGGCGATCGTGAAGGCGCGCTCCACCCTTGCCCTCGAGGGCGGCGACATCGCCGGCCGGTCAGTGGTCGTGGTCGAGGACGGCCCCACGCTCACCCACGGAGGGATGACGTTCGGAGCCGGCATCGTCGCGGCACGCCGCTTCGGGGCCTCCGAGGTCGTCGATCCGCGACCCTACGCGACCGGCGAGCTGCGCGGGACGCTCGAGAAGTACCCCGACCTCGACAGGCTGCTCCCCGCGATGGGTTACGGCGACATCCAGATCCGTGAGCTCGAGGCGGCCCTCAACGCCGCGCCCGCGGACGTCGTCCTCGCGGCCACCCCGATCGACCTGACCCGGATCCTGCGGCTCGACAAGCCGGTCGTGCGCGTCCGCTACGAGCTCGAGGAGGTCGACGGGCCCGGGCTGCGGACCCTCGTCGAGCCGGTGATCGCCCGCGCGAAGGCGGACCCGCGGCCGGCGAGCGCCTGACGCGACGGGGGCCCGCGGCGCCCTCGAGTCCGCCTGCGTCGGCGCCTGACCGCGTCCTCCGCCCGACCGACCCACGGCGCCGGCTGTTCGCGACCGCGGAGCCGGCCGCGCGCGTGCCACGCCCGAGCGTTCCCGCGTAGACTCCGCGCCATGTCGGGACCGATCGTGCTCGTCGGCGCCGGCGAGTTCACCCCCGCAATGGCCGGGGTGGATCGCGCGCTCCTCGCCTCAACCGGCATGGCCCGGCCCCGCGTGGCGATCGTCCCGACCGCCTCGTGGCCCGACGGCGAGGAGACGTTCCACCGCTGGGCGGCGATGGGGGAGGCGCACTTCGCCGCCCTGGGCGCCGAGGTGGAACAGGTGCTCGTCCGCATCCGCACCGACGCGGACGACCCGACGTGCGCGCAGGCCGCCGGGGAGGCCGACGTCATCTACTTCTCCGGCGGCAAGCCCGGCCATCTCCGGGACGTCCTGCGGGGGAGCGCGCTCTGGGCCGCGACGCTCGCGGCGCACGAGCGCGGCGCGGTGCTCGTGGGGTGCTCGGCTGGCGCGATGGTCCTCGGTGGGCGCCAGCTCGACTTCGGCCGCGGCCTCCGGCCGCCGGTCGGCTGGGACCCGGCGCTCGGCGTGATCCCCGGGATCGGGGTGATCCCCCACTACGACCGCGTCCCGCGGACGATCGCGGCTCTCATCGCGCTCACCGCGCCGCATGGCACCGTGGTCCTCGGGATCGACGAGGACACTGCCGCGGTCGGCTCAGCCGGGTCGTTCCGCGTGAGCGGCCGGGCGACCGTCACCGTCTGGCGGGGCCGCAAGCGCCACCGCTATCGCGACGGCGAGTCGTTCGAGGTCTGATCGCGCTCGTCGAGGACGGCCCGCACCCCGCGAGCGAGCGACGTCGGATCGACCGGCTTGGTGAGGACGTGCCCGCCGGCGGCATCCAGCGAGTCGGCCACGATCTCGGCGGCGTAGCCGGAGACGAACAGGACCGGCACATCCGGGCGACCCTCACGGATCCTGCGAGCGAGCTCCGGCCCCTGGATCCCCGGCATGCGCACGTCCGTCACCACCAGGTCGATGACGACCTCCGGGTCCGCGGCGATCGTCTCGGCCTCTGCGCCCGACGCGGCCGCGAGGACGGTGTACCCGAGATCGCGGAGGACGCGGACGAGGTACGTCCGGACGGATCGCTCGTCCTCAACGACGAGGAGCGTCTCGGTCCCGGTCAGCATCGGCGCCGCCGCAGGTGGACCCTGGGGAGGGCGAGCGGCCACCTCGACGGGCGCGCGGACGCGCGGCAGATCGATCGTGAACGTCGTGCCCCGACCCGGCGCGGATGTGCACGCGATGCGCCCGCCGGACTGCTCGACGATCCCGTAGACGGTCGCGAGTCCCATGCCGGAGCCGAGGCCCGACCCTTTCGTCGTGAAGAACGGCTCGAAGATCCGGGCGAGCGTCCCGGGCTCCATCCCCGTCCCGGTGTCCGAGACCGTGATCCGTCGGTATGGACCCGACGCGACGTCCGGGTCCGCAGCAGGGTCCGCTCCCTCGAGGAGGATGTCGACCGACCGGATCGTCAGGTGCCCGCCGTCGGGCATCGCGTCGCGGGCGTTGACCGCGAGGTTCACGATCACCTGCTCGAGCTGACCCGCGTCCACCTTCACCCACCCCGGTCCCGGTCCGTGCTCCGTCGTCAGCTCGATGTGCTCTCCGAGCAGGCGGCGGAGCAGCGGTGCGAGCCTGTCGATGACGGCGGCCGGATCGAGGGTGCGGGGCTCCAGCACCTGGCGGCGGCTGAACGCGAGGAGCTGCCGCGTGAGCGCGGCGGCCCGGGCGGCCGCTTCGAGCACCTGATCGATGTCATCGCGCGCGGGGCTGTCCGCGGGGAGGGAGGAGCGGGCCGTCTCCCCATATCCGCTGATGGCCGTGAGGAGGTTGTTGAAGTCGTGGGCGATCCCGCCCGCGAGGCGGCCGACGACCTCGAGGCGCTCGGCCTGCCGGAGGCGCGCCTCCATCGCACGCTCGTCGGTGATGTCCCAGCCGACCGCGACATAGGCCGTGACCGTGCCCGCATCGTCGCGCACGGGGGTGACCGACATCTCGAGCCGGTACAGCGTCCCGTCGGGTCGTCGGGAAGGGAACTCGCCCTCCCACGTCCCGCCCGCGGCGACCGCCGTCCACCACGGCTCCGCGAGGGAGGGATCGTCCGGCCCGATCCCGAGGTCCCGGGCGTCGCGCCCGATCGTCTCCGCCGGCACGTGCCCGGTGATGCGGCCGAAGGCGGCATTCGCGAACACCACGCGGGCCCGTCCGTCCGTGATCACGATCGCTTCCCCCGCCTGCTCGATCGCGGCGCGCAGGCGGGCGAGCCCGGCCAGCGTCTCCCGTCGCTCGGTGACGTCGATGGCCGTGCCGTGGTAGCCGACCACGACCCCGTCCCCGTCGACCTCTGCGCGGCCTCGTTGCCACATCCAGCGGGACTCCCCGTCGGGCCGCCGAACCTCGAGCTCCTCTTCCCATGGCTCGCCGGTGGCGGCCGACCGGGCGATCGCCGCTTTGCGCCGCGCGTCGGACTCTGCCGTGAACGCGGCGTCCATGACCTCGCGGGTCGGGGCGGGGGCGGCCGGATCGAGCCCGAAGATCCGGTACATCTGCGGCGACCAGGAGAGGGCGCCGGTCCGCAGGTCCCGGTGGAAGACGCCGAGGCCGGCGATCTCGCGTGCCTCCTCGAGCTCGAGGGTCCGTTCGTGGAGCTGTCGCTCGCTCTCGCGGAGGCGCTCCTCGGCCTCGTGCCGCTCGGTCACGTCGACGATGACCGCGATCACGCCGGGACCGGTCTCGTCGACCGCCGGGAGGCGCCGTCCCCGATCCAGGACCCAGATCCATCGCCCGTCGGCCCGGCGCATGCGGTACTCGATCTCCCATGTCTCGGACGGCGAGTGCCACGCACGCTGGCAGGTCGGGAGGTCGTCCGGATGGACGACCGCGTTCCATGCCACGAGGTCCGAGATCGATTCGGGCGGGTAGCCGAGGATCGCCTCGGTCTGCGGGCTGAGGACGGCCGTGTCGCCGCCCCGTGGTCTGAACGAGACGATCGCGTCGATGCCCTCGAGGGTGGTGCGCAGTCGCTGCTCGCTCCGCCGGAGCGCCTCTTCCGCCGCCGTCCACGCCGGCGCGTCCACGGCGACACCGATCGCGCCCACGACCTCCCTGCCCGAACCGCGAAGCGGCGCAACGTGGCAGGCGTAGCGGAGGCCACCGAAGACGGTGTCGTAGCTCGACGCCGATCCCGCGAGGGCCCGCCGATGCGCCGTGATGGCGAGGTCCGCCGCATCTCCCGCGCCGACGAGCTCCGAGATGTGCGTGCCCACAAGTCGGTCGGGCGCCGCCCCCGCACGGCCGAGGCCGGCACCACCGATCGACGCGATGCGGAGATCGTCGTCGACCGTCCACACGATCCCGGGCACCTGGTCGACGATCGCCCCGGCGTCGACCGGCTCGGGTGCGGCGGGGACTGACCCGCTCGAGGCAGCGGCCTGCAGGGCGTGCCCGCGCTCACCCACGGTTCGGCCCTCCCCAGAAGCCCCTGCGGACATCCGGACCCGTCCTCCCTGTGAGCGAGTGTCTCGGATCGGGCTCGCGTGAGGCAGGGCCGAACGTCACGCGGCGGGGCGCGGGGAGGCGCCGCTGCGTGAGCCCTCCCGGAGGCCCGGGCCCGGCTCTCAAATCGACCCGTCAGCCGGTCCGCATCGCGCGGAAGCAGTCGGAGCAGTAGACCGGGCGATCCATCCTCGGGCGGAACGGCACCTGGGCCGCGTTGCCGCACCGCGAGCAGATGACGGCGAAGTACTCGCGTTCCGACGCCGACGAGCCTCGCTCGTAGCCACGCGGGCTCCCGGCGAGGTGCGTGTCCGGGGCCGGTTCGCGCATGGACCGCCGCGAGGCTCGACAGCTCGCGCAGCGCTTCGGGTCGGACACGAACCCCTTCTGCGCGTAGAACTCCTGGTCGGCGGCGGAGTGGATGAACTCAACGCCGCAATCCACGCACGTGATCGTGCGATCCACGTAGACGGCCACCGCGTCCTCCCCCGCCATCGCCCGCCGTCGCCCGCGTCCCTCCCCGGGGCGACGAAGCGCCGCGAGGATAGCATCCCGACTTTCGCGCTCGCGAGCCATGGCGCGCACGTGCGGCGCATCCGGGACCTGTCAGAATGCGGGGACCGTCGGCCACGAGGGCCGGCGTGACCACCACGGGCCCTCGTCCGGCGCGATGGACTGCCGCGGCGGGAGAGCAGAATGGGAGGGTGCGAAGGGTGGGGGTCCGCATCGTCCACACTGCCGACGTCCACCTCGGTGCGCGGCACACGGACCTCGGGGAGAAGGCTGCCGCCCAGCGTGAGCGACAGTTCGCGGCGTTCCGGGCGACGGTGGATCTCGCGATCGAGGCGGGCGCCGACCTCTTCCTCGTCGCCGGCGACCTGTTCGACTCGAACACTCAGCCGCGCCGGAGCGTGGAGCGCGTGGCGGCCGAGCTCGCGCGACTCGCCGGCCGCAGGATCCGCAGCGTCCTCCTGCCCGGCACTCACGATGTCTGCGATCGCGCGTCGATCTACCGCGCATACGACCTCTCGGAGCTGGCCGGCGTCGACGCCGGCTCGGGCCTCGTCTCGGTCCTGACGCCCGATCGCCCGGAGGTGCGCTTCCCGGAGCTCGAGACGGTCGTCTTCGGGCGCGTGTTCGCGACGAGGCGGGCGCCGCGGAGCCCGCTCGCCGGCTTCACCGCCGCGGCCGCGCGCGAGACGTGGAAGGTGGGGATGATCCACGGCTCGCTGCTCATCCCGGGCCGCACCGAGGCCGACGAGGTCGTGTTCTCGGCCGACGAGGTCGCCGCGTCCGGGCTCGACTACCTCGCCCTTGGCCACTGGCACTCGGCCCGATCGGGCATGGCCGGCACGGTCCACTACGCGTACCCCGGCGCTCCGGAGCCGGTCGCGGTGGACCAGGACCGCGCGGGAAAGGCCCTCGTCGTGACGCTCTCGATCGTCGACGGCGTCCGGACGGTGGAGATCGAGGAGCGGGTCGTGGGCCGGACCCGCTTCGTCCGCCAGGAGGTGGACGCCACGACCGTCGGGTCGCAGCCCGCGCTCGTGGAGCGCGTGGCCGCGGCGGCCGACCCCGACGCCGTCATGGAGGTCCAGCTCGTCGGCATCCGCCCGGCCGATCTCGACGTCGACGCCGACGAGATCGTGCGCGCCCTCGCTCCGTCGTTCCTCGCGGTGCGCTTCCGCGACCTCACGCTCGCACCGCTCCCACCGGCCGACGAGGTGCCCGGGCCCGAGACGATCCTCGGCTCGCTCGTCCTCGACCTCGAGGCGCGGATCGCCGCGTCGGAGGAGGCCGGTCGCACCGACCCGGCGAAGGCCGGCGAGGCCGCCGAGCTCCGCGACGCGCTCCTCGTCGCACGCCACCTGCTCGCCGGGAGCGAGGTGACGCTGTGAGGATCTCGACGCTGCGCCTGCGCGGCGTTCGCCGCCACCGCGACCTCGCGCTCGACCTGGCCCCCGGGTTCACGGTGGTCCGCGGCCCGAACGAATCCGGCAAGTCCACGATCCAGCGCGCCGTGGAGCTCGCGCTCGCCCGCCGCTGCACGAGCACCGCCGCGGACATCGCCGCTCTCCGGAGCTGGGGACTCGCCGTCGGCGAGCGCCCGATCGTCGAGCTGGCATTCGACGACGAGGAGGAGCAGCCCGACGGGACGGTCCGCCTCCGGTCGGGGACGCTCGTGAAGGAGTTCGGCGGTGCGAAGGGGACGGTCCGTCTGGTCATCGACGACCGGACGATCACCGACCCCGCCCTCGCGGACGAGACGCTCGCGTCGATCACCGGGATCCCGGGCGAGGCATTCCTCGGGGCGACCGCGTCGATCCATCATCACGAGATCGACATCCCCCGGGACGACAAGGCGCTTCGCGACCGGCTGCAGTCGTCGATCTCGGGCGGCGACCGTGGGACGTCGCAGGCGAAGAACCGGCTGGAGGTCGCGATCCGCGGCCTCACGTCGCAGGGCAGGAAGAACCCGGGCCGGCTCGTCGTCGCGTCCGACGCGGTCGAGGGCGCCGAGGTCAGGGTCCGGGCCGGCGAGGAGGGGCTGCTGCGCCTGGAGGCGGACCGCGACGCGCTCTCGGTCGCGCGCGAGGCGCGCGCGCAGGCGGAGACGACGCTCGCCGAGAGGCGCGCGCTCCTCGAGAAGGCACGTCAGGCGGAGCAGCTGCGCGCGCAGCGCGACGTTGCCCAGGAGCGTTTCGACCGGTACCGCCAGGCGGTGGAGATCGCGGCGGAGCTGGACCGCCTCGAGGCCTCCCACCCGTCGTCAAGCCCCCTCCCGTCCCTCGAGCAGATCGTCGGGCGGCTCCGGTCCCTCGACGCGCGCGCCCGGGAGCTGCGCGCCGCCCTCGGCGAGATCGTGGACGTCGACTTCGACCTCCCCACCGCGGCCGGGCCGTCCTGGCGCGTCGTCGCCGTCGTCGGGATCGCCGTCGCCCTCGCCGGAATCGCCGGGATCCTGGTCGGGCTCGCAGGATCGATCCCCGTGCTCGCCGTCCTCGGGATCGCCCTCGTCGTCGCAGGGGCGCTCGCGGCCGTCTACGCCGAGCGGCGACGCGGCTCGTTCGAGGCAGCCGTGCGGGCGAGGGAGCTCGCCGAGGGTGAGATCGCGCGGCGTCTCCGCGGACGGTCGAGCCTGGACCAGGAGCTCCGTCAGTGCGGAGCGGACATCGCCTCGCAGCTCGCGCTCATCGGCGTCGAGGACCTCGCTGCAGCCGAGTCCCTGCTCACCGCCGAGCGGGAGCACGTCGCGACGCTCGGACGCCTGCGCGCGCAGCTCGAGGGGCTCGTCGGCCGGGAGCCCCGCGAGGCGCTTGCGCCCACGCGCGACGCGGCGGCGCTCGAGATCGAGCAGAAGACGGCCGCGCTCGACGGGCTCGGCCCGATCGCGCGGGAGCCTCGTGCGCGAGAGCGGCTCGAGGTCGAGATCCGGGACGTCGAGGCGGCGCTGGAGCGGGCCCGCGACGATGAAGCCGCCGCCCGGGCGCGGCTCGACGCGAACACCGTGGACGCGGAGCAGGTCGCGGCCGAGGCCGAGCGGCTCGTGGCGTGGCGCGAGGAGCTCGAGGCCCTGCGCCGTCGGGAGCGCGTCTACTCCCTCGCGCTCGCGGCGATCCTTCGCGCGGAGACCTCGACGATGAAGCGCGCGACGCGGTTCCTGGAGAACCGGATGCGCGCCGACCTCCCGGTCCTGACCGGCGGCCGGTACCGCCAGGTCACCATCGACGACGCGACGCTCGACATCCGCGTGCGTGCGCCCGAGACCGGCGCGGAGATCCCGACCGAGCTCCTGAGCCAGGGGACGTTCGACCAGGTCCTCCTCGCGGCGCGCCTCGGGCTCGTCCGCTTCGTCCTCGGCGGCCGCCGACCGCCGCTCCTGCTCGACGACCCATTCGTCACCTTCGACGCGGACCGCGCGACGGCCGCGCTCGGCGCGATCCGCGACCTCACCGCGGACTTCCAGGTGATCCTCTTCACGACGTCGGACCGGTACGACGCGCTGGCCGACGGCGTCGTCACCCTTCCCGCACCGACCGGCCTCGCCGTCGCGGACGACGAGCCGGCCGTCTCGTCCGGACCAGGGGGATCGGGGAGCTCCGCCTGATCGGGACGACGCTCGCGACGGTCGTCCTGGGCCTCGGCTCGGCGGCGTCGTGGGGGACGGGGGACTTTGCTGGCGGCGTCGCCACCCGGCGTGCGCCGGCGTTCCTCGTCGTCCTCGTCGCCCAGGGCGTCGGGCTGGTGCTCGCCGTGTCCGTGGCGCTCACGACGTCGGCGCCGCTCCCGCCACTGGGGAGCCTTGCGTGGGCGGGCGCCGCGGGGATCTTCGGCATCCTCGCCCTCGTCGCCTTCTACCAGGGGCTCGCCATCGGACGCATGGGGATCGTCGCGCCGGTCGCGGGGGTCCTCGGTGCCGCGATCCCGGTGATCGTGGGCGCGATCACCCAGGGGCTTCCGTCCGTCCTCCAGGCCGCCGGGATCGTCCTCGCCGTCGCATCGGTCGCGCTCGTGTCCCGGCCGGGAGACCAGCCGGCGGGTGCGAACGACCGCCGCGCGCTCGTCCTCGCGATCGTGGCCGGCGGCGGCTTTGCCCTGTTCTTCATCCTCATGCGGCAGGCGGGCGACGGCAGCATCGCGTGGCTCGTCTCGGCATCGCGCACCGCCTCGGTCTCGACGATCGTGGTCGCGCTCCTCGTCCTCCGCCCGCGCGCCCCGGCGGGCGAGCGTCGGTGGGTCGGGATCGCGGTCGTCGCGGGGGCCTTCGACGTCCTCGGCAACGGGCTGTTCGTGGCGGCCGTCCAGGAAGGCTCGCTGGCGATCGCCGCGGTGACCTCGTCGCTCTACCCGATCACCACGGTCATCCTCGCGCGCGCCATCCTGGGCGAGCGCTTCGCGCGCGTCCACGTCATCGGGATCGCCGCCGCGACGGCGGCGATCGTCTGCATCGCCGCGGGCTGACGGAACCCCGCCCCGCACGGCGGCGCATCGGAGGTACAGATGGCCAATTCCACGATTCCCGGGGGCGTGACGATGGAGCCGATCTGGGTCCTCGAGGCGACCTATGCGCCGGACGCGGCGCAGATGCGGGCCCCCTTCCGAGCCGAGCACCTCGCGCGGATCGCGCGCCTCAGGCGCGAGGGCACGATCCTCGAGGCCGGCGCATACCTCGACGTCTCCACCTCGATCGTCCTCTTCCGTGCCGAGTCCGAGGAGGCCGCGCTCGCGCTCGTCCGGCAGGATCCGTACGTCCGCGAGGGCGTCTGGGTCGAGCTGCGGGTCAAGCCGTTCGCGCGCGTCGCCCTGGCCGAGGAGGGCTCCGGGGCCTGAGCCCGGCAGGCGGGCTCGCCGCGGATCGTCAGGTCGAGGCCGCCACCTGCGGCGCGCGAGGCAGCCGAACGCGGGGAACGCCCGCGGGTCCCGCCGGGAGGCGGTCGAGCGTCTCCCTGAAGACGCCGCCCATCTCGCGGTCGCGCGCGAGCAGCTTCGCGCTCCGTTCCGCCTCGACCGGTTCCGCGAGCAGGAAGCCCTGCGCCCGGTCGCACCCGAGTGCCCGCACGATCCGCAGCTGCTCGGCCGTCTCGACACCTTCCGCGATCGTCTCGAGACCGAGGGCGCCCGCCATCGCGACGATCGCCCGGACCAGCGCCGCCCTCTTCGGCGCCGCGGGAAGGCCCACGACGAAGGCGCGATCGATCTTGAGGATGTCCACCGGCAGGTGCTCGAGGTAGCTCAGGGACGAGTAGCCGGTGCCGAAGTCGTCGATCGCGAGGCGGATCCCGAGCGCTCTCAGCCGCGCGAGCTTCTCGAGGATCTCGGCCGACTCGTCGAGGACGAGGCTCTCCGTGATCTCGAAGACCAGCCGGGTGGGATCGAAGCCCGACTCGACGAGCGCGCGCTCCACGATCCCTGCGAACAGCGGGTCCTGGAGCTGACGCGTCGAGAGGTTCACGGCGAGGTCCACGGACGCATCGACCGTCCATGGGCGCGCGGTGTCGCATGCGGTCCGGAGCAGCTGGGCCCCCATCGCCCGGACGAGACCGGTCTCCTCGGCGACGCCGATGAAGCTCGATGGCGCGACGAGGCCGACCCCGGGACGCCGCCAGCGGGCGAGCGCCTCGAGCGCGACCACCCTGCCATCCGCGAGGTCCACGATCGGCTGGTAGTGCACGACGAACTGGCGCTCCTCCACCGCCTCGCGGAGCGCCGTCTCCGTGTCCAGGCGGAGCGCCGTCGCGAGACGCATCGACGGCTCGTAGGCGGCCACGACGTCCTTGCCGCCGTGCTTCGACTCGTACATGGCGACATCCGCGTCGCGCACGAGCTCGTCGGCGAGCGCCGCGAGCCCGAGCGGTGCACGGCCGAGAGCGTCGCGCGGGATGTCGAGCGTCCCGGACGTCGCGACGCCGATGCTCACGCCGACCCGCACCTGGCGTCCACCCAGCGCGATCGGGGTCGCGATCGACGCCTGGACGCGCTCGGCGACGAGCGCGACCGCGGTGGGCGGGCCCGGATCTTCGAGCAGGATGGCGAACTCGTCGCCGCCCAGGCGCGCGACCAGGTCCTCGCCGCGGACCGCCCATGTGATCCGCTCGCCGACGATCGTGAGACACCGATCGCCGACCGCGTGGCCAAGGCTGTCGTTGATCCGCTTGAACCCGTCGAGGTCCATGTAGAGCACGGCGATCTGCTCGCCCGTGTTCGCACACCGCTCGAGGGCGTGCTCGATGCGATCGAAGAACGCCGCCCGGTTCGCGAGGCCGGTGAGCGGGTCGTGGAACGCCTGGCGGCGGAGCTCCGCCTCGTACAGGCGCCGCTCGGAGGCGTCGCGGATCGTCAGGAGGAAGCCGTCGAAGACCGGATCGTCGGTGAGGTCCACGATCGTGGCCTCGACATCCACCGGAGTGAAGTCGCGTCGGAGCATGCGGAACTCGACGACGCGCGGTACGCCGTCGGCGCGCTCGCGGCCTCCGCCGAGGGCCCACGCGACGCGCTTCCGGTCCGCCTGGTCGACGTGGTCCGCGAACGGCCGGCCGACGATCGAGCGGACCTCCCGGTCCGTGAGCCGCACCACGGCGGGCGAGGCGGCGCGCACGATCCCGCGACGGTCGACCGTCACGATGACCGCGGAGCCCTGTTCGATCGCCGCGACGAGGCGCGGGTCCGAGGCCGCGGACCGCGCCGCCGCGCCAGCGCGCGGCGGTCGCACGACCCGCGCGATCCCCGCCGCGACCGCCAGGGCCGCCGAGGCGACGAGCAGGACCGTGGCCGGAGGGTGGGCCGGCACGTCGGGCGAGGTCGCCACCGCGAGGACACCGATCGAGACGGCGAGCCCGGGGACGAGCCACACGAGGTCACGCGCGCGCCGGTCGCTCCCGACCTCCGGGTCCGTCGCGTCGCCCGTCCGAGAGAGCGTCGTCATGTCCGCGGAGCCCCCTGCGAACCGCTCGACGGCCGGAGGCCGCCTCGCCTGATCGGGCCAAGGGTGGGCGGGCCGGTGCGCGGGGGCAATGGCGCGCCCGTCAGCACGGCCCGGTACGAAGGTCCCATCGTCGGGCCGCCGGCCGCGTCACGCCGAGATGCGGCGCACCGTGTCTCGGGTCTTGCCGGCGATGTCGGCCGCGCGCAGCAGACCCCGGAAGAGGCCCGGGTCCGCCACCGCCGCCTCGACGAGGATCGACGCCTCGTGCGGCTCGATCGGCTGCGAGATCAGGAACCCCTGGGCCAGATCGCAGCCGATGGCCCGAACGGCGTGAAGCTGCTCGTCGGTCTCGATCCCCTCCGCGATCGTCGTGAGGTGGAGGGCCCCGGCCATCCCGACGATCGCCCGGAGGAGGGTCGCGCGCTTCGGCGACGTCGGAAGGTCGACGATGAAGGCGCGGTCGATCTTCAGGATGTCGATGGGGAGCTGCTCGAGGTAGCCGAGCGACGAGTATCCCGTCCCGAAGTCGTCGATCGCGAGCCGGATGCCGAGGGCCCGCAGCCGCCCGAGCTGATCGAGCGTCGCCTGGCCCTCCTCGATGAGGGAGCTCTCGGTGATCTCGAAGACCGCGCGCCGGGGGTCCAGGCCGGAGGCTTCCAGGGCCTCCTCGACCGTCTCGACGATCCGCGGGTCCTGGAGTTGCCGCGCCGACAGGTTGACGCAGAGGCCCATGGCCACCCGGTCGCCCGCCCAGCGTGACGCTTCGTCGAAGGCCATGCGCATGACCTTCGCTCCGATCGGCCGGATGAGTCCGGTCTCCTCGGCCACGGCGATGAACGTCCCGGGCTGCACGAGCCCGACCTCCGGCCGCTCCCATCGCACGAGCGCCTCCATCGCGACGACACCGCCGGTGGAGAGGTTGACGATCGGCTGGAACCGGACCCTGAACTCGTCACGCTCGACTGCCTCGCGGAGCGCCTGCTCGAGGTCGAGTCGCGTCATCGCCGCGAGCCGCATCGCGGGCTCGTAGATCGAGACCCGGCCCTTCCCCCGCTGCTTCGCCTCGTACATCGCGACGTCCGCGTTCCGGATGAGCTCGTCCGCGACCTGGACGCGCGCGATCGCGCGGCCTCCATCCTCGAGGGTCCCGCCCGAGACGGTCGCAGGCGACGCGACCCCCACGCTCACGCCCACCCGGACCTGGCGGCCCTCGACCTCGATCGGGGCGGCGACCATCGTCTGGATGCGCTCCGCGACGCCGCGCGCGACATCGACGGACGCCCCGTCCTCGAGGAGGACCGCGAACTCGTCGCCGCCGAGGCGCGCGGGTGTGTCGCCGGCGCGGACCGCCCAGGTGAGGCGTTCGGCCACCACGCGGAGGACGCGGTCTCCTGCGTCGTGGCCGAGGCTGTCGTTGATCCGCTTGAACCCGTCGAGGTCCAGGTAGAGGACCTGGATCGGCTCGGCGACCAGCGAGGTGCGGGCGAAGGCCTGCTCGATCCGCTCGACGAAGTGGGCACGGTTCGGGAGTCCGGTGAGCGGGTCCTGGAACGCCTGGCGCTTGAGGTCCGACTCGAGGACCTTGCGATCGCCGACGTCGCGGATCGTGAGCACGAGGGCGCCGACGCTCGCGTCGTCCCGGAGGTCGACGAGAGCCGCCTCCACGTCCGCCCAGTCGTCGTCCGGTCGGAGCATGCGGAACTCGAAGACTGACGGCTCGTGTCGCCCTGGCCGCCGTCCGTCGAGGATCCGCGCGACGCGCTGGCGGTCGTCGCTGTGCACGCGATCGAGGAACGCGACACCCACCGAGGCCGACGGCGACCATCCGGTGATCCGTTCGAGCGAGGGCGTGGCGCTCGCGATCCGCCCCGACGGGCCGACGGTGACGATGACGTCCGACGCGTTCTCGACCACCGACCGGAAGCGCGCCTGCGAGGCGATCAGTGCGGCCCCGCGCCGCGCCTCGTGCGATTCCCGCAGCGTCACCGCCTGCCGGATCGCCGCGACGCACGTGAGGACGACGCCGCACGCGACGAGCCCGACGGTCGCCGGGGCGAGGTTCTCGCCCTCCACGCCGAGGATCGCGGCGAACACCGCGGCGGCCGCCGCGAGCGGCAGGAAGCCCGCGACCATGCTCAGGCGGTCCGACGTGTCGAGACCCCACCGGAGCGCGCGGCGATCGAGGGTCTGCGCAGCGGCTGCCCAGGCGACGAGCGCCGCGCCCATCACGCCAGCGAGGATCGCCGGGCCGTCGAACAGGCGGAGCGCCTCGGGCGAGAACACACCCAGGGCGGGCGCCGAGACCGCCAGGGCGGCCAGGCCGAGACCGAGGAGTATCGGGGGGACGGGGCGCTCGCCGGTCGGGCGGCGAAGGACCGCAAGGGCGGACGAGGCGACGACGGCGGAGGTACCGGCGATGCTGGCGAGCTGGAGCAGCGTGACGGGGGAGGCCGGGGACCCGACGCCGAGGAGGACCGCGAGTCCGACGAAGACCGCGATCCCCACGCTGAGGCCGTCGAGCAGGACCCGGAGTCGCTCCGCCGAGCCCCGGCCGCGCTCGACGAGGAACACGAGGCCGGCAACGGCCAGCGGGTAGAAGAGAAGGGACGCGCCGTTCGAGACAGCCTCGATCGGGACGGACACGACCCCGGTCGTGCGTGCGGCCCACCAGAGGCCCACGCTCGTCGACCAGGCTCCGAGCGCGAGAGCGACCGCGCGCCATGCGCGCGCGGGATCCGCGCGGCCCGTCCACCGCGCCGAGGTGTGCCACGCGACGGCGCCTGCCGCCAGACCCGCGATGACGCTCGCGAGCTGGCCCGGCAGGGCCGGGTCGCGTCCCGCCACCACCGAGAGGGCCGCGACAACGAACGGGACGGCCGCGACCGCGGTGACCGCTACCGCACCGAGGACAGTCTCGTCCGCGGCCGGGGCAGAGGCGCCACCCCGATGGACGTCCGCCGGATGTGGCCCACCGGCGGGAGCGTCGGCACCAGCGCGCGTCGGCTCGCTCGCATGCCGCCGGGCGAGCCGGCCAGCCGCGGATCGCGCGGTGCCGTCCTGGGGTTTCGCGGCCTGCCGGGAGAAGCGGCCGCGGAGCGTCGTCGCGATCTCCGATCCCTCGACCCGTGCGCCCCGGAGAGCGTCAGCCGGCGGATGCCGGTCGTTCCGGGGACGCGACCAGCATCGGCCCTCGCCCTCCCGGCGGCCACGAAACGTGGGTACGCACGCGCCGGTACCAAAGTCCCGCGACCGACGGCCATCACCCCGCGGTAGGGTGGGGCCGATCGTCCCGGCCACGAGGCGGGTGCGGAGCGATCGGTGAACGAGGGTTCGAGGGGTCGGTGCCGCGGCGTAGAATCGGCCGGTCCCAAGAGAGGTGCGACGTGGGGCTCGTCCAGGGTGGGGATGAGGCGACTGGGTCGCGACCGAACGCGGGCAGGACGATCCTCGTGGTCGACGACGAGCCGTCGATCCGCCGGCTCATCGCCCGCAGCCTCGAGCCTGCCGACGTGATCGAGGCGTCGGACGGGAGCGAGGCGCTCACGGCTCTCGAGGCGGACGCCGGCCGCTTCTGCGCCATCGTGTGCGACCTCACCCTCCCCGGCGTCAGCGGCGAGGAGGTCATCCGCACCGCGCGGGCTGTCCGCCCCGATCTCCGGGTGGTGGTCATGACCGGCCGCGACGTCGAGACTGCGGCCGAGCTGCTCGGTCAGGTCGGGCCGGTCGAGTGGCTGCAGAAGCCGTTCACGTTCGCCGACCTGCGCGCGGCGCTCGCGGGCATCCTGCCGGCAGCCTGAGGCACGCGTCCTCTTCCGCCGCACGGCCCGCCGACCCCATCCGCCACGCTCGGCCGGCGGCCCGCCGACCCCTCCGCCGCGCGCGGTCGCTGAAACCCTCAGCGGCCCGCGGGCCTCTTCCTGTTCGTCGGCCGCCCCACCCTGATGGGCCCGACCACGGAACGTCCCACCGCGGAGGACCCATGGACGACACGCCGCGCGCGAGACGACGCGCACGGTTCGCGCTCGCACCGCGCGACCTCGCCGGAGCCGCCATCCTTCTGGCATTCCTCGGCCTCGCCGTCCTCGCCGTCTCCGGCGGATGGTCGGCGGCCGTCGACGCGAAGATGGCGAGCATGCGGCTGTGGTACGGCAGCCGCGCCGCCGGGATCGTCGCGTACCTCCTGCTGACGGCCCTCGCCCTCGTGGGCCTCGTGCTGTCGCACCCGGCCAACAAGACAGAGTGGAAGGCGTCGAAGCACGTCTTCCCGTGGCATCGCCACCTCGCGTTCTTCACTCTCGCGTTCATCGCCGCCCACGTCATCGCGCTCGTCCTTGATCCGTACTCGGGCGTGGGCGTCCTCGGGTGGCTCGTGCCGGGGATGTCGACATACCGGTCGGTGCCGGTCGCACTCGGCACCCTCGGCCTCTTCGCTCTCCTCCTCACCGGGCTCACGGCCCGCTTCACGAACCTGCTGGGTCCGGGCCGCTGGCTCACGATCCACCGGGTCGCGATCGTCGCGTTCGCGCTGGGCTGGGCCCACGGCGTGTTCTCCGGCACCGATACCCGCGCACTCCTCCCGCTGTACGCAGTCTCCGGGGCGCTCGTGGTGCTCGTCGCCGCGTCGCGCTACTGGCGTCCCATGCCGAGCGCACGGCGCTCGGCCGAACCGGCGGACGACCGGCGCCTCGCGCCCCGCATCCATCTCGAGATCTGGAGGTGACATCGTGACCGAACGACGCATCCGACAGGCGCTTCGGCGTTTCGCCATCACCGCGACGGCCGTCGTCGCGCTCGGCATCGGAGGCTTCGGCCTCGCATCCAGCGCGGCTCAGGGCGTGCCGGCTGCCGACACCGCCGGCGGCAACGCCCAGGTCGCGGCGCTCCAGGACAAGGTCGCCGCGCTCGCGGCGGGTATCGCGACGGCGTCCGGCGCCACCGCCGATGGCTCCGCGACCGTGGACGAGCTGAAGGCCGACATCGCCGGGACGCTCGGGACCCTCGCGGCCACGGCGCCCGTCGCACCGCCGAGCGCAGGGCCGGCGGCCGCGGAGGCGCCGCCCCAGGTGACCTGGACGGCGACCAGCGCAAAGTGGGTGCCCGATCGTTCGCGATCCGCCGACAGGCCTGCGAAGCCCACGCGCAAGGCGTCGACCAACAAGCCGCATGCCGGCTCGACGGCCACCGAGACGCACCAGCCGGCGCCGTCGGACTCGGCCACGCCGGCGCCGACTCCGGACGCGACGTTCGCGCCAGGGCCCATGGACGGGCCCGGCCCGACCCCGACGGTCGCCCCCGCGCCGACCGCCCCGCCGCACAGCGAGCCGTCCCCGACCCCCGGCGGCCACGAGGGTGGCGAAGGCGGCGGTGGCGGTGGCGAAGGTGGCGGCGGTGGCGGCGGCCACGACGACTGATGGCCGCCCGCCCGCCCCGTCCCATCGACGCCCCGAAGGAGTCCCCGACCGTGCGATCCGAACCCACGCCTCGACCCACGCCGGCGGAGCCCCCGAGCGGCCCGCTCAAGGCAGGCCCGCCCCCGGCCGGTCCCCGCAAGGCCGGTCCGCCCCCGACCGGTCCGCGCCCGACCGTCGCCG
>JAKAJU010000076.1 GCA_021813655.1 Chloroflexota bacterium | reverse complement strand
CCCGGCGCCTGCGCGCCCACGACCCGCGCCGCCCCGCCGCGCTGCGTGCCCGGCCCCGCGCGTCAGGTCGTCTGGCGGCTCCCCGTGAGTTCGCTCGCCGGCTGCCGGCCCTCGAATCCCGTGGTGGTCTCGTGCCACCACGCCACTTCGTCCTCGCCGAAGCGCCAGCAGAGCCAGACGCGCCGGCCGTCGACGAGCGCCGGGAAGTCGAGGAGGCCCGACCGGATGTCGCGAAGGACGATCCCCCAGTCGTCGAGGCGATCGACCGCGCCCTCCATCTGGTCGACGATCGCCCGGATTCGTGCGCGGAGGACGGATGCGACCGCGGGGTCCGTCTCCTCGTCGAGCTGGGCCACGCGGAGTCGCTCGGTCAGGCGGGCGACCTCGGCGCGCTGGTCCCGGAGCGCCTCGGCCATGGGCCGGACGCGGTCGAGCATCGCGGTGGCGCTCTCGAGGTCGTAGTACGTCGTCACCGCGCGATGGTAGCCGGTCGATCCGATGGGCGACGTCGACACGTGGCAGAGTGGAGTCGCGGGACCCCGTGCGGGAGGGCAGTGAGTTGCGTATCGGCTTCCAGGTGTGGGGGAGCGGCGTCGGCTGGGGCGATCTCATGGCGGCGGCCGAGGCGATCGAGGCGCACGGGCTCGACAGCTGCTTCGCCAACGACCACGTCGTCCCGGTTGTCGGGACGAGCGACGGCGTGGCTCCCGATGCTGCCGGGCCCATCTTCGAGGCGATGGCCACGATCGGCGGATGGGCAGCCCGGACCTCGCGGATCCGCCTCGGCTGCCTCGTCTCGGCCGCGGGCTACCGGAACCCCGGCCTCCTCGCGCGGCAGGTGGTCACGCTCGACCACGCGTCGGGCGGTCGCATGACGCTCGGGATCGGCGCCGGCTGGCACGTCCGCGACCATGCGATGTACGGATGGGATCTCCTGCCCGTCGCGGAGCGCCTCGATCGGCTCGAGGAGCAGGCGCGGGCGCTGCGCGATCTCCTCGACGGGAAGCGCGTCACGATGCATGGCCGGTGGGTGCGCTTCGACGACGCCGTCCTCGACCCCCCTCCGCTTCAGCCGCACCTGCCGCTCCTCATCGGGGGGAGCGGGGAGCGCCGGACGCTCCGGATCGTCGCGCGCCACGCGGACACGTGGAACGGCGAGGGGGACGTCGCGACCTTCGCGCGGAAGAACGCCGTCCTTGACGCGCACTGTGTTGCGGTCGGACGGGATCCGCGCGCGATCCGGCGGACCGCCGGCCTGCCGCCTCCCTCGATCCGCGCGACCCGCGGGGCGGCGGTCGCCGCGCTGGCCGCCACGCTCGTGCGGCACGGCTGGTCCGCGCCGGACGCGGAGGCGACCGCCGCCGCCGCCCCCTGCGTCGGGACTGTGGACGACGTCGCGGCGACCCTCGAGGCGTACGGAGCCGCCGGTGCCGAGGAGGTCTTCTTCGACTGGCCGGCACCGTTCGACCCGGAGACGCTCGCGCTCCTCGCCGGGCAGGTCCGCGAGCGCCTGGGCTGACGAGGGCGCGGGACTCGCACCCTCACCGCTCAGCCTCCGGCCCGGGCCGTCGCCGATCGTCCCAGCCGTTCCGGCTGGAAGGTCGCTCCAGCGATCCCGGCGCGAGCTCGCCCCGGCCGCTCCGGCTCGGGTCGCCGTGGCCCGCCCGCGCGGCCCGAGCAGGCGACGCCCGAAGAAGCCCATTGTGGAGCCCGGTGCAATCGATTACCGTGACCTGTGCATGTCAGCTGCACCGTCGCGTCTCGCCGGTCCCGCGGAGCGCGCCTCTCGCAGGCGCAGCGCCGCGTCCGGATCCGGGCCCGGCGTCACGCTCGCCGATGTCGCCCGCGAGGCAGGCGTCTCCTCCGCCACTGCCTCGCGGGCGATCTCGGGCCGCGGGCCCATCGCCGCGCAGACGCGCGCCCGGGTCCTCGCGGCCGTCGCGAAGCTGGAGTTCGAGCCGTCGCCGCTCGGCCGGTCGCTCCGGATGCAGACCACGGGACTCGTGGGCGTCGTCGTCCCGGACATCGCGGACCCGTTCTACGCCGCCGCCGTGAAGGGCATCCAGCACCGCCTCGAGGCGTCCGGGTACCACGTCGCGCTGGTGGACACGGACGAACGGGTGGACCGCGAGACGGCGGCGATCCGCAGCCTCCTTGTGGCGCGCGTGGACGGTCTCGTCGTGTGCACCTCCGGGATCGCGGGCTCGTGGCTCGCCGATGCGGTCCGGCGGTCCCGGACGCCGGTCGTCTTCTTCGACAACGCCGTGGCCGGCGTGGGCGTCGGGAGCGTGACGCTCGCGAACGAGGACGGGATGCGCCTCCTCGTGGACCACCTCGTCGTCGCCCACGGCCACCGCCGCGTCGCCTACGTCGGCGGACGTCTCTCGGAGACGTCGGGGGTGGAGCGGCTCGAGGGCTTCCGGATCGGCCTGCTCGCGGCCGGACTCTCCCCGGTCGACGCATACGTTCGGATGGGCGACTGGACCCCCGCGTCCGGAGCCCGCGAGACCGAGGCGCTCCTCGCCCTCGACGAGGGCCCGACCGCGATCGTCTACGCCAACGCGCGGATGGCGTTCGCCGGTCTCCACGTCCTCCACGAGCGCGGCGTGCGCGTCCCGGACGGGATCGCCCTCGCGAGCTTCGACGACGCCGAGGGCGGGGCGCTCCTGGATCCTCCGCTGACCGCCCTGGTGCGTCGCGACCAGCAGATCGGGGACCTGGCAGGCTCCCTCATCCTCCGGGTGCTCGCGTACGCGGAGGCCGGCCCGATGCACGTCCGCATCCCGATGGAGCTCGCCCTGAGGCGCTCGTGCGGCTGTGCCGGGGTCACGGCATGACCGTCGTCGACGCGGCCCGGACGACGACGGGGGTCGCGACCCCGGCGATCGAGCTGGTGCACGTGACGAAGCGCTACGGCGATGCGGTCGCGCTCGACGACGTGTCGATCCGGATCGAGCCCGGCGAGTTCTACTGCCTCCTCGGTCCGTCCGGATGCGGGAAGACGACGACGCTCAACCTCATCGGCGGGTTCGTGCCGCTCACCGCCGGGGAGATGCGGATCGAGGGGCGGCGCGTCAACGATCTGCCGCCGCACAAGCGGAACGTGAACACGGTGTTCCAGAGCTACGCGCTCTTCCCGCACATGACCGTGGGGCAGAACGTGGCGTTCGGGCTCCAGATGGGTGGCGTCAAGGGGCCGGAGCTCGATCGGCTCGTCACCGACTACCTCGACCTCGTGGGGCTCCTGCCGCTGAAGGATCGGCTCCCGCAGCAGCTGTCGGGCGGCCAGCAGCAGCGCGTCGCCCTCGCGCGCGCCCTCGTGAAGCGCCCGGCCGTCCTCCTCCTCGACGAGCCGCTCGGTGCGCTCGATCTCAAGCTCCGAAAGCAGATGCAGGTCGAGCTCGCGCGGATCCACCGCCAGGTTCGGACGACCTTCGTCTTCGTCACGCACGATCAGGAGGAGGCGCTCTCGATGGCGACCCGGATCGCCGTCATGAACGCCGGCCACGTCGTGCAGGAGGGCTCGCCCCAGGAGGTCTACTACAAGCCCGTCGACAGGTTCGTCGCCGACTTCATCGGCGAGTCGAACTTCGTCACCGGGCGGCCCGTGACGGCCGCCGACGGTCCCGCACTCGAGCTCTCGGGCGGGGAGCGGGTGGGGCTGCCCGAGGCCACGGCCGTGCTCGCCTCGGGCGACTCGGCCACCCTCATGATCCGGCCCGAATGCGTCGACGTCGGACTCGAGCCGCCGCCGCGGGATCCGGGCCGCGCCGTCGTCCGCGGGCGGGCGATCGGCGTCTCCTTCCTCGGCGACCTGACGCGCGTGACCGTCGCGACGGCGGCCGGCGATCTCGTCGCCTCGCGCCCGCACACCGAGCGGACGCGCTCGGCGGCGCTCGGCCGCCTACTCGACGAGGAG
>JAKAJU010000111.1 GCA_021813655.1 Chloroflexota bacterium | reverse complement strand
GGTCGCGGCGACCGCCTGGGCGGCTGCGACCGACACCGCGCCACGGAAGGCGCGCGATGTCATCCTCGCGTATGTCGCGCTCACCAAGCCGCGGATCATCGAGCTGCTGCTCATCACCACGGTCCCGGCGATGGTCCTCGCAGCCAAGGGCTTCCCGCCGCTCGCGCTCATCGCCTGGACGCTCGTCGGCGGGTCGCTCGCCGCGGGCAGCGCCAACGCCATCAACTGCTACATCGACCGGGACATCGATGTCGTGATGACCCGGACGCGCCGGCGGCCACTCCCGGCGCACGAGGTGGAGCCGGCCAACGCGGTCATCTTCGGGATCGTCCTCGGTGCGATCTCCTTCGCCGTCCTCGGCTACTTCGTGAACCTCCTCTCCGCCTTCCTCGCGCTCCTCGCGATCGCGTTCTACGTCGTCGTCTACACGCTCATGCTCAAGCGGACGACCCCGCAGAACATCGTCATCGGTGGGGCCGCCGGCGCGCTCCCGCCGGTCATCGGGTGGGCCGCGGTCACCGGGCGTGTCGAGATCCCGGCGCTCCTGCTCTTCGCCGTCGTCTTCTACTGGACCCCGCCCCACTTCTGGGCGCTCGCCCTGCGGATCAGCCGCGACTACGCGAGCGCGCGGATCCCGATGCTTCCGGTCGTCTCGGGTGTCGCCGAGACCGGTCGCCAGATCCTGCTCTACACGATCCTCCTGGTCGCCGTCTCGCTCATCCTCTGGGCGGTGGCGCGCATGGGCGCGATCTACCTCGTGGCCGCGACCGTCCTCGGCGCCGCCTTCCTCTGGCAGTCGGTCCGCCTCTGGCGGGATGGCACGGGGGTGGGCGCGATCCGCGTGTACAAGTTCTCGATCACGTACCTGACGCTGCTCTTCCTCGCGATCGCGATCGATGCGGTCGTCGTCATCCCCGTCGGGTAGGCGATCCGGCCACCAGCCTCGGCGCGGGCGAGGATCGTCCAGCCTCGGCCTGGGGCGCGGAGCGTCCCGGGACCCTCTTCTCATCCAGCCCGGTACGCAGGTCCGGGGGCCGAACTCCGCCGGATGGACGAGACTGGGCCACAGTCGTCGACGCATCCGGGGGTAGGGGTACGTGAGCGCTGGGGAGCTCCCGTTCCTTGCGACGGTCATCGGATCGGCCGTCGCGGCGTCCCTGCTCATGGCATTCGGCCTGCTGCGTCACCGCGGAGCCGTGGCCTGGGAGGGCGAGGCGCGTGGCGGCGCCCGAGGGCCGGAGTCGCCAGGGGTCACGGACCCGGCGATCGCGCGCCGCATCGCCGAGCTCGCGCGCGCGCCGGGCGAGATGATCGAGGTCGAGCCTGGGGCGGAGCCGTCCGACGAGAGCGAGAGGACCTGCGCGGAAGCCGGCGCGGTCGGCTCGATGCTCGACCTGCTGCCGCTCTCCGACGGCAGCGACGAGACCTCGGTGGCGGACCCGGGTCTCGGCCCCGACGCGTGGCCCCTCAATGACCCGGGCGTCCGGGCGCGCCCCGCCCAGGATCCATTCGCGACGCTGCTTCCAGCGCCGACGATCGACAGGCAGGGCCTCGCCCGGCTCCTCACCGACCCGCTCACGGGGCTCGGCACGCCGCTCGCGTGGGACGTCTGGGTCGCGGACGAGGAGCCTCGCGAGCGGCGCTATCGGCGACCCACGACGATCGTCCTCGCCGAGCTCGACGGGCTCGACGCGCTCGGGGCGTTCTACGGCGCCGACGTCGCCGAGCTGGCTGCCGTCAGGATCGGCGCCGCGCTCCGCGCGAACGTTCGGACGAGCGACCGCGCTGCCGTGGTGGGGCCCGGCCTCTACGCCGTCCTGCTCCCCGAGACCGACGAGGTCAGGGCCGTGAACTTCGTCGAGCGGGTGCGATCCACGTTCGAGGCGCTCCTCGAGCGCGATGCGTCGGTCGTCCGGATCGCGTTCGGGTGGGCAAGCCCCGAGGGGGACGGGCTCGCGGGCGCACGTGCACGCGCGGAGCAGCGCCTGGCTCGCGAGCGCGCCTGACTCGCGAGCGCGCCTGACCTCGGGCGGCCCCGTCCGGCCTACTCGCCGACCGTGCCCGGCGCTGCGAGCTCCTCCGCGAGGTCCGGATCGCGTCTCCTCAGCGCCGCGGGGCTCTCGCGGTCGAACACGCGCAGGAAGACCTGCACGATCGGGCCGATCCCGAACGCGAACACCAGGGTCCCGATCCCGACGGTCCCGCCCAGCACGAACCCGACGACGAGCGCCGACACCTCCACAGCGGTGCGCGCGCGACGGATCGACCAGCCGTACCGGGCGTGGATGCCCGTCATCAGCCCGTCACGCGGGCCGGGTCCGAGGCGAGCGCCAAGGTAGAGCCCGGAGCCGAGGCCGATGGTGAGCACCCCCGCGACCATCATCGCGGTCTGGGTCGGCAGGTCGGTGGGCTGGGGGAGCGCGGGCAGGACGACGTTCGTCGCCGTTCCGATGAGCGCGACGTTGAGGATGGTGCCGATGCCCGGGTACTCGCCCAGCGGGACCCACAGGAGGAGGATCGGGATCCCGACGAGGATGCTCACGGTGCCCATCGCGACGCCCGTGTGCCGCGCGATCCCCTGGTGAAGGACCTCCCACGGACCCAGGCCCATCCCCGCCGCCGCCATGAGCGCGATCCCGGCGCCGAAGACGATCAGGCCCACGACGAGCCCCGGGAGCCGCGGGATGACCCGGCGCGGGGCCCACCTGTCCACGAGGGCGGGCGGAAGCGTTCGCTGCACCGGCGGATGGTGCCACAGGAGGCATGATCCCCGCCGTGGTGCGGCCGCCAGGCACGTCCAGACCGCGGCCGCCAGGCACGGCTCCGCCGCCCATGACACCATCGCGCCATGCATCTGCACTTCCTCGGCGGTGCCCGCACCGTCACCGGCTCCCAGTACCTCCTCGAGACCGCGCAGGCGCGTGTCCTCATCGACTGCGGCATGTTCCAGGGCAGCCCCAACGAGTCGGTCCGCAACCACGTCCCGTTCCCGTTCGATCCGACGTCCGTCGACGTCCTCCTCCTCACGCATGCCCACCTGGACCATTGCGGCCTGATCCCGCATCTCGTGCGCGAGGGCTTCGCCGGGCCCATCCTCGCGACGCCCGCGACGATCGAGCTCGCCGCCCTCGTCCTCCTCGACTCCGGGAAGCTCCAGGAGGAGTTCGCGAAGCGCGAGGATCGCTGGGAGCGACGCGACCCGACGAGGGCGGCGGCCGAGGACGCACGGGATCTCGAGCGCTACGAGGACGCCGTGGAGCTCGCCGAGTCCGGCGAGGAGCGCTGGCCCGGCCACGTGGCCGAAGAGCACGCGGACGACGACGGCGAGCACGTCCCGACGACGGTCGCCGCCGACCTCGGGCGCGGCGGCGGCCCCGAGCGCCCGTCGGGCCGCGTTGCGGCCGGCGGCCGGGACGTCGAGGACGAACTCCGGGGGCAGCCGGCCGAGATCGACGTCGACCTCGACGAGCCGCTCTACACGGAGCGCGAGGCGCAGGCCGCGCTCCCGCTCTTCCGACCCCTCGCCTACGGGGTGGAGCGCGAGGTGGCGCCCGGCGTCCACGCGACGTTCCTCGACGCCGGGCACATCCTCGGCTCCGCGATCATCCGCCTCCGCGTCGCCGACGAGCCCGGGGGACCCGAACGGACGATCGTCTTCTCCGGCGATCTCGGCCGGACGGCGACGCCGATCCTCCGCGATCCTTCGACGCTCACCGATGCGGACTACGTCGTGGTCGAGTCCACGTACGGCGGGCGCGAGCACGAGCCCGAGGACGAGGCGCGCCGGATCCTCGCCGAGACCGTCCGACTCGTGGACGAGGCCGATGGGGTCCTCCTCGTCCCGTCGTTCGCGATCGGGCGGACGCAGGAGGTCGTGTGGGCGCTCGACCGCCTCGTGTCGGCCGGCCGGATCCCGCGGATCCGCGTCTACCTCGACTCGCCGATGGCGACGCGGGCGACCGAGATCTACCGGCGTCACCCCGAGTGCTACGACGACGAGACGAGCCGCCTGCTCGCGTCGGGCGAGACGCCGCTCGACTACCCCGACGCGGTCGTCGTGAACTCTGCCGAGCAGTCTCGCGCGCTTGTCCGCGCGACGCGCCCGTACATGATCGTGGCGTCGAACGGGATGCTCACGGGTGGCCGCGTCGTGGGCCACCTGCGGAACCTCATCGACGACCCGGCCGCCACCCTGCTCTTCGTCGGCTACCAGGGCGAAGGGACGCTCGGAGCCCACCTCCAGGCCGGGGCGAAGACCGTTCGAATCGACGGCGCGGTGCGCCAGGTGCGATGCCGCGTACAGTCGATCAGCGGGTTCTCAGCGCACGCGGACGAGCCGGAGCTCCTGGCATGGCTGGCCACGTTCACCGCGGCGCGCGAGCCGGGGGGCTCTGCGCGGAAGCCCGGCGACCCGGGCGTGCCCAGGCGCGTCTTCGTCGTCCACGGGGACCCCGAGGCGCAGGACGCGCTGGTGCCGAAGGTCGCGGCGCTCGGACTCGCCCCCTACGTGCCCGTCTGGCGGGAGGCGGTCGACCTCGACTGAGGAGTGGAGAGCCGGCCCGAGTGGGCCGGCCGAGGCGCGGAGCCGCGACCGGCCACGGGCAGGGGCGCAGCCGGGGCGCGGGCAGGGGCGCAGCCGAGTAACCGCCGGGGGGCCGGGTCCGAGTCCGCCGGGCGTGCGCCGCCCCGGGCCCGAATCCGCCGGGCGTACGCCGCCCCGAGCCCGAGTCGCCCGTTGTTCGGGACCAGGGCACGCAACCCGGCGGCCTCAGGCTCTGCGCGCCTCCCGGACCATCGCGTCCGTCGCTGCGGCGAGGAAGCCCACGTCCGTCGAGACGGTCGTGAACGCGAACCCCTCCGAGAGGCGGCTCCGCGCTTCCGTGCCGGTTCGCACGTGGATGCCGATCGGAACGCCGGCCGCCGTCGCCGCGGCGCGGACCCGGTCGATCGCTGCGAGGACCTCGGCGTCGTCGATCTCGCCCGTGTGCCCGAGGGAGGCCGCGAGATCGTTCGGGCCCACGAGGAGGGCGTCGACGCCGGGAGCGCGGAGGATCGCCGCGAGGTCGTCGAGCGCCTCGCGCGTCTCGATCTGCACGACGCACGAGACCGTCGCGTTGGCGCGCCCGAGGTACCCGGGATCGCGCCCGTACGCGGACGCCCGCCTCGGCGCGATCCCGCGCGTCCCGTCCGGCGGGTAGAGGCTGGCCGCGGCCGCCCGCGCCGCATCGGCCGCGGAGCGGACCCGCGGCACGATGACGCCGCCCGCGCCGGAGTCGAGCGCGTGCTGGATCCGCGCCTGCTCATTCTCGGCGACGCGGAAGAGGGTCGGGATCCCGTACGGACGGACGGCCGCGAGGACCGCTCCGAGCGAGCCGACATCCACGACGCCGTGCTCGCCGTCGATCGCGAGGAAGTCCACGCCGGACCCCGCAAGGACCTCGGCGATGGTGGGGTCCGCAGCCGAGACCCACGTGCCGACCGCGCCACCTCGGCTGAAGAGCGGGTGGACGTCGGGGACGGTGGCGGGTGCGGTCATGGCGTCCTCCTGCTCGCGGGTCGGTCCGCCGAGTCTACGGCCAGGCGATGGGCGGCGGCCGGGCCGACCACGCGCGGCTCGACCTGAGCACGGCCTTGGACGGCACGGCTGGGAGACGCCGCGCCGCGAGTCCCCGGGGTGATGCGCGGCGACCCCCCGGGCCGCCGAGCCGGCAGGGCCGCCACTCCCAGGCCGTCGACCGGCCCCCGGCCTCCCGGCCGGCACCGTCCACCACGTCGGGTACACTCCCGATCCCATCGCAGGAGGTCGTCCCGTGTCCGTCTCCGCGTCCCGCTTCGATCACCCGCCGCTCACGCCGGAGGAGCTCGCCGCGACCCGGAAGCCGTTCCGCGCCGCGAGCCTGCTCCCGGGCCGGGTCTTCCACGACCCGGCCGTCCTCGCCTGGGAGGTCGAGCACTTCTTCGCGCGCGACTGGCTGGTGGTGGGTCGAGCGGAGGAGGCGCCGGAGCACGGCTCGTACTTCCTCGTCGAGGTCGCCGGGGAGGACATCGTCGTCGTCCGCGGCCGCGACGAGGAGCTGCGCGCCTTCCACAACGTCTGCCGCCACCGCGGAACGGCCGTCGTCGAGGAGCCGTGCGGGAAGATCGTGCGGTTCCAGTGTCCGTACCACGCGTGGATCTACGATCTGGACGGTTCGCTCGTCCGCGCGAAGCACCTCGAGGACCTCGAGGACTTCGATGTGAAGGACTACGGCCTCGTCCCGATCCGCCTTGCCGTCTGGCAGGGCTGGGTCTTCCTCTGCCTCTCGGACGAGACGCCGCCGCTCGAGGCGTCCCTCGGCGACTGGATGGAGCACCATGCGCGCCGCGACATGTCCACCCTCCGGCGCGCCGGACGACTCGAGTACGACGTGAAGGCGAACTGGAAGATCATCGCGGAGAACTACTCCGAGTGCTACCACTGCCCCGGGGTCCATCCGCTCCTCAACCGGCTCACGCCGTACGACCTCGGCGGCGACTGGTACCCGACGGGCCCATGGAAGGGCGGCTGGATGCCCCTCGACGAGGGCTACGACACGATGTCGATGGACGGTGGCCGCGAAGGCCGGCCGCTCCTCCCGTTCACGACGCCCGAGGACGATCGGAAGATCCTCTATCACATCCTCTGGCCAAATCTGATCATGAGCATCCACCCGGACTACGTGCTCACGCACCACACGTGGCCGATCGAGCCCGGGCTCTCGAAGGTCTACTGCGACCTCTACGTGACGGCCGACACCCTCGAGGCCGGCTTCAGCGTCGCGAGCGCCCTCGACTTCTGGGACCTGACGAATCGGCAGGACTACCACGTCTGCGAGATGCAGCAGCGGGGGTCCGCGTCGCGGTCGTTCAGCGTGGGCCGCTACTCGAACCAGGAGGCCTCGGTCCACGCGTTCGACATCATGGTCGCGGACCGGTACGCGATGGACGGGGTCCGGACGAGCCGCGGCCGCCGGACCGGCGAGGGGAAGGTGCGCAGCCGGAGGGGCTCGGCCGCCGCGAGGTGATCGACGGAGGCCTCGCGGACGCGGGACGGCCACCCGCGGCTGGAGGAGACCGGACGCGCTCCGGCGCGCCGGCCAGGGGGGCCTCAGGCGCCCTGCGCCGCGCGCCGCGCCGCGAACCGCTCGTCCGCACCGGCCCAGCCCGGATCGAACCCCTGCCCGGGCTCGTCGAGGTCCATGACGAGCGGCGCGTGGTCCGACGGGACGGGCTTGCCCTTCCGTGCCTCCCGGTCGATCTCCACCCCGACGACCCGCGACGCCACAGGCGCGGACGCGAGAAGGTGGTCGATCCGCATTCCCTCGTTGCGCTGGAAGTTGCCGGCGCGGTAGTCCCACCAGGTGAACCGTGCCGGCTCGTCGTGGTGCGCGCGATAGACGTCCTCGAGCCCCCAGTCGAGCAGTGCCCGGAACGCCGCGCGCTCGCGCTCGCTCACGTGCGTCGCGCCGTGCACCGCCGTCGGGTCCCACACGTCGGCATCGGTGGGTGCCACGTTCAGGTCGCCGCCCAGAACGACCGGGGTCGTCGGATCCTGCGTCTCCTCGAGCCACCGTCGGAGGCGCGCGAACCACGCGAGCTTGCCGGTGTAGAAGGGCGTGTCCAGCGCACGCCCGTTCGGGGCGTAGAGCGAGGCCACGCGGACGCCGCCGCAGACCGCGGAGACCATCCGGGCCTCGTCGAACGGGTCGAAGTCCTCCTCCGTGGCACTCACCTCGGCACCGGCCCCGGACGACCGCACCGGCCCGTCACCGAAGTTCGTCACGATGTCGGACACCCCGACGCGCGTGGCGATCGCGACGCCGTTCCAGCGGCCCTCGCCGTGGTGGACGAGGGTGTATCCGGCCATCTGGAAGGCCATGACGGGGGCCGCGTCGTCGGAGAGCTTCGTCTCCTGGAGGAGGAGGATGTCCGGCGCCGCGCGCTCGAGCCACCACTCGACCTTCTCGAGTCGCGCCTTGAGCGAGTTGACGTTCCACGTCGCGATGCGCATCGGGCTCCCTCGTTGTACGGCTGGCGCGGCGGGCCGCCGCAGATCCGCGCTTCGCGCGGCCCGTTCCTCAGTACCGGCGTCCGCGCTGACGCGCCAGGTCGAACGTCGCGGTGTCGGCGATGGCCATGACGGCCATCGTGCCGGCCTGGACGGGGTCGGAGACGACGAGGTCCACGTGATCGGTGATCGAGCCGACCATGTTGAGCGCGATGACGGGGATCCCCGTCGCGCGGAGCTCGTCCGCCGCCCGGCTGATGTCGCCGCCCATGATCGACCCGGCGAGGACGAGGAGCCGGGCCCGGGGCAGGTCTGCGACGGCCCGGACGGCGGCTGCGATCTTCTCCTCGGAGACGAGCGGGATCGTGTCCACGCTGATGAGCTCGCCGCGGAGGTTATGGCGGTCGGCCTCGCTCACGGCGCCGAGCGCGACCTGCGCGACCTGCGCGCCACCTCCCACGACGATGACGCGCTTCCCGAAGACCCGGTCGAGCGTCCGGGTGGGCCGGACGCCGAGCACGCCCTGGACCCGCCCGACGGCCACGAGGAGGTCGTCGAGCCCGATCGCCTCCACCTCCAGCTCGCTCTCGACGTGGCCGGGCCCCTCGGCCTCGGGGATGCGGCGCACGGTGGAGAGCGTCCGGACCGTGCCGCCGGCGCCCGCGACGCCCGTGGCGATCGCGGGGACGAGATCCGGCCGGTCGGCGTGCTCGACGCGGATCGCGACGATCGGTGCGGAGGCGTGCTCTCCCCGACGCTTGGGCGTCATCTGTCGACGAGCCCTGCGGCGATGCCGGCGATCCGCGATCCGCCGCCATCCGCGTCGTGCTCCTCGAAGGCGAGCCCGAGCGCACCGAACGCCGCGCGCGTCAGCGCGGGGTCGCTCGTCGTGAGCATGAGCGCGCCGTCCGTGTCCTCGGCGACGCCGACGATCCCCGTGATGTTCACGCCGCGGTCGGCGAGGGCGGTCGCGACGCGCGCGAGCGAGCCGGGCCGGTCGTCGAGCGTGACGGTGAACCAGATCGCCATGAGGGCCTCCTTGCCCGCCGGATGGTACCGCTCCCGCCCACGCCGTACCCTGTCGTCATGACGGGACAGCCCTCGCGCGCCCCCATCCAGGTCTTCGGTCGCGACGACTCGAAGGCCACCCGCGCCGCGCTGCGGTTCTTCAAGGAGCGCCGCGTCCCCGTGAGCTACGTGGACCTGCGCGTCCGGCCGATCGCACCGGGCGAGCTGCGTCGCTTCGTCGAGCGCCTCGGCGCTGCCGCATGCGCCGACACCGAGGGCAGGGCGTGGCGCGATGCGGGTCTCGGCTACCTGCGGATGGATGGCGCCGAGCTCACCGAGCGCCTGCTCGCGGACCAGCGCCTCCTCCGACTGCCGCTCTGCCGCGACGGCCGCGAGGTCTCGGCGGGTCCGGCCGAGCCCACATGGAAGTCGTGGGTCGCCACGGGCACGACGATCCACACGGGAACGGGAGCCGCGCGATGACGGATTCGGGCGAGCCGATCTCCGAGCACCGGCGGGCGGGGCGTGTCGTCCTGCACGGCCGGGGCGTCGAGGTCGTCCGGCAGCACGACCGCGGGAGCACCGCCGACGAGCGACTCCTCCGGCGGCCGCTGCGGCCGGCGTTCCTCGACAGCGATCCCTGGCGGGTGCTCCGGATCCTCGGCGAGTTCGTCGACGGGATCGACGAGCTGGCGGTCCTCGGCCCGGCCGCGACCGTCTTCGGATCCGCGCGCTTCGGGGAGGGAACCGAGGCGTACACGCGCGCCCGCGAGCTCGGGGGCCTGCTCGCGCGCGAGGGCCTCGCGGTCATCACCGGCGGCGGCCCCGGGGTCATGGAGGCCGCGAACCGTGGCTGCCAGGAGGCGGGGGGTCTGTCCGTCGGGCTGAACATCGAGCTCCCGCACGAGCAGTCGCCCAACGAGTACCTCGACATCTCGATCGAGTTCCGCTACTTCTTCGTCCGCAAGACGATGTTCGTGAAGTACGCGGACGGCTTCGCGATCTTCCCCGGCGGCTTCGGGACGCTCGACGAGCTGTTCGAGTCGCTGACGCTCGTCCAGACCAAGCGCGTCGAGCACTTCCCGATCGTCCTCGTGGGCCGGGACTACTGGGGAGGGCTCCTCGACTGGGCGACGACGACCCTCGTGGGGTCCGGTGCGATCGCTCCCGAGGACATCGACCTCTTCCACGTGACCGACGACGTCGCCGAGGCGACGTCGATCCTCACCGAGTATTCGCGCCGCCGGCACGCGCTCGCCGAGGCGGCGCTCGGCGAGGACGCGGGAGAGCCGCTCGGCCGCTGAGATCCGGGGGTCGGCAGCGCTCGGGGCGGGATCACCCGGTGCGCCCGAGGCCGGTCGCCTGAGGACGAGGATCCAGGTGCCGAACGGCCCCGGGCGGGTCGCCCGGGGCCGTTCGGCATGTCGCGGCTGCCGAGGGTCAGCCGTTCGTGTTCAGCGTTCGTGTGGTCAGGGTGATCCGGATGTTCGCGTCGGCATTCCCGCGGTGGACGGTCAGGGTGACCGTCTGGCCCGGGGTGTGCGAGGCGAGGAGCTCGATGAGCGGGTGGCTGGTGTCGATCTTCACCCCGTCCACGGCAGTGATGACGTCGTTCTCCTTCAGGCCGGCCTTCTCGGCCGGGCTGCCGGACTCGATGGCGCCGCCGCTGCCGCCCGACGTGATCCACGCGCCGGCGGTCACGGAGAGGTTGTTGCGGGTAGCGACGCCGGCGTCGAGCGGCTGGTAGCGGATGCCGAGCCACGGCCGCGCGAGAGGCTGTCCGGCGAGCGCCTGCTGCGTGAGCGGGCGAGCCAGGTTGATCGGGATGGCGAAGCCGATGCCCTGCGCGGATCCGGCGATCGCTGTGTCGATGCCGATCACGTTGCCGTTCTGGTCGACGAGCGGGCCGCCGCTGTTGCCGGGGTTGATGGCCGCGTCGGTCTGGATGAGGTCGTCGAGGTTGATGTTCGCGTCGGAGATCGAGCGACCCAGGCCGGAGACGACGCCCGTCGTGACGGTGCCCGGGTACTCCCCGAGCGGGTCGCCGACGGCGATCGCGAGCTGACCCACCTGGAGCTTGGACGAGTCGCCGAGCGTCGCCGCCGGCAGCCCCGTCGCGTCGATCTTCACGATCGCGAGGTCGGTGAGGGTATCGCTGCCGTAGACCTTGGCCGGGAACGAGCGGCCGTCCGCGAGCTGCACGGTGAGGTTCCCCGCGTCGGCGACCACGTGATGGTTCGTGAGGATCCACCCGTTCGAGTCGAAGATGAACCCGGAGCCCACGCTCACGGGCGCCTGGCCGGACGGAAGGCCGTACGGCGACTGGCCGCCGCCGCCGTTGCCGCTGCCGCCGCCGTTGCCGCTGCCGCCGCTGCCGCCGTTGCCGCCGCCGTTGCCGCCGCCGTTGCCGTTGTTCTGGCCGAAGGGATCCTGGCCGAACGGGTTCTGGCCGTTCCCGTTGTTCTGGCCGAACGGGTCGAGGCCCTGGCCGTTCGTCCCGCCGGAGGCCGCCGAGGTGGACGAGATGATCGTCACGACGGCGGAGCTCACGTGCCCCGCTGCCGCGACGACCGTGTCGTTCAGCCCGCTGAACGCCGTCACCGGTGACGAGCTCGTCGCGCCGTCGGTGGGTGCGGCCACGCTCGCCGGCCGGGCCGCCGGCTCGGTCACGACGGCGACGGTCTTCTGGTCGAATGCACCCGCCACGGCGAGCCCGCCGACCGTGCCGCCCGCGGTCAATGCGGCGACGCTCACCGCGACGAGCGCGATCGTGCCGAGGCCGGCACGTCGCGGAGCGGAGGGGGAGGGGAGTGTCGTGGCAGCCTCGGCCGTCACGGGCGCCGGAGAGGGGGTGTCGATAGGGGACGTGGGAGCGGGCTCAGGCACCGGGGCCTCGGCCTCCCACACGATCGGCTTCTGCGTCTCGGGGTCCATCGAGCGCGTCATCTCCTCTGGTCACGGCCGGACCTCCTTCTCTCATGGTCCGGCGATGTCCACATTCGACGCTCTTCCTGAACGTTCCCTGAAGGTTTCGGCTCCTTATCCGGTCCGACACCCCGTCCCCACGGACGCTACGCGCCGGCGATCTCCTCCGGCAGCCCGACGTCGATCGCACCGTCCTCCACCCGCACCGGGTAGAAGCGGACCCGGCGCGTGCGCGTGAGGCGCCGCGCGTCCGTCTTCGGTCCGGGCAGTTCCGGCTTCGGCTCGGATCCCGGCGGCGACCACGTCGGTCGCACCACGCCGTCAGCGTCAAGCCCACCCGTCGTGGGGACCTGCACGACGTCGCCGGTCGCGAGATCGAAGACGCCGCGGTGCAGCGGGCACGCGACCAGGCATCCGTCGAGCGTCCCGAGCGACAGGGGCGCCGACATGTGCGGGCAGCGGTCGTCCGTCGCGACGATCCCGGCCGACGTGTTGGCCAGGAGGAGGTCCAGGTCGCCGACCGTCACGCGGCGCATCGCACCGGGCGGCAGGTCGTCGACCGCGAGGAGCCGACGAAAGACCGCGCGGGTCGTGCCGGGCGCGGCGAGGGCGGGGGGCGTGGCGGCGATGCGCGCGCTCATCTGGTCACGGGATGTCCAGCGCGGCTCCGGCCGCGAGGTGCTCGGCCGAGGTCTCGGCCGCAGCATGTTCGGGCGCCGTCCCGCCCTTCGCCTGATCCGGGATGCGCGTGGCCGTGCGGAGCGGAAGCTCGCGGATGACGAGGACCGCGACGAACGCCGCGAGGCCGCCTGCCACGCCGAGCCAGAAGACGTTGGCGATCGCGAGCGCGATCGCCGCATAGATCGAGCTCACGATGTTGGGGACGAGGGGTTCCACGACGGATCGGTACTGATCGGGGACGTTCGCGAGGATCGTCGTGCCGAGGTTGCCGCCCACGCCCACGAGGTTGTTCGGGTCGAACCCGCCACCCTGGAACCCGGCGATGATCTGCGGCGGGACGCCCGCACGCGCGAGCTGGAGCGGGATCTGGTCCCGCAGTGCCGTCCCGAAGACGGTCCCGGCGATCGAGAGCCCCACGACGCCGCCGATCTGGCGGAAGAAGGTCAGGTTCGACGTCGCGACGCCGAGCTTGGTGAACGGCACCGCGTTCTGCACGACGATCGTGAAGGCCGCGAGCGTGGGCCCGATGCCGATGCCCAGGATGAGCATCCAGGCGCGGATGACCCACACATCCGTCGTGGACGTCAGGTTCGTGAACAGCAGCGACCCGACGACCGTGAGGGCGATCGCGACCGCGATCAGCACCTTGTACTTCCCGGTCCGGGCGATGATCTGGCCGGAGATGATGCTCGACCCGATGACGCCCACGAGGAGCGGGAAGAGCTCGTAGCCGCTCATCGTCGCGCTCTCGCCGAAGACGACCTGGTAGAGGCGCGGGAGGAAGACCGTCGCCGCGAAGAAGCCGAACGCCGCGAAGAACGTCGAGATGATCGCGCCGGCGTACGTCCGCCCACGCCAGAGGTCGAGCGGCACGATCGGCTCCTTCGCTCGCCATTCGATGGCCAGGAAGGCGAGGAACGCGAGGATCCCGAACCCGATGAACCCGCCGACGGTGGGGTCGGCCCACTGGCCCGTCTGCTTGTTGGTCAGGCCGACGAGGAACGGGACCATCGCGACCACGAAGACGACCGCCCCGAGGAGGTCGAACGTCCGCGTGGCGTCGGCGCGCCTGACCGTCGGCAGCAGGCGCGCGATGAAGAAGAGCGAGACCGCGCCCACCGGGAGGTTCACGTAGAAGATCCAGTGCCAGGACCAGGTGTCGGTGATGAACCCGCCGAGGGCGGGTCCGACGAGCGCCGACAGGCCGAAGACCGCGCCGAAGAGGCCCTGGTACTTGCCGCGCTCGGCCGGGCTGAACATGTCGCCGATGACGGCGAGGCTGATCGGGAAGAGGGCGCCTGCGCCGAGGCCCTGGATCCCGCGGAAGAGGATCAGCTGCTCCATCGTCTGGGAGAGACCCGAGAGCGCCGAGCCGGCGAGGAAGATGACGATCCCGATGATCAGCAGCGGCTTGCGCCCGTAGAGGTCGGAGAGCTTGCCGTAGAACGGCACCGAGATCGTGCTCGTGAGCAGGTAGATCGTGACGACCCATGTGTAGAGGTCGTTGCCCCTCAGGTCCGTGACGATGGTCGGGAGCGCCGTCCCCACGATCGTCTGATCGAGCGCGCCCAGGAGGAGCGCGAGGAGGACGGCCCCGAGGACCTCCATGCGGGCGCGGTGCGAGATCTCGATGGCCGGCCGCCAGCCGTGGCTGCTGTATCCACCGGGCGTGCCGGTCTCGGGGATGGGTGTAGCTTCCATCGTCTCCTCAGGTGCTCGTTCGCGGGGCGCCGTGCCCCGGGCATCGGGGATCCACCGGCGCGGGGCCGGCCTGCGTCTCTACTTCCTGGATGACGGCGAGACACCGCTCGAGCGTCTGGCGGTCCATCGCCTGCAGGACGCGCCAGAGGACGTCGTGCTGCAGGCCCTCCATCCCGTCCGGGATCCCGCTGCCGCGGGCCGTGAGACGGACGTGGACCACGCGGCGATCCCGGGGGTCGCGCCATCGCTCCACGTACCCGCGTTCCTCGAGCCGATCCACCAGCCCCGTGGTGTTGGGGAGGCCGAGGCCCAGGAGGCCCGCGAGCCCGGTGATCGAGAGATCGCCGTGGTAGCGGAGCTTCAGAAGAACGGACATCTGGGCGGCGCTCACGCCGTCGCGCACGAGGGTGCACACGTAATCGCCGCGTTGCCGGGCGAGCGTGCGCGCCAAGCCGAGCCCGAGCGCCGCGCGAAGCTCGACGTCGGAGGGGATCGCGTCGGGTGCGGGATCGCCGGACGCGGTCGTCCGGGTGCGGGACGCGGGAAGGGTCACCGCGGAATGCTATGCGTGAAGGAATATTCCGTCAACCTGAAGTATCCGGCGAGCGGCGACGGTGGCCGAGGCTTACCCGGTGTACCGTCGCGAGGCCGTCTGAGCCCAGGAGGTCCCGATGCGACTCGCCCTCATGACCGAGCCCCAGATGGGGCTTTCCTACGCGGACCAGCTCGCGATCGCGCTCCGCGCCGAGGCCGCGGGCTTCGAGACCTTCCTCCGCTCGGACCACTACGAGAGCTTCCCGGGCGGATCAGCGCGCCCCACGACCGACGCGTGGGCCGTCCTCGCCGGCCTGGCTCGGGAGACAGAACGGATCCGCCTCGGCATCCTCGTCTCGCCGGTGACCTTCCGCCACCCGGGCAACCTCGCGAAGCTCGCGTCGACGGTCCAGGAGATGAGCGGCGGGCGCCTCGAGCTAGGGATGGGCGCCGGATGGCACGAGGACGAGCACCGTCGGCACGGCTTCGCGTTCCCAGACATCGGCCGTCGCGCCGACATCCTCGAGGAGCAGCTCGCGATCGTCCGCGGCCTGCTGGAGGGCCCCGACGGCTGGGCGTTCGAGGGAACGGCGTACCGCGTGGAGGACGCGCGCTTCCGCCCGAAGCCGTCCCCGATGCCGCCGATCGTGGTCGGCGGGGACGGGAGCGCGCGCGGGTTCCGGATCGCCGTGCGCTGGGCGGACGAGTTCAACCTCACCGGCACAGGGCCGGACGCGGCGCGCGAGAAGTTCGCCCGGCTCGACGCCGCGTGCGTCGACGCGGAGCGCGATCCGGCCACGCTCAGCCGGTCGGTCATGGCCGGCGTGGTCGTGGGCAGCGACGATGCGGCCGTGGGGGCCCGCCTCGAGGCGGTCGGCCGGGCGGTCGGGGCGACCAGGAGCGGCGAGTGGCTCGCAGAGCGGCGCGAGCGCTGGGTCATCGGGACGCCCGAGGAGGCGCGCGCGATGATCCGCCGCTACGGAGAGGCGGGCGCCGAGCGGATCGTCCTGCAGGACTTCATCCCGCTCGATCTCGCGATGATCGACGAGCTCGGCGAGATGCTCGTCGGCCGCGTCTGAGACCCCCGACGGCACGCGCAGCGGACGTACTGCGCGCTCGACGGTGGCCCGGCCGGCTCAGCGAAAGACGCGGCGCAGGCCGGCCATCGGGCGACGGCGGTTCTCGACACGGCTCCTCTCCTCGAGCGCGGCGACGGGCGTGGCCAGCGCGGCGGTCAGCCGTGCGGTCAGCGCGCGTCCCTCGCGCGCGAGCCGTGGCCTCTCGCCGCCCGGCTCGTCGCACGGTCCTTGGCCGCTCTCGCCGACCGGGCGGAGCGGCGCGAGGAACCGGACCGTGAACCGCGTCCCGAGGCCTGTCTCGAGGAAGCCGCCAAGCGCGACGGGCACGATGGGCACATCGCCCGCGAGCGCGAGCCACGCGGCGCCCGCCGCGATCGTCCGCGTGCTTCCGCGTGGGCTCGGCGGGCCCTTCTCGGGGAAGACGACCAGGCAGTCCCCTCTGCCGAGCACGACCCGCGCCGCGGCGAGGTACGTCTCGACGGCACCGGGAGAGGGCGAGGCGACGATCGGGATCATCCCGAACCGCGGGAGGAGACGGCGGCGCCACCACGAGCGCGTCATCGTGACCTCGTCCCCGAACCATGTCAGGCGTGGCGCATCGCCCGGCCACGCGAGGATGACGAGGAACGGGTCGGGCCAGCCGCGGTGCGGCGCCGCGGCGATGACGCACGGTGCGATCCGGCCGTCCGGTCCGCGCGGCAGCCTGCGCACGCCCTCCACTCGGACGCGCCACCCGACGACGGCGAAGCCGGTCCTGACGGCGAGCCGCAGGGCGCGGTCCAGCGGCGTCCGCCGTGCCGGGATCCCCTGGAGCGCCGCGAGGTATCGCGCTCGCTCCGCCGCGCGCGGTATCTGATCGCCGCCTGCGCCGCGCACGCCGGTCACCCGCGGATGGCGGTGGCGGCAGCGGGTCGTCGCGGTCCGTCGGACGGGTCCACGGCTCCGATGATAGGCTCGGCGCCGGTGGCGGCCTCCGTGCGACGGCCGCCGCGTTCCGTCGAGGGGCAAGAGGCGTCCGCTGCGCCGGGCGCGCATCCACGGGCCGGCGCGGTGTCGGCTCGTACCGGTTCGAGGTGGTATGGGCATGCACGTGGGCCTGATGGTCCCCCAGGGATGGAAGGGCGAGTTCGACGGCTGGGAGCCGCGCGCCGCCTGGTCGCGCTCGATCGAGACCGCGCGCGACGCCGAGCGGCTCGGGTTCGAATCGCTCTGGGTCTTCGATCACTTCACCACCGTGCCGGAGCCGACGGACGAGATCACGTTCGAGTCGTTCACGATGCTCGGTGCCCTCGCGGGGGCGACCGAGCGTGCGCGGATCGGCCACATGGTCGTGTGCACCGGGTTCCGCAACCCCGCCCTCACCGCGAAGATGGCGTCCACCCTCGACGTCATCAGCGGCGGCCGCTTCGAGCTCGGCATCGGCGCCGGCTGGAAGGAGGACGAGTGGGTCGCGTACGGCTACGGCTTCCCCGACACCGCCACGCGGCTCGCGATGTTCGCCGACCACCTCGAGGTGATCACGCGGATGCTCGGTCCGGGCCACGCGACCTACCTGGGCCAGCACGCGTCGGTCCAGGGTGCGATCAACGTCCCGAAGGGGCTCCAAACGCCCCGGATCCCGATCATCGTCGGCGGCAACGGCCGGCGCGTCACGTTCCGTCTCGCGGCGCAATTCGCGGACGAGCTCAACCTCGTCTTCCTCGACCCGGCCGCGGCGGCGGAATCGATGACCGTCGCCCGCCAGCGCTGCGAGGAGGCGGGTCGCGACCCGGCCACGCTCCGGATCTCCATCTACGCGCCGGACCGGCTCTTCGCGACGCCGGGCGCCGAGCGCGTGGACGCGCTCGCCCGATACGCGGCGATCGGCATGGCGCGCCTCGTCGCGTTCCTCGGCGACCGTTCCGTGGAGCTGGAGTCGCAGGCCGCGTTCGCGGAGGATGTCCGCGCAGCCGGGCTCGCCCTGGTGCCCGCCGTCGCCGCCGAGTAGCCCGCTGCCGTCGCGGGTCGTCGCACGGCGGGAGGACCAGGGGGCACGCCCCCGCTCAGTCGTCGTCCCCGCCGCGCCAGGCCTCGAGGGCCTCCTTCACGATGAAGGCCGTCATGCCCAACGCGGCGAGCGGGTCCGCCCACCACCAGCCCAACGCGGCGTTCGCGCCGATCCCGACGAGCAGGAAGAGCGACAGCCAGAAGCAGGCGTCTGTCTGGAATGCGTCCGCGGTCATCGCACGGCTGCCGAGCGCGGCGCCGACCCGCCGCTTCGCGCGGGCGAGCCACCACATGACCGCGAGCGAGCAGACCGCCAGCGCGAGCCCGACGATCGAGGGCTCTGGCCGGTCACCCGCGACGAGCGACGCGATGGAGTCCCACGCGATGTAGACCGCGAGCAGCCCGAGGGAGGCGGAGACGAGCTTCTGCGCTCTCCGCTCGACCTGCTCGATCCGCGCGTCGTCGTCGGCGTGGCGCTCGGCGATCAGCCGCCAGATCAGGATCGAGCCCGACGCCGACTCGACGAACGAGTCGATGCCGAAGCCGAGGAGGGCGACCGACCCCGCCGCGAGGGCGGCGGCGATCGCCACGATGCCCTCGACGACGTTCCAGCCGACCGTCAGGTACTCGAGCCGGAGGGCGCGCCGGAGGAGGCGCGGGCGGTCGGCGGCGATGGTGCTCATGCGGCGGCCGCCGAGCCACGGTCGTGCGTCATCAGGCCGGCTCGGCCACGTGCGCCGCCGCGACCACCTGAGCCACGATGCAAGTATCGCGCCATGACGTGCCGCCGTCCGGGATCGCACCGCGAGCCTTGCGCTCTCCGCTGGACCTCCTCGATCCGTGCTCCGACCCAGTTCGAGGGAACCGGCCGCCGTCGCACGTCGTCCGCTGCGTGACGACCCGGGACACAGCCCCGGAACCGAGCGCCGGCAGGACCGGCGGAGGCCCACGATGCGATCACAGCTCTCGCGCCGGCCCCAGCGCCTCCTTCTCCTGGCGGCCGTCGCGGCCGCCCTCATCGTCGCGGCCTGCGCCGGGGCACAGGTCAGCAACCTCCAGCGAACGGGCGACGGCGGCACGGTCTCGATCTCCGAGGTCCCCCCGATCCCCGCGGCGACCGCCGGTCCGGCCCAGGTCGGATCCGACGTGTCGGCGCCGCAGCTCGGCGGCAACGAAGCCGGCGGCGGGGCGGCGGGACCGGTGAACGGCCCCATGATCGTCCGCACCGGGACGATGGACCTCCAGGTCGCCGATGTGGACCGGTCGATCGCGGACGCGACGAGCGTCGTGACGAAGGCCGGCGGCTACGTCGCCGGCTCCCAGCGGTCGCTCGACGGTGACCGGCCGTACGCGACGCTGACGTTCCGGATCCCGGCCGACAGGTGGGACACGACGCTCGCATCGCTTCGGGCGCTCGGGACCAAGGTGCTCGCCGAGAAGACCTCGGCCGACGAGGTCACGGCCCAGGTCGTCGACCTCGACGCCCGCCTCAAGAATCTCCGGGCCACCGAGGCGCAGCTCCTCGGCGTCATGGCCCAGGCCGTGAAGATCCCCGACATCCTCGCGGTCCAGTCCGAGCTCACGACCGTCCAGGGCGAGATCGAGCAGCTCCAGGCCCAGCGCAACAACCTCGCCGACCAGGCGGCACAGGGGACGCTCACGACGTCCTTCGCGCTCGCTCCGGCGCCGGTCCAGGCCGTCACCAGTGCGTGGGATCCGGCCAGCGTCGTCGCCGACGCGACCGCGGCGCTCGTGGGGATGGCCCAGGCCGTCGCGTCGGCCGGCATCTGGCTGGGGATCGTGGGACTGCCGATCCTTCTCGTCGGCCTCCTCGTCCTCGTGCCGCTCCTGCTCATCGTCCGGCGGCTCGCACGACGCGGCTCGACGGGGACCCCGCCGGTCGATGCGGCCGGCCCGTCCGAGCAGGCCCCCACGGCCGCCTGACGTGCGGCCGCGCGGCACGGCGCGCGGCCCGCTCGACGTCCGTCGCGCCTCCGGTCGCGCTCAGCGCGACCGGAGGCGTTCCTCTTCCAGGGTGCGGCGGGCGAACCCGCCGATGACGGCACCGAAGAGCGCGGGCACGACGAGGAAGACGAGGGAGAGCGCGCCGAGCAGACCGCTCGGCTCGATCGCCGTCGCGAGGTCGATCCCGGCGACGACGCTGACGACGCGGACCGCGGGGATCGCGAGCCCGATCCCCAGCCCGGCGGTGACGATCCCGTCCGGCCGGAGGAACCCGGCGATCGTCGAGGCCGTGATGAGCGCCACGAGGACCGGGATGACCGGCTCGACGAGAAGATCGATCGCGACGATGGCCGCAGCGAGCGCGCCGATGGCGGCGAGGTGCTCGCGCCGGCCCAGGCCCACCCCGGCGAGTCGCGGGTCCGACGTCATCGGCGGGGCGGGAGCGCGGCGGCACCGCGGCGGCCGTTGCGGCTGGATCCGGCGCGACCGACGCGCCCCAGGCGCGCTGCGGGCCAGTAGCGGAACCACGCGCGCGCGACGAGACGGTCGGCGGTCACCGGGCCGTAGGCGCGTGAGTC
>JAKAJU010000066.1 GCA_021813655.1 Chloroflexota bacterium | reverse complement strand
GTGCCGTCTCCGGGCCCCGCGCCGGGGTGTACGCTGCGCCAACGATCCGCCGGGCGAGGCGGGTGGTGTCCGTGCATGTGCGCGGATCCGCGAGAGGACGGTGTCGGCTCCGTGGGACCCAGGGGCGAGTCCTCCGCCGGGCGCCATCCCGGCGCCGGGCACTCGGAGGTGGCCATCGCCGACGTGGCCGCGCGCATCGCCGGCGCCGGCGATCCGTCGGCCGTGTGCAGGCTCCTCGCCGACGCACTCATCGCCTCCACCGGTGCCGACGGGGTGTCGGTCCGGCTGCGCGAGAGCGACGGCTTCCATCTTGCGGTCGCGGTCGGCATGCCGGCGGGGATCGACCATCACCTCCCGCAGGCCCTCCCGCTCGACGGGCGGCTCGGCGAGCTGTCGACCGCCGACGGGCCGGTCCATGTCGCGACGATCGAGGCGGCCAAGGGCGGTCGTGGCGCGTCGCCCGCGGCCACCGGGCCGGTGACCATGCTCGCCGTCCCGCTCACGGCCGACGGTGCGTCGCTCGGCGTCGCGCTCCTCGTGCGACGCTCGCCCCGCAGGTTCTCACGGGTGGTGGTCGCGCTCGCGGGCGCCGTCGCCGCCCAGGCGGCTGCGCGTCTCCGGGACCTCGCGACGATCGCCGAGGCGCGAGCGTGGGCATCGGACCTCGACGTCATCCGGAAGGCATCGGCCCGGATGAACCGGGAGAGCAGCGTCGAGGACGTCGGCCGCGTCGTCGTCGAGGAGCTGCGGCGCGTCGTGGACTACCACAACTGCCGCGTCTACCTCCGCGAGCGCGACGACTCTCTCATCCCGGTCGCGTTCGAGGGGAGAGTGGGGCCGTACGAGACCGTGGACCCGGCGGCCCTCCGGACGCGGGTCGGCCTCGGCGTCACGGGCTGGGTCGCGGCGACCGGCGAGCCCGTCCTCCTCGCCAACGCGCGCCTTGACGAGCGCTCGCTGCAGATCCCGGGCACGGAGCCCGTCGACGAGTCTGCCGTCGTCGTCCCCGTCCTGTACGACCGCGCCGTCATCGGCGTCATCACGCTCTCGATGCTCGGGGCGGACCGTTTCGGCGAGCGCGATCTGCGCCTCGTGTCGATCCTCGCCGACCAGGCGGCCGTGGCCTTCGAGAACGCGCGCCTGCTCGCCGCCCGCGACCGCCTGACGTCCGAGCTGCGTGGGCTCCTCGAGCTCGCGACGGACCTCGTCGCGAGCGTGGACCGCCGCCAGACGGCCGACGTGATCGCGCGGCACATCTGCCTGGCGGCCGGCGCGGACGAGGTCGCCGTCAGCGATTGGGACGCGGAGGCGCGCACCCTGGTCTTCTGGGGGAACGAGCCGCCGCGTCCGCCCGAGGAGTACGCGGAGGCGCTCCCGGTCCACGCGTACCCGGCCACCGCCGACGTGATCGAGGGCCAGACGCCGCTGCTCGTCCGCGACGACCCGGCCGCCGATCCGGCCGCCGATCCGGCCGAGGTCGCCTTCCTCCGGAGCGAGGGATACGGCCAGGAGCTCATGATCCCGCTCGTGGCCGGCGGCGAGAGCATCGGTCTCGTGGAGGTCCTCACGAAGGAGCGGGTCGACTTCTCGGAGGCCCAGCTCGATATCCTCCGCGCGATGGCGAACAGCGGCGCGGTCGCGTGGGCGGACGCACGGCTCTTCGAGCGGACGCGCGCACTCGCGGATCGCGATCCCCTCACCGGGTTCTACAACCACCGTGTCTTCCGAGAGCGGCTCGGGGAGGAGGTCATGCGGGCGCGCCGGTCCGGCGGGCCGCTCGCGGTCATCATGTCCGACCTCGACGACTTCAAGCTCGTGAACGACACGTTCGGCCACCTGATGGGCGATGACATCCTGCGCTGGGCTGCGTCGGTCATCCGCGCGACGCTGCGAGCGTCCGATGTCCCGGCCCGCTACGGAGGCGACGAGTTCGCGATCCTCCTCCCGGACACGGACGCCGCGTCCGCCGCGCACGCGGCGCAGCGCATCGAGGACGCGTTCCGCGCCAGCTCGTTCGCGCGCGCAGGCGGCACCGGGATCCCCGTCGGCCTGGGCGTTGGCGTCGCGGCCTACCCCGAGGACGGCCCGACAGCCGTCGAGGTTCTCGACGCGGCCGACCAGCGTCTCCTCGCGGCGAAGCGGGTCCGCGCCGAACGGATCGATGGCGCGCGCATCGACGGCGCGCGCGGGACCCCCCGATGACCGGCCGCCGGAGGCCCGCCGCGACCGCCGCGACGGCAGCGACGGCCCCCCGTCCATCCGTGGCGGCGCCTGGCCGCCACGCTGGACCGGACCTGTCCACGGCCACCGAGCTCGCCGCGGAGCTCGCCCCGTTCGGGACGCGCGAGGACAGGCGCCAGACGCTCTGGATCCGGCGGCTCTCGCTCGTCATCGGCGCTCTGAGCGTCTTCCTGACGGCTGTCGTCGGCTCCGAGTTCGTCACCGGGCCGGCATCGGCGGCGGACGTCGCCATCGCCGCGGTGATCGTCGCGATCGCCGTCCTCGCGCTCGTCACGCTCCGGCTCGCCGGGGTCCGCGACCGCCGCCGGTCGGCCGAGGTGGAGGATACGGCGCGGCTCATCCGCGGCCTCGCGCGCGCCGTCTCGCCGGAGGCGGTGGTGGAGGCGATCGCGGACGAGGTCGGCTCGGCCACGGCCGCCGACCATGTCGTCATCATCCGACGGCGGCCGCGGGCGTGGGCGCTCGATGCGACCCTCGTCAGCGTGACCGGCGACGTGGCCCCGTCGACGACGACCCTGCCGTCGACCGACCTGATGCCCGCGCCGCAGGCTGCCGCGGGGTCCGTTCGCCGCCTCGAGGCGCACGTGGCGGACGCGTTCGGCCTCAGGAACCTGATCTCGGCGCCCCTCGTCGTCGGCGATGGGCTCGTCGGTGCGATCATCCTGTCACGGCGCACGGGCCAGCCATGGGGTGACGCCGCGCGGCGGCGCCTCGCGGTCTCCGCCGCCGAAGCGTCGGCCGCACTCGAGCGCGCGTACACGCTCAGCGACGCGGAGGCGCGGGCGATGACGGACCCGCTCACGGGGCTGCCGAACCGGCGTCGCTTCGACGACTTCGCCCACGAGATGGCGGGGCGTCGCCGCGCGGGCGATCGAGTGGGCGTGCTCATGATCGACCTCGACCATTTCAAGCGCCTCAACGACGAGCTCGGCCATCCGTCGGGGGACCGGGTCCTCGTCGCGGTTGGCCGGGCGATCGCCGGCGCGGTCCGCGACATCGACCTCCCCGCCCGCGTGGGTGGCGAGGAGTTCGCGGTGATCCTCCGCGACCCCTCCGCTGCGACGGACGTCGCCGAGCGGCTTCGCGCCTCGATCGCCGCGATCGACCTCTCGGCGCAGGGGATCCCGCGCGTCACCGCGTCGGTCGGCGTCGCTGTCGCGGCGGATCCGTCCGAACAGGTGCCCGCGCTCGTCCGGCGGGCGGACGACGCACTGCTCCGCGCGAAGCGCGAGGGTCGCGACCGGGTCGTCGTCGGCTGACCGCCGTGCCGGCCAACCCCGGGCGGCCGGCCGATGCCCGCGGGCGGCGCCCGTCGATCCGGCGCTCTCGCGTAGCATTGAGCCTCGATGGACACGCGACGCAACACGCGCCACGAGCTCGCCGTCCTCGCGACGGCGCTCGTCGTGGCATCCCGCCCCCTGGAGGGCGATCTCGTCTGGCTCGTCGGCCTCCTCGTCCTCGCGGCGGTCGTCCTCGGGGGCCTCCAGGCGCTCGACCTCGGCGAGCCGCGCGGGGTCGCCATCGAGTCCGTCATCACGCCCGCCGTCGCGGCGGCGGCCTCCGTCGGCGCCATCCGTCTCGTGCCCGTCGGCCTGTGGCTGATCCCGGCCGTCGTGCTGGTCTTCGTCCTGATCGACCGGGCCCTCGCTGTCGAGGCCGACCTCATCGCGGGGCCAGGCGAGCCCGC
>JAKAJU010000009.1 GCA_021813655.1 Chloroflexota bacterium | reverse complement strand
GCGCGGGTCGGCGGGCGGGATCGTCAGGATCGGGCGGGCGGGCGGCCACGCTCAGGCCCCCGCATCCGGGTGCGGCGCGTCCAGGTCCGGAGCGTCGGGGCTCGGGGCGTCGGGGCTCGGGGCGTCGGGATCGTCGATGTACGTCTCGGCCCGCAGGATCTCCTCTTCGGGCGCGCGCCGGGTGAGGGCGACGAGCACGAGCCCGAAGCCGACGACGATCGCCAGGAACGCGTACACCTGCCCCGTCCCGGACAGCAGGAACGTGAGGACCGCCAGGAGCAGGCAGATCCCGTAGATGAGCAGCACCGTCTGCCGGTGGCTCAGGCCGAGATCGAGCAGGCGGTGGTGGATGTGGCCCCGGTCGGGACTGAACGGCGACCGACCGGAGACGAGGCGCCGGACGATGATCCAGAACGTGTCGATGATCGGTACGCCGAGGACCAGCAGCGCGACCGCGATCTTCGCGGTCCCGAGGATCGACAGGAGCGCGAGGCAGAACCCGAAGAAGAAGACCCCCGAGGTCCCGGCGAAGATCGTCGCCGGGTGGAAGTTCCATCGGAGGAAGCCGAGGACGGCCCCGGCGAAGGCGAAGCAGAAGATCGCCACCTGCGGCTGGTCGATCCCCGCGGTGAGATTGATGAGGCCCAGCGTGACCGCGGCGATGATCGCGACACCCGACGAGAGTCCGTCGAGGCCGTCGATGAAGTTGATGCTGTTGATCATCCCGAGGACCCAGACGACCGTGAACGCGACCTCGAAGACCCCCTCGAGGCGGATCACCCCCGGCCCGAGCGGGTTGTTGATGACGTCAACGCCGATCCCGAGGGCGACGACGAGGAACGCGAGGAGCAGCTGCGCCATGAGCTGCCAGCGCGCCCGCAGGTCGAAGTAGTCGTCGAGGACGCCGAGCAGCGCCGCGAGGGCGCCGCCGCCGATGAGCGCCACGAGCTCCGATGTCGTCAGCGGCCCGATCCGCCCGACGGGGAGCAGGCCGCCATCGAGGATGACGATGACAACGCTCACGGTGACGAATGCGGCGGCGGCGGCCAGGCCGCCGCCGCGCGGGATGGGCACGGCGTTGACGCGCCGCGGGTCGGGCCGGTCGACAAGCTCGAACCGCAGCGCGAGCCGCCGGGCGACCGGCGTCAGGGCCAGCGCGAGGAGCGCCGCCGCCACGAAGACGCCGGCGATGACGGGCAGGGCCTCGACCGCGCCGGCCCCGAACCTCATCCTCTTCCTCCCGTCACCGCGGAGCGATCGAGCTCCGAGGTCACGCCGCGGGCAGGCCCGGAAGCGGGAAGCGCGCGCAGATGGCGCGGGTCTCCTCCCGGAGCGCGGCCGTCGCGGCCGCGTCGTCGCGGCTCTCGATCGCGTCGACGATGATCCGCGCGATCTCGCGCATCTCGTCGGGCCCCATGCCGCGCGTCGTCGCCGCCGGGGTACCGACCCGGATGCCCGAGGCGATGTTCGGCGGGTTCACGTCGAACGGGATCGCGTTCTTGTTGACCGTGATGCCCACCGCGTCGAGCAGCGCCTCCGCCTCGCGTCCCGTCACGCCGAGCGGCGTGACGTCCACGAGCATCAGGTGATTGTCGGTCCCCCCGGAGACGAGGCGCGCCCCGCGAGCCGCGAACGCGTCGGCGAGGACCGCGGCGTTCGCCACGGTCCGACGCTGGTCGGTGCGGAAGTCGTCGCCGAGCGCGAGCCCGAACGCCACCGCCTTCGCCGCGATGACGTGCATGAGCGGCCCGCCCTGGATGCCGGGGAAGACCGCCTTGTCGACGGCCTTCGCGAGGTCGGCTCTGCAGAAGACGATGCCGCCGCGCGGGCCCCGGAGGGTCTTGTGCGTCGTGGACGTGACGATGTCGGCATGCGGGAACGGGCTCGGATGGACGCCTGCCGCGACGAGCCCCGCGATATGCGCCATGTCCACGAGGAAGAGCGCGCCGACCTCGTGCGCGATGGCCGCCATCCGCTCGAAGTCGAGCGTCCGCGGATAGGCTGAGGCGCCCGCGATCACGAGCTTGGGGCGGACCTCCGCCGCCGTCCGCGCGAACGTGTCGAGATCGATCCGCTCCGTGCCCGGCTCCACGCCGTACGCGTGGACCTCGTACCACTTCCCGGAGAAGTTGACCGGGGATCCGTGCGTGAGGTGGCCGCCGTGGGCGAGGCTCATCCCGAGGATTCGGTCGCCGTGCTCGAGGACCGCGAAGTACGCGGCCATGTTCGCCTGGGCGCCCGAGTGGGGCTGGACGTTCACGTGCTCGGCGCCGGGGAACAGGGCGAGCGCGCGCTCGTGCGCGAGGCGCTCGGCGATGTCGACGAACTCGCATCCGCCGTAGTAGCGGCGGCCGGGCAGGCCCTCCGCGTACTTGTTCGTCAGCGCCGTCCCCTGGGCCTCCATCACCGGCGCGAACGCGAAGTTCTCGCTAGCGATGAGCTCGATGCTCCAGCGCTGGCGATCGACCTCGCCGGTGATCGCGGCCCAGAGCTGGGGGTCCACGTCGGCGATCCGCGCCCATGCGGCCCCTGAGGCGTGCGTCACGGACATGCGCTTCCCTCCCAAGCGTGCGGATCGAATGGTCGCACGAAGCGACCGCCGCGGTGGCCCGGACGGCGGCAGCCGGCGGACGGTTCGGTCATGGGATCCCGACGCCGCGCTCAGAGCGCCCGGGCTGTCATCGCGGACCGCGGATCGCCGAGCACGAGGTCCTCGATCATCCGCGCGGCGCCCTGCTCGTCGACGTGGAGCGCGACGTACCGGGCCGCGGCCCTGACCTCCGCCGGAGCGTTGCCCATCGCGACGCCGTGGCCCGCCACCTCGATCATCTCGAGGTCGTTGAGCTGGTCGCCCACGGCCATCACCTGCGACAGCGGGATCCCCTCGCGTCGAGCGAGCCACCGCACGGCCTCGCCCTTGGAGACCCCGGGCGCCACGAACTCGAGGAAGTCGGGGTGGCTGATCGTCGCCTCCGCACGCCCCTCGAAGCGGGCCCGGGCATCCGGGTAGGCCTCGCGCGGGCGCGGTCCGCGACCGACCGCGATCACCTTCGTGACGGTCCGCCGCACCGACAGCCAGGACTCGAGGCTCGGGACGAGGGTCAGGCGGCCGCCGACGAACCTGCTGTAGTCCTCGGCGCGCGGGTCGTCGGCCGGGAGGACCAGCGTCTCGAGGTGGTTGAAGTGCGGGACGAGGCCGACCGACTGCGTCCACTCGACGATGTCGGCCGCCGTCGCGGCGTCGAGCGGCCGGTGCCGGAGAAGGCGGCCGATCCGCCCGCTCGCCCCGTCGCTCATCTCCCGGGCGATCGCGCCCTGGTAGCCGACGATCGTCCCGGTCAGACCGAGATCGCGCGCGAACTCGGCGGCGGAGGTCGCCATCCGCCCGGTGACGATCGAGACCCTGACGCCCCGGCGCCTGGCCTCGGCGACGGCGCGGACCGTCCGCTCGTGGAGGACGAGATCGTCGCCGACGAGCGTCCCGTCGATGTCGAGCGCGATGAGTCGGATGGGGAGGTCGGGGGCTGCGCGGAGACCGCGCGGGACGGAGGCGGGCACGGCGCAAGTATGGCGGTTCGGCCGGGTCAGGCAGCGGAGGTGCCGACCCGGAGCACGCGAGAGCGGCCGGCGAGGTCCGGCAGGACGGCGGCTGCCGCGTCCGGCAGCGCAACGCGGGCGGCCTCGAGCGCCGCGGTCGCCTGGTCGGCGCCGATCTCGAGGAACGCCACGCCGCCGGGCTCGAGCACGTCGGGGAGGATCCCGAGCAGGCGCCGGACGAGGTCGAGGCCGTCCGCGCCGCCGTCGAGGGCGAGTCGCGGCTCGTGGTCCGCGGACCCGCCGAGGACGTCGACGGTGGCGGACGGGATGTACGGGAGGTTCGCGAGGACGATGGCGAAGGATCCGGCGAGCGGCGGAAGGAGGTCGGCGACCTCGACGCGGACGACGTCGAGGAGGCCGTGGGCAGCCGCGTTCTCGCGCGCCAGCGCGGCGGCGTCGCGCGAGACGTCGGTCGCCAGGATCTCCACGGCCTCGAGCAGGCGCCGCCGCCGAAGCGAGACCGCGAGCGCGATCGCGATCGCGCCCGTACCCGTGCCGATGTCCACGACCCGGATGCGCGAGCCCTGCCGGGCGGCGGCGCCGCGGCCAAGCCGCGCGATCACCTCGTCGACGGCGGTGTCCACGATGAGCTCCGTCTCGGGGCGCGGGATGAGCGCGCGCTCGTCCGTGGCGAGCGCGATCCCGTGGAACTCCTTCACGCCCCGGATGTAGGCGACCGGCTCGCCGGTGGCACGACGGTCCACGTCGGCTGCGAACGCGGCGGCGGCCCCGGGGCCCACCTCGATCTCGGGGTGCGCGATGATCCCCGTCCTGTCGGCGCCGACGGCCCTCGCGAGGAGGAGCTCGGCGTCGAGGCGCGGCGTGTCGCTGCCGGCGGAGCGGAGCCGCTCGACCGCAGCGGAGAGGAGCTCGCCGATGGTGGCCATCCCACCGTCACGGTAGCAGGGCGGCGGGACGGCGCACGGAGCGCTGGGGAGCGTCCGCGACGACGGAAGGCACTGGCGGCTCACGCACGGATGACCGAGCATCGCCGGCGGAACGGGAGGCTGCGACGCGCGACCCAGATGCAGGTCGCCGGGATCGCGCCGAGCCACTGGCGAGACCGACCCGCATGGAGAAGGGGTAGGTCATGCACCACACACATGAGGAGATCCGCATCGAGGCGCCCGTCGAGCATGTCTGGGCCTTCTACTGCGACACGACGCACTGGACGGACTGGATGCCGCGGGGCACGTTCTCGGACTTCAGCGGCCCGATCGACAAGGTCGGGACGACGTACGTCCAGAGCATGCGGATCATGGGCTACGAGATGAAGTCGACGACCACGGTCGTCGAGGTGGAGCCGCAGCGGCTCTACCGCGAACACACCGACTTCGGCCCGATGGACACCGTCATGCGCTTCGAGCCCGACGGCGACGCGACCCGCGTGGTCGCTGATTCCGACTGGAACATGCCGGGCAGGCTGCCGGGCTTCATCAAGGACCTGATCACCAAGGGCTGGGGCGAGCAGCAGTTCCGCCAGACGCTCGCCAACTTCAAGGCTCTCGCCGAGGCGACGGTCCCGGTGCCAGCCTGAAGGATCGGATCGCGCGCCCACTCGCCGAATGTCCCGGGCGGCCGCACATCCCTGGCGGCCGCCCCGGCGACGAGGAGCCACCGGCGGGACCGATCCCACGTGAGGCGTCCCAGGGAGGATCCATCGTGCGCCGTGTCACCGCACTTGCTCTCGTCGCCGGCGGAACGCTGGCGGTCGTCGCGGGCGGCGCGCTCGCCCGCGGCCGGCTCGTGGGCCGCGGACCGGAGGCCCCGCTGCCGGACGACGATGCCGTGTTCACGGTGTACGCGCCGGGCGGGCGGTACAGCTTCATCTGCAATGGGCCGGTGGGCTGGGTGACCTCCAAGCTCATGCCGATCATCGAGGCGGGCGTGTACGGGGCCGTCGCCGAGATGCTCGACCTGCAGCCCGACGACGAGCTGCTGGACATCGGATGTGGGCCCGGGGCGTTCCTGGCCACGAAGGCGCGGCACGTGCGCCGCGTCGTGGGCCTCGACGCGTCCCCGCTGATGTTGCGCGAGGCCGAGCGGCGGCTCGCAGACCGGATCGCCGCCGGGACGGCCCAGCTGGTGTTCGGCAGCGCCGCCGTGCTGCCCTTCGACGACGGCGAGTTCTCCGCGGTCACGGCGATCAACGCGCCGGTCCAGCACGCCGAGGCGTTCCGAGTGCTGCACCCGGGCGGGCGCCTCGTGTTCGCCGACCCCAGCCCGCGGAGGTCACCGAGCGACCCGGCCAGCGCCTGGGGGGCCCGGCTGTACGACGAGGCCGAGCACCGGCGGATGTTCGAGGACGCCGGGTTCACGGACGTGACCATCCGCTCTCTTGGCGTCCCGCCGCTCGGGGGTGAGCTGCTCGTCAGCTGCCGCAGGCCGGCCGCGTCGTGACGAGACACGGCCTCAGCTGGCGGGCGCGTCCTCCTGCACGAGCGCCTGGAGGCGTTCCGCCTGGTCGGCCATGACGAGAGCGTCGATGAGCCGGTCGAGGTCGCCGTCGAGGACCCCCGGCAGGTTGTGGAGGTCCATCCCGATCCGGTGGTCCGTCACGCGGTCCTGCGGGTAGTTGTACGTCCGGATCTTCTCCGACCGGTCCCCCGCCCCCACCATGCTCTTGCGCATCACCGACCCCGCCTCGCGCTGCTTCGCGAGCTCGAGGTCGAGGAGGCGCGAGCGCAGGACCGACAGCGCCTTCGCCTTGTTCTTGTGCTGGCTCTTCTCGTCCTGGATCGCGACGACGAGGCCGCTGGGCAGGTGCGTGATGCGCACCGCCGAGTCCGTGGTGTTCACCGACTGGCCGCCCGGTCCGGTCGAGCGGTAGACGTCGATCCGGAGGTCCCGCTCGTCGATCTCGACGTCCACCTCGTCGGCCTCGGGGAGGACCGCGACGGTGGCCGTGGACGTGTGGATCCGACCGCCCGATTCGGTGACGGGGATCCGCTGGACGCGGTGGACGCCACCCTCGAACTTGAGGCGGCTGTACGCACCGTCGGCGTCGACCTGGACGATGGCCTCCTTGATCCCGCCGATCCCCGTCTCGTTCGTGGAGAGGATCTCGGCCGGCCAGCGATGCCGCTCGGCGTACCGGAGGTACATGCGGAGCAGCTCGGCGGCGAAGAGGGCGGCCTCGTCGCCCCCGGCGCCGGCCCGGATCTCCATGATCACGGCACGGTCGTCGTTCGGGTCGCGCGGTAGCAGGAGGACGCGCAGGTCATCGAGGATCCGCAGCTCCGACGCTTCGAGCGCGGCCACCTCGTGCTTCGCCATCGCACGGAGCTCCTCGTCGGGCTCCATGTCGCGCAGCTCGCGCGCCCCCTCGAGCTGGGAGCGGACGTCCTGCAGATGTCGGAACGCGTCGACGACAGGCTGGAGCCTGGCGAGCTCGCGGCCGAGGCGGCGAAGGGAATCGGGGTCGGACGAGACTTCGGGGCGCGCCAGCTCGGCCTGGAGCTCGTCGTACTGGCGTGAGATCCCGGCGAGCTTCGCGTCGATCATCGCGTCGCGTCGGGATCGCCCGGGTCGGCGGCCGGCGCGGGCACGGGCTCGGCGCCGACGGCGCCGTCCACTGCCAGGGTCGCGAGCGCGTCCGCGTACGGCGTCCGCGGGAAGTCCGCCGACCCGGCGGGGATCTCCTGGCCGTCGGCCTTCAGGGCCTCCTCGAGGCTGACGATCGCGACCTCGATCATGTCGTCGGTCGGTCGCTTCGTCGTGATCATCTGGACCCAGATCCCCGGCCTGATGACCGCCCGCATGATCGGGTTGTCCTCGTGACGTGCGCCGAACTGCAGGATCTCGTACGCGACGGCGGCGATGATCGGGACGAGGATCAGTCGGCTCGCGACGGTCACGAGGATGTCCTGGCGCCCGACGATCGAGAACGCGAGGATCGAGAGGATGATGACGACGACGAGGAACTCGGTCCCGCACCGCGGGTGGGCGGTCGGGTAGCGGCGCACGTTCTCGACGACGAGTGGATCCTCGTGCTCGAGAGCATGGATCGACATGTGCTCGGCGCCGTGGTACATGAACGTCCGCTTGACGTCACCGAGCCGCGAGATGAGCAGCAGGTAGCCGATGAAGATGGCTACCTGCACGATCCCCTCGGCCGCGTGGAGGAGGAGCCCCTGCTGGGTGGGCAGGACCGTCCGCGTGATGAAGAGCGGGAGGAAGAAGAAGATCCCGATCCCGATCGCGAGAGTGATCCCGAGCATCAGCGCGACGCCGCCGTTGCCGAGCTCCACGCCCTCCTCGGCGGCGGCGAGGTTCGCGGAGCGGACGAGCCATCGCGTCCCCACGACGAGGGTCTCGTAGAGGACGACGAGGCCGCGGACGAAGGGCATCTTCGCCCAGCGCGTGGCGCGGAAGGTGCCGGAGAGCGGCTCCGTCTCGCAGACGATGCGGCCGTCGGGGGTACGGAGCGCGACGGCGATCGCGCCGCGGCCGCGCATCATCACGCCCTCGACGAGGGCCTGGCCGCCGTACCGGAGGCGAGCCATGGTGGGTGGTGCGCGGTCGTCGGGTCTGACCCGGTCGGGGTCAGCGCCCGGTGGCCGCGCGCTCGAGACGCTTCTGGAACCGCTCCACCTGGCCGGCCGTGTCGATGATCATCTGCTTGCCCGTGAAGAACGGATGGCACGCGGCGCAGACGTCGACGCGGAGCTCGGGGCGCGTGGATCCCACCGTGAAGGTGGTGCCGCACGTGGCGCACGTGACGGTCGCCGGGTAGTACTTGGGGTGCGTCTGAGGCTTCACTGGATCTCCCGGTCCGGCGCGCAGCCCGGTCGCCCGCGCCATGCGCGGAACGGCCGTCAGGCCTTGGCCGCGACCTGCTCCGCGGCCGGGACGACCCGGACGCGCTTCTTCTTCGACGTCTGGTGCTCGAACTTCACGTTCCCCGAGACGGTCGCGAACACGGTGTAATCGTGCCCCAGGCCGGTGCCCGGCCCGGCGACGAACGTCATCCCGCGCTGCCGGACGATGATCGACCCTGCCGTCACGAGCTGCCCGTCGTGCGCCTTGATGCCGAGCCGCTGGCCGACGGAGTCGCGGCCGTTCTTCGAGCTCGAGCCCGCCTTCTTGTGTGCCATGGTCAGGCGTCCTTCTTCGTGCGACTGCGCTTCGGGGCCGGCGCCTCGGCGGCCGCGCCGGTGCCGGCGTCCGCTGCCTTGGCGGCACGCGTCTTCTTCGCGGGCGCTTCGGCCGGAGCAGCCTCGGCCGGAGCAGCCTCGGCCGGAGCAGCCTCGGCCGGAGCAGCCTCGGCGGCCTTCGCCTTCTCGGCGAGCTTCGCCGCGAGGGCCGCGTCCTCCGCTGCCTGGCGCGCGGCGGCCTGTTCGACCTTCGCGCGATCGGCCTTCTTGGCGTCGCCCTTCGTCGCGACGGCTGCGGCCGCGCTCTTGCCGTCGAGCGTGATGTCGGCGATCCGGAGGACGAGGAGGTCCTGGCGGTGCCCCTTCTTCACGCGCCGCCGGGCCTTGGGGCGGTACTTGAAGCTGATGACCTTCTCGCCGCGGTCGCGGCGGACGACCTCGGCGCGGACCGTCGCATTCTCGACGGTGGGCCGACCGATGGCGGCCATGTCTCCGTCGGCGACGAGGAGGATCCGGTCGAGCGCGATCTCCGTGCCGACCTCGACGTCGAGGAGCTCGACCTCGAGCTCCGTGCCGACCTCGACGCGGTACTGCTTCCCGCCGGTCTCGATGACTGCGTACATGGGTCCTCGGATCTGGGACGAAGGCGGCCGGTGACGGTCGCGGGGTCGTCGGGAGAGCGCACCGGGCGGACCGGGCGCGAATGCGGATGGTATCCCTCCCTGGGCTCACGGTCAACTGCGCGGCCCTGCCGGGAGGTCGGTGGGGCAGGGTCGGTCGGTCGGCCCGGTCGGGCGGGCCGGCAGGTGGGTCGGCCCGGCCGGCTCAGTCGGCTCCGGTCGGGCGGGCCGGCTCAGTCGGCTCCGTCCGCGAGCACGAGGCGCTCGCGTGTCGAGGTGACGGTCTCGATCGGCGCACCGATCGCCTCCGCCAGGGCCGCGACGACCTCGTCCGGCCGCCCCGTGCCCTCGTCCTGCGAGTGGCGGAGCACGCAGCGCAGCGTTCCGGTGCCGGGGTCCGTGTCGTCCCAGCACTCGACCTCGATCCCCTCGATGAGCGGCCGCAGGTCGTACGCCACGACGCGCTTCTCCTTCTGGCGCTCGCGGTCGAGCCGCCCGGCGGCGAGCAGCGCGGCCACGCCGGCGCTGATGTCGGTCCCGCGGACGGGCGCGTCCGCGCACCCGGCGAGCTCGAGACGGTACGTCGCGCCGACGAGCTGCGATGCGACCGACGGCGCATGGAGCCACACGTCGTACAGGTCGACGAGGCCGAACCCGCGCGGAAGGTCGCGCTCCAGGCGCCCGCGCAGATCCGCGACGGTGAGGCGCTCGGAGAGCACCACGTCGACGATCTCGCGCTCCGCCAGCATCCCCAGCGGCAGGGGGGCCGCGAAGACGATCCGCGGGCGGGGGCTCATCCCCTCCGTCCGGGCGACGGGGATGCCGGCCCTGCGCAGGGCGCGCTCCCACAGCTTCATCGCGTCGAGATGCGCGAGGAAGCGCGCGTCCTCGTCGCGGCGGAAGACGATCCGCCAGCGCTGGCGCGGCTCGGGGGCGTGCAGGCGGTCGACGTCCGGCATGGGCTCGCCTGCTAGTCTGCCCCACGATGGACGCGAGCGAGAGCTCGGCGGCGGGCCCGCGACCCCCTGACCTCCGTCTGGGGGCCCCCACTCCGCGCGTCGCGCTCGTCATCATCGCGGCGGTCGCCCTCGTCGCGATCCTCTACGCGGGTCGCGACGTCCTCGCGCCGTTCGTCCTCGGCATCTTCCTCGTCTTCCTCCTCGACCCGCCCGTCGAGTGGCTCGCGCGGCGGGGGATCGGGCGCGGCTCAGCGGTCCTGCTCGTCTATCTCATCGTCATCGCGATCGTCGTCATCCTGGTCGCGATCACCGCGGCACCCCTGATCTCGCAGGTGCGCAAGCTCATCGACGAGCTGCCGGCGCTCGTCGAGACGCTGCGGGCTCAGCTGCTCGTCCTCCTGGAGCGGCTCGGCGTCCCGGACGACATCATCGCGAACATCCGCGGCGCGCTCGACCACCTGGGGGCGACGATCGGCAGGATCGACCCGGCGGTCTTCCTCCCGTTCGTCACGTCGGTCTTCTCGATCATCGGGTCGGTCGTCGCGTTCATCGTCGTCCCGGTCTGGGTCTGGTACGTGGTGAAGGACCGGCCGGCGGTGACCGCGGGCCTGGAGGCCGGGATCCCGGAGCTCTGGCGGGCCGACGTCCGCGCCGTGACGGCGATCACGACGGACGTCCTCGGCCGCTGGGTGCGCGGGCAGCTCATCCTCGGGTCGGCCGTCGGCCTCGCGACGCTCGTCGGGCTCGTCATCCTCGGCATCGTCGTGGACCCGATCTTCCTCCGGTTCTCGGTCGTCCTCGCCGTCATCGCCGGGTTCCTCGAGATGCTCCCGATCATCGGACCGATCATCAGCGCGATCCCGGCGTTGATCCTGGCGGTCACCGTCTCGCCGGTCGCGCTCGTCGCCGTCTTCCTGCTCTACCTCGTGATCCAGCAGCTCGAGAACACCTTCCTCGTCCCGAAGATCCAGGGCGATGCCGTGGCGCTGCATCCGGCCGCGATCCTCTTCGTCATCGTGCTCGGGGGCGCCGTCTACGGCCTCCTCGGCGCGATCCTCGCGGTGCCGATCGCGGCCGCGGCGCGCGACGTCTACCGCCACTTCTTCCGGCGGCTCTCGGACCACGAGAGCGACCTCACCCGGGCGATCGCCGGCGCGCCGGCAGATCCGCCGCCGGCCGAATCGGAGAGCGGCGAGGAGCTGTAGCCTCCGTCGTCAGCAACCCGGCCCGGTGGCGCCGGGGGGGAGCACCGCCGGGCCGTCGGCCGGACCCTGGCTGGCCGATCGCTCTCGCCGGGGGTCTCCCGGTGGCCCCGTGTAGGCCCATCGGCGACGGACGCGCGGGTCGTCGGTCCCGGGGCGCAATGGCTCGAGCGTCACCATGACGGAGCGCGGGCCCTGCTCGCCCGTGCTGCACGCGAACCCCGTCGCGCCGGGCACGCCGCACTGGTAGCACGCATCCCAGTGGCAGTCGGGGATCGTCCGCTCCTCGCGCGAGCGCCGCCACTCCTTCTGGAGGAACGCGTCGGTGACGCCGCCATCGAGGTGCGCCCACGGGAGCGTCTCGTCGAGCGGGATGTCGCGCTCCGCGTACCAGGCCGGGTCGAGCCCCTCGGCAGCGAACGCGTCCATCCAGAGGTCGAACCGGAAATGGTCGTTCCACGCGTCGAACCGGGCGCCAGCCTCCCACGCCCGGCGGATGACGCGCCCGAGGCGCCGGTCGCCTCGCGAAAGGGCGGCCTCGAGGATGGCGCTCTCCGCGTCGTGCCAGGAGAGGTCGAGCCCGCGCCCACGGAGCGCCCGCTGGAGCGCCCGGACCTTCTCCTCGGTCACGGGCATCGGATCCTGCCCGTCCCAGAGGAACGGCGTCAGTGGCTTCGGGACGAAGGTCGAGACGTTCGCCTTCACCTGCGCCCGGTCGCCGTGGTGCCGTCGTCCGATCGCGAGCACGCGGCGGCAGATCGCCGCGATCCCGAGGACGTCGTCCATCGTCTCGCCCGGGAGTCCGATCATGAAGTAGAACTTCAGGGTGCTCCAGCCGCGGCTGAACGCGAGCTCGGCGCAGCGCGCGATCTCGTCGTCGGTCACGCCCTTGTTGATCGCGTCGCGCATCCGCTGGCTGCCCGCCTCGGGGGCGAACGTGAAGCTCGACCGTCGGGTCGGCGCCAGGGCATCCGTCAGATCCACCGTGAACGCGTCGACCCGCGTGCTCGGGATCGACACGTGGACGCCGGGATTGTGGTCGCGGATCGCGAGCGCCACCTCGCGCACGTCCGTGTAGTCCGCCGTCGAGAGGCTCGTGAGGCTGATCTCCTCGTACCCGGTCGCCGCGATGATCGCGTCGGCGGCCTCGATCGCGACCGCGGCCGGCCGCTCGCGGAGCGGGCGGAACTGCATCCCCGCCTGGCAGAAGCGGCACCCGCGCGTGCAGCCGCGCATGACCTCGATCTGGGCACGATCGAAGACGACGGGGATGTTCGGGACGACCTGGCGGATGCCCCGGACGGTCGCCTCGAAGTCGGCGACGATCCGCCGCGTCACGCGTGCCGGGACGGCCGCGTCGTGGCGTTCGATCCGGTCGATACGCCCGTCTCCGTGGTAGACGGGTCGATAGAGGGACGGGACGTAGACGCCCGGGATCGCCGCGAGCGCGCGGAGCGCCTCCACCCGCGTCACGTCTCGCCGGAGGACGCCCTCGGTGTCGATCCATCGATCGGTCCACCCGACCGACTCGAGCGCCGCACTGATCTCGAGGACGACCTCCTCGCCCTCGCCGAGCACGACGGCGTCGAGGATCTCCGCGAGGGGCTCGGGATTCAGCGTCGTCGTGCCGCCGGCGACGACGAGTGGCTCGCCGGGGGCGCGCTCGGCCGTCGAGAGCCCCACGCCGCCCAGGCGGAGCATCGAGAGGAGGTTCGTCGCGACGAGCTCGTAGCCGAGCGAGAAGCCGAGGACGTCGAACGCCGCGAGGGGCCTGCAGGTCTCGAGGCTCCAGAGCGGAAGATCGGGCGCGACGAGCTCCACCTGGAGGTCCACCCACGGAGCGAAGCACCGCTCCGCGAGCGTCCCGTCGCGATCGTTGAGGACCTCGTAGAGGATCTTGAGCCCGAGGTTGCTCATCCCGATCTCGTAGAGGTCGGGGTAGGCGAAGCACCACCGGAGGCCGCAGGCTGCCCAGTCCTTCGCCACGCTGTTCCACTCCGCGCCCGTGTAGCGGGCCGGCTTCTCGACGTGCGAGAGCACCGCGTCGATCCGCTCGCGCGCGAGGGACGGGGGGACGGGTGCCGCCGTCCGGGCCGGGGACGCGAGGGTCATCGGGCGGTCAGGGCCGGCGGCGCGGTGGCGGCGTGGCGGCCCAGCGTCGGGCCGCCTTCACCACTCCGCCCGCGTCTGTCTGAGGTTGACGCTCTGCAGGATGCCGAGCCCGAGGGCGAGCGTCATGAGCGAGGCGCCGCCATGGGTGATGAACGGGAGAGGGATCCCTGTGATCGGCATGACCCCGATGACCATCCCCACGTTCACGAGGAGCTGGAACAGGATCATCGAGGCGAGGCCGGCCCCGAACATCGTCCCGAACGGGTCGCGGGCGCGCCAGGCGGAGGCGAGGATGCGCCAGAGGAGCGCGACGAAGAGCGCGAACACGACGACCGCCCCGAGGAACCCGAGCTCCTCCCCGAGGATCGCGAAGACGAAGTCCGTGGTCTGGACCGGCAGGTAGTCGAGCTGGCCCTGCGAGCTGTTGGTCAGGCCCTTGCCCAGGAGTCCGCCCGACGCCACCGCGATCTGCGACTGGAGCAGGTGGTATCCGGACCCCTGCGGGTCCGCGGCCGGATCGAGGAAGCTCAGCAGGCGTGCCTTCTGGTAGTCGTGGAGGATGAGGTTCCACGCGATCGGCACGAAGGCGATCGCCGCGCCGGCGAGGACGGCGAGCCAGCGGAGGCTCGCGCCCGACATGAAGAGCATCCCCGCGAGGATCGCGAAGAGGACGAGGCTGCTTCCCAGGTCCGGCTGGAGCATGACGAGCGCGATCGCCGGCGCCATGAGGATCCCCGCGCCCAGGATCGCCGGGAGCGAGTCGAGTCGCGACTCTCGTGCGCTCAGGTACCGGGCGAGCACGACGATCATGAGGACCTTCGCGAGCTCGCTGAACTGGAACTGGAGCCCGATGACGGGGATCGTGACCCAGCGCGCGCTGCCGCCCACGCCGTCACCGATGAAGAGCGACAGCGCGAGCAGCCCGAGGTTCAGCCCGTACAGCGGCCACGCGAACGTCTTGAGCCACTTGTAGTCGAAGACGGTCGCGATCACGAAGACGCCGATGGCGACGACCGCCCACACGATGCCGCGCGTGAATGTCGACCCCCACGCGAGCGGCGACGATCCGTCCTGCGCGCTGTTGCTGTACGCCATGACGAGGCCGAACGTCATGAGCATGAGCGCGTAGACGGAGAGCTGCCAGTCGAAGGCCCGCCACGCGCTCCCCACGGCGCGGGAGACGGCCCCGAGGCGCGCCGGCTCGGCGCGCAGGACCCCCATCAGGCGAGACCCGGTCGGGCGTGCGGTGCGGTCTGCATGACTCGGCGCATCAGTTCCCGTAGAAGTTCCCGCGCACGAGGAGCGACGGGATCCGGTAGTCCTTCTTGATGCCGAAGTGTAGCTGCAGGTAGTACTTGGCGATCTCCGTGGCGGCGTTCCCGATCGTGTTGGCGCCGTAGACGAAGGACACGAAGGCGAGCTGGGAATCCGGCTTCCTCACGTCGCCGCTCTTCGAGACGAAGCCGACATACCACGTGTGGTATGGCAGCCGACCCTCGGCGTCCTTCACACCGAACTCCGCCGTCCCCGTCTTGCCCGCGACCACGATCGGCATGTCGACCACGTTGTACGTGTGGCGGCTCGTCGAGACGTTGCGCGCGGCCAGGCGCATCACCTGGAGGTTCGCCGAGGAGACCTTGAGCTTGCGGATGAGCTTCGTCGCGAACGGCCGAACGACGGTCCCGTCGGCCGCCCGGATCTCCCGGACGACCTGCGGCCGGTAGAGCTTCCCGCCGTTCGCGAGCGCCGCGTACGCGTTGAGCATCTGCAGCGGGGTGACCACGTCGAAGCCCTGCCCGATGCCGGCCTGGATCGTCTCCCCGGGGAAGATCGCCTGGCCGAAGGTGTCCTGCTTCCATTGGTTCGTCGGGACGACCCCTGCGACCTCGCCCGGGAGGTCGATCCCGGTCAGCGCGCCGAAGCCGAACTGCTTCGCCCAGTACGCGAGCCGGTCGATGCCGAGCATGTAGGCGACCTGGTAGAAGAACGTGTCGCTCGAGTGCCCGAAGCCCTCGATCACGTTGAGCGGGCCCCAGCCCTGGTGGTTCCACTCCCAGTACTTGTCGGGGCCGAGCTGGACGTACGGCTTCGAGAGGATCTGCGTGGTCGGCGTGATCTTCTTGTCCTGGAGCGCGCCGGAGCCGGTGACGAGCTTGTACGTGGAGCCGGGCGGGTACTGCTCCGCGATGGCGTGGTTCACGAACGGCGTGTCCTTGTCGGCGAGGTACGCCTGCATCTGGGCGTCGGAGATGCCCTGGGCGAAGTCGTTGTCGTCGTACGTGGGCAGGCTGACCATGGCGAGGATCTCGCCGGTCTGCGGGTTCATCACCGCGAAGACCCCTCGCCGGACGCCGGCCTTCTTCAGGCCCCACTCGAGTGCCTGCTGCGCGTACTGCTGCTCCTTCAGGTCGATCGTGAGCACGAGCGAGTCGCCCGGCTGTGCGTCCCTCGTCGTCTGGAGGACCCGGACCACCCGCCCGGTCGCGTCGCGCTCGACGGTCTGCTGCCCGTAGGTTCCGCGGAGAGCGCTCTCGTAGGACGCCTCCACGCCAGCCTTGCCGATCATGTCGTCAGGCAGGTATCCCCGGCTCTCGAGGTCGGCGAGCTGGGTCGCATCGATCGCCCCCGTGTACCCGAGCACCTGAGAGAGGAGCGGCCCGTAGAGGTAGTCGCGCCGCGACTCGACGGCGACCTCGACGCCCGGGAGCTTGAGGCCCTCCTCGGCGATGAGACGGGCCGTCGATTCGGGGACGTCGCTCTTGATCCGGACGAGGTCGAAGGTGGACCCGACGTTGCCCTCGATCCGCAGGTTGATGGCGGACGGCTTCATGTCGAGCAGCTCGGCGAGCCGCGCGACGACGGCATCCCGCTGGGGATACGGAAGGTCCGCGGGACGGATCTTCACCGCCCAGGTAGGCACGTTCCGCACGAGCATCTTCTTGTTGCGGTCGTAGACGATCCCGCGCGTGCTGGGGATCGACGCCACGGCGGTCCGGTTCGCCTCCGCGAGCGCCTGGTAGGTCGGCGCCTGCTGGATCTGAAGGAAGACGAGCCGGGTCGTGAGCGCCGCGACGGTCACTGCGATCGCGATGCCGAATGCGAGGAACCGCATCGGACGGCGAGAGCGCACCGCGTCGTTCGGGAGAAGGGCGTCGTTCACCAGGCCACTCGCTCCTGCTCGCCGAAGCGGCGGCGGAGGAGGATCACGATCGGGAGCGCGGCGACGAACACCACGGTCGTGTAGATCGCGTCCGGGATGGCCGACCCCATCGGGTCGGACGCCGGGACCGGCCCGGCCAGCGCACCATACACGAGGAGCCACAGGAGCGCTGTCGCCACACTCAGGACGAACGCGGCCAGGACGAGCAGGGGGATGCGGCTGCGCGCTCCCGTGCGCGCGACGAGCGACGCGGCGCCGACAGCGAGCAGGAGAACGAACGAGGTCGACCCGAGTGGCCGCGCCATGAGCGCGTCGACCGTGATGCCTCCCACGAACGCCGCGACCATCGCTCCGTCGAGGCCCCCGAAGGAGACCCACAGCAGCACGACGACGAGGACCAGGTCGGGCGCCGCGTCGCCGATCGAGACATAGGGAGTGAGGCTCGCCTGGAGGAGCGCCGCGACCACAGCAGCGACCGCCGCGAGAGCGAGTCTCATGAGCGGTCGCACCTCTCGTGGCGGCGCCGCGGCCGGCGCGAGCGAGGCAGAGCGCCGGACGGGGCGGCTCGATGATACGAGGGCCCCCCGGAGCGGGCAAACGGCCGCACAGCCCGAAGACAACGCACTCCGGCCCGAGGCGACGAGCGTGAGCGGCCCGAGGCGACGCACTCCGGCGCGATGAGCGTGAGCCGCCCGGCGCGACGAGCGTGAGCGGCCCGAGGAGCCACGACGCCGGCCCAAGCCACCGCGATGCCGGGCCACCGGCGCCACACCCCTGGCCGCCCGTCAATGGTAGTTGTGGGCGCAAATACATTCGCCCAGATGGCGGCCGTACGACCCGTCCGCTCGGAGCGGCCAAGGCCAGGCGGCGCGAAGGTGGCGGCGTCGCCGTGTCAGTGGCAGCGTGGCCGTGGGCATGCCAGCGCGATGTCGCTCACGGCCGCGCCGCAGTGTTTCACGTGAAACATCGGGCGAGCCATCACGCGACCACGGGCGGCCCGCTCACCGGCGAGCCCGAGGCACGCACGAGGCGAGCACGAGATGAGCCGGCGTCGCCATCATGAAGCCTCGCCCACCTCGATCGACAGCCTCCGACCCGCCTCCGATGGTAGGATTCCGAGCGTGACCCTTCCCCCGAAGGCCCCCTGACGTGGGCCAGATGATCGCCTGCGCGAACCAGAAGGGCGGCGTGGGCAAGACCACGACGGTCGTCAACCTCGGCGCGTATCTCGCGCTCGCCGGCGACCGCGTCCTCATCGTCGACCTCGACCCTCAGGGCAACGCCACGAGCGGCCTTGGGATCGATCGCTCGCGCGCGGAGCGATCGATCTACGAGGCGGTCATCGACGACGTGGCGATCACCGACCTGGTCGTCCCGACCGCGGTCTCTGGGATGTCCCTCGTGCCGTCGTCCCTCTCGCTCGCCGGTGCGGAGGTGGAACTCACACCCCTCGCGCAGCGTGAACGGCGCCTCGCCCATCTCCTCGCACCCGCCGCGCCCGCGTACGACTACATCCTCCTCGACTGCCCGCCATCGCTCGGCCTGCTCACCGTCAACGCCTTGACGGCGGCCGACTCTGTGCTCGTGCCGATCCAGTGCGAGTACTACGCGCTCGAGGGCCTCACGCAGCTCATCGCCACGATCAACCTCGTCCGCGACCACCTCAACCCCGACCTCGCGATCAAGGGTGTGGTCCTTACGATGTTCGACGGGCGCACGAACCTCTCGGCTGAGGTCGCAGCCGAGGTGCGCCGGCACCTCGGAGCCGCGGTCTTCGCGACCGTCGTCCCCAGAAGCGTCCGCCTCGCCGAGGCTCCCTCCTACGGCCGGCCCGTGGTGGACCACGATCCCCATTCGCGCGGCGCTCTCGCGTACGCAGCACTCGCCGACGAGCTCCGCCGCCGCGATCGTCGACCCGGGACGGCAGAGCCGAGCCCGGATACGGAGGCGGCGTTCGCATGATTGGCAAGAGCGACCGACACCCCAGCGGCCTCGGGCGGGGTCTGGCCGCGCTCATCCCGACTCGCCCCTCCCTGGTGGAAGCGCCGACCGAGATCCCCCTCGACCGGATCGCGCCCAACCCGTACCAGCCGCGGACGGTCGTCGACGAGGACTCGCTCGCAGAGCTCGCCGCGAGCATCGCCGTGCACGGCGTCCTCCAACCGATCCTCGTGACCGAGACGATCGACGGCTACCGGCTCGTCGCGGGCGAGCGGCGCGTGCGCGCGAGTCGGCTCGCGGGACTCGAACGGATCCCGGCTGTTGTCCGCGAGCTCGCCGACCACGATCAGCTCGAGCTCGCGCTCGTGGAGAACATCCAGCGCGAGGACCTGGACCCACTCGAAGAGGCGCGCGCCTACCGACAGCTGCTCGACGAGTTCGGGTACACCCAGGAGCAGCTCGCGAAGCGAATGGGCAAGGCGCGACCGACGATCGCCAACAGCCTCCGCCTGCTCGAACTCGACACGGAGGTCCAGGCAGCTCTCGCGGCCGGTCTCATCACCGAAGGTCACGCACGCGCACTCGCGGGCCTGCCGACCGACCGCCAGGCCCGAGTGCTCGCCGTCGTCATCGAGCGCGAGCTGTCCGTCCGGCAGGTGGAGGAGCTGGTGCGTCGTCTCCGCGACGACGCTCCTCCGGCCGAATCGTCAACGGCCGCGCCGGTCGACGCACCGGTCGACGCCGAGTTCGAGCGGGTCGAGGCCGACCTGCGCTCGGCGCTCGGCACGAAGGTGAGCATCGCCCGGTCGCGGCGTGGCGGCCGGATCATCATCGAGTTCTACAGCGACGAGGAGCTTTCACGGCTCTTCGATCGCCTCGTCGGAGGGACCGCGTGACCGAGAACGCTCGGCGACCTGGTGGCGACCGCGCGGGTGACGCGGCGGCGGTTCGCGGGCGCTCGACGCGCCGACGATCGACGTCGGACGAATACGGCGCAAGCGCGATCCAGGTCCTCGAAGGGCTGGAGGCCGTCCGGAAGCGCCCCGGCATGTACATCGGGTCGACCGACGTCCGGGGTCTCCACCATCTCGTCTGGGAGGTCGTGGACAACTCGATCGACGAGGCGATGGCCGGCTACGCGGCAAGGATCGACGTGACGATCCTCGCCGACGGCTCGGTCAGGGTCGTCGACGACGGCCGGGGCGTGCCCGTCGGGCGTCACGCGACCGGCAAGGATGCACTCGAGGTCGTGCACACCGTCCTCCATGCGGGCGGCAAGTTCGGTGGAAGCGGGTACAAGGTGTCCGGCGGCCTCCACGGGGTCGGCGTGAGCGTGGTGAACGCGCTGTCGGAGTGGCTCCGCGTCGAGTCGGCACGCGACGGCGCCGTCTGGGCCCAGGAATACGCCCGCGGAAAGCCCACGACGGCAGTCACGAAGGTCGGCCCTCAGGGAGAGCGGCGAGGGACCACGACGATCTTCCGTGCCGACCCCGAGATGTTCGAGACGACCGACTTCTCCTTCGACACGATCTCCCAGCGCCTCCGCGAGTCGGCCTACCTGAACAAGGGGCTGTGGATCCGCCTCGAGGACGTCCGCCAGGATCGTGAGCGCTCCTTCTACTTCGAAGGCGGCCTGATGTCCTTCGTTCGTCACCTCAACCGGAACAAGGACGTCCTTCACGAGCGCCCGATCTACGTCGATCGCGTCGACGGGACCACGCGCATCGAGGTCGCGCTCCAGTACAACGACAGCTTCAGCGAGAACGTCTTCGCGTTCGCGAACAACATCAACACGGTCGACGGCGGCACCCACCTGACGGGCTTCCG
>JAKAJU010000190.1 GCA_021813655.1 Chloroflexota bacterium | reverse complement strand
CTGCCGGTCGCGCGCGACTGTGGTGGCTCGCGGCCGTCGCCCTCGTCGTGGGCCTCGGCGGGATCGCGTTCCTCCCTGCCGGCGGGACACCCGGCATCCGCCTGCTGGGCCCGCTCCTCGTCTACCTCGTCCTGCTCGCCACCGCGATCGCGTCGCCGTTCGTCCTGCGGCCCCTCGGGTGGCTCGCGGCTCTCCCGTTCGCGGCGTTCTTCCGCACTGAGGTCCGGCTCACGCGCGGCGCGCTCGTGCGCGACCCCACCCGCACGGCGCTCACGGTCGGGGCTCTCGCGATCGGCATCGCCATGGTGGTGGCGATCGCGTCGATCGGCTCGCTCGCCCGGGCGACGGCCGCCGCCTGGATCACGGACGTCGTGCCCGGCTCCACCGTCGTCTCCTCGATCCGCCCGATCGCGCCGGACGAGGGCATCGCCGAGACGTTCGCCGCCATCCCGGGCGTCGCGCGCGTCACGCCGGTGGGCTCGTTCGTCGTCGCGGTCCAGCCGTCGCCGGGCGCCGAGCCGTACCGCGTCCCGGCCTCCGCCATCTCGGGCGCGGACATGCTCGCGGATGGCCGACTCACGTTCGTCGCGGGCGACCGGCAGGCGGCGCTCGGCGGCCTCGACGCGGGCGGAAGGACGATCCTCCCGCGGGCTCTCGCGGACCGGCTCGGCCTTGCGGTCGGCGACACGATGAACGTGGGGTTCGGGGACGCCGTGACGCCGCTCGCGGTCACGGGGATCGTGGAGCACACGTTCCCGGGGCCGGGCTCGGAGACGGCGCTCGTCTCCTGGGCCGACGCCACCGCCAGCCTCGGCGTCGCGGGGGCTGACTTTTACGCGATCCGGTACGCGGACGGCGCCGAGGCACATGCCTCGGCCGAGGTCGCTGCCACCGCCCGTGAGCTCGCGCTCGAGCCCACGGCCATCGACGCGGTGCGCGCCCAGGCGGAGGGCGTCGTGGGCCGGCTCTTCGGCCTCTTCGACGCCATCGCCGTCATCGCGATCGTCGTGGCCGGTCTCGGCATCGTGAACACCCTCGCCATGAATGTCATGGAGCGCATCCGCGAGATCGGGGTGCTCCGAGCGACGGGCCTGACGCGGACGCAGGCATGGCGGATGGTGCTCGTCGAGGCCGGGGTCCTCGGGGTGGTCGGCGTCGTCCTCGGCATCGCGGCCGGCCTCGTCGTCGGCCTCGTGATGCTCGTGACGCAGGGCGCGCGGGTCTCCGGGATCGCGGACGCGCCGTGGGTCACGCTCGTCGTCGTGGCGATCCTCGGCGTCGCCGTCGCGATGCTCGCGTCCGCCTACCCCGCTCGCATCGCGAGCCGCATCTCGATCATCAGCGCCGTCCGCGGGGAGTAGGCCGTCCCGGGCGGATGCCGGGGGGCATGGCTGCTAGACTGGCCACGAGAGAGCGACCCGGCCCGAGCCGGGCCACCGGAGGGATGGATGACGATCGCGACACCGCGGCTCGTCCGGGTACCCGCTGCCGAGCGGGGGATCACGATCGGCGACTTCCTGGTCCCGGTCCGCGTGGGCGAGCGGATGTCGTCCCGCGTGCGCCATGTCGGACTCGTGATCATCGGCGCGCTCCTCATCGCGCTCTCGGCCAACGTCGTCGTCCCGATCGCCGGCACTCCCGTCCCGGTCACCGGCCAGACGTTCGGCGTCCTCGTCGTCGGCAGCGCGCTCGGGTTCCGTCGCGGCGTCGCCGCGGCCGTCCTCTACCTCGCGCTCGGGATGCTCGGCCTCCCCGTCTACGCCGGACACGCGTCGGGGATCGACACGTTCGCCACGCTCCAGGGCGGGTTCCATCTCGCCCCCACCGGGGGCTACCTGGTCGGCTTCGTCCTCGCCGCCGCCCTCACCGGCCGCCTCGCGGAGCTCGGCTGGGACCGGACGCCGGGCGGCGCAGTCGCCGCGATGACGCTGGGAACGGCCACGATCTACGCGGTCGGCATCCCGTGGCTCGCGGTCTCCCAGGGCGTCCCACTGGGCGAGGCCGTCTCGCTCGGGCTCGTCCCGTTCATCATCGGGGACGCGCTGAAGATCGTCGTCGCCGCCGTGCTCCTGCGCGGCACGTGGTGGGCGATCGGCCGGCGGTCCATCGACCGCTGACCGCCGGCGGCCCGCGCCGCGGGCGCCCGTCCGGGGGGTCTCTGGAGGTGCGTGCGTGAGCGACCGAGCGGCCAGCGGCGGGGTGATCGCCTCGTCCCGATCGGGCGAGATCGGTCCCGCGGCAGTCGCGCCGATCGGCGGCGGGCGCACCCCGTCCGCGCCACCGCCCGACCCGCGCCGGGGCGCCGCATTCCTCGCCGCCCTGGGCAGCAGGCTTCCGGGCCTCTCTGTCGCCACCGATCCGGCCGTTCTCGACGCGAACCGCCGCGACGAGACCGCGAATCTCGAGCCCCCGATGCCGCTGGCGGTCGTCGCACCCTCGACGGCCGGGGAGGTCGCCGAGATCGTCGGGCTCGCCGCCGCCTACCGCGTCCCGATCGTCCCGCGGGGAGCGGGCACCGGCCTCTCCGGTGGCGCGGCCGCCGTCGCCGGTGGCGTGACCCTGACCTTCCGCAAGATGGCCGCCGTCACGTCGATCGACCCGGCGAACCTCGTCGCGACCGTCCAGCCCGGGATGATCAACGCGACCTTCAAGCAGGCCGTCGCGGCGCAGGGCCTCTTCTACCCCCCGGACCCGGCAAGCTACGAGACCTGCTCCATCGGCGGCAACGTCGGCACGAACGCCGGCGGCCTGTGTTGCGTGAAGTACGGCGTCACGCGCGAGTCGGTGCTCGCGCTGGAGGTCGTCCTGGCCGACGGGTCGCTCATCCGGACCGGCGGGACGACCGTGAAGGACGTCGCCGGGTACGACCTCACCCGGCTCTTCGTCGGGTCGCAGGGCACCCTCGGCGTCGTCACCGAGGTCACGGTCCGGCTGCGCCCCACGCCGCCGCCCAAGATGACGCTCCTCGCGTTCTTCGCGACGCTCGGGGACGCGGGCGACGCCGTCGCGCGGATCACCGCCGCGAAGCTCGTCCCGTGCACGCTCGAGATGATGGACGGCTTCACGATCCGCGCGGCCGAGGAGTACGGCCACTTCGGATTCGACACGACCGCCGCGGCGATGCTCATGGTCGAGTCCGACGCCCCGGGTGCGGCCGCCGCGGAGGAGATCGCGGTCGCCGATCGCGCCTGCGTCGAGGCAGGTGCGACCTTCACCGTGGCCTCGACCGACCCTGCGGAGGCAGACCTGCTCCGACAGGGGCGGCGGCAGGCGTGGTGGGCGCTCGAGCGACTCGGCCTCGCCCGGATGGAGGACGTCGCCGTCCCGCGGTCGCGGATGTCGGAGCTCGTCGCGGCGGTGGAGCGGATCCTCCTCGAGGAGGAGATGCCCGGCGGGACCTTCGGTCATGTCGGCGATGGCAACCTCCACCCGACCTTCATCGTCCCGCGTGACGATCCCCACGCGGCCGACCGTATCGACCACGCCCGGCACAGGGTCTACGCGGCCGCGCTCGAGCTCGGTGGCACCGTGACCGGCGAGCACGGCATCGGGGTCGCCAAGCGAGACTGGCTCGAACGCACGCGCGGCGAGGGCGCGGTCCGCGCGATGCGCGCGGTCAAGGCGGCGCTCGACCCCCTCGGGATCATGAACCCCGGCAAGGTCCTGCCGGACTGAGGGACGCCCCGGTGCGCGCGCTCGTCGTCGAACGGCCGTCCAAGGCGGCGCCCGGGCCGGCCGGACCTCTCCGGCTCGTCGATCTGCCCGACCCGGTCACCGGTCCGGGCGAGGTCGTGATCCGCGTCACCGCGTGCGGCGTCTGCCGGACGGACCTCCAGATCGCCGAGGGCGACATCGAGGCGCGACGGCTGCCGATCGTGCCGGGGCACCAGCCGGTCGGGCGCGTGGAGAGCGTGGGACGAGGGGTGACCGGCTGGGCCGTCGGCGACCGGGCCGGCGTCGGGTGGTTCGGGGGCTCGTGCGGGACGTGCGCCCGCTGCCGTGCGGGCCGCGAGAACCTCTGCGAGCAGGCGGTCTTCACGGGCTGGGACCGCGACGGCGGGTTCGCGGAGCGGATCGCGGTCCGGGCCGACGCCGCCCTGCGCATCCCCGACGGGTTCGCGGACGTCGACGCGGCGCCGCTGCTCTGCGGCGGCGTGATCGGCTACCGGGCGCTGCGGATCGCGGGGATCCAGCCGGGCGGCCGCCTGGGGCTGTACGGCTTCGGCGCCTCCGCCCTCATCGCGATCCAGGTCGCGCGCCACTGGGGCTGCGCGGTGCACGTCGCGACCCGCTCGCCGCGCGAGCGCGAACGGGCGATCGCCCTCGGAGCCGCGTCCGTGGGCGGGTACGATGACCCGCCGCCCGCCCTCCTGGACGCGGCGGTGACGTTCGCCCCGGTCGGCGACGTCGTCGTCGCGGCGCTCCGGGCCGTGGACCGGGGCGGCACCGTCGCGATCAATGCGATCCACCTCGACGGGATCCCCGCGTTCAGCTACGACCTCCTCTGGTGGGAGCGGTCGCTGCGGTCGGTCTCGAACTTCACGCGGCATGACGCCGAGGAGCTCCTCGCCCTCGCCGCCGCGATCCCGATCCGGACGACGGTGGACCGATTCGCGCTCGCCGACGGGAATATCGCGCTCGCGCGCCTCGCGGCCGGAGAAGTAGAGGGCGGCGCGGTCCTCGAGGTCGCATGAGGTCCGCACGGCCGGCGCGGCCCCCGCGCGCTGCGGGGCGCAGCCGGGGCTCGGTCCGGGGTAATCGATGACCGCCGCACTGCTGGGGCTCGCGGCCGCATTCGCGAACTCGGCCGGGATGCTCATGAGCAAGGACTTCACCCGGCGCTACCCGGCGCGCCAGATGATCGGTCCTCTCTACCTCATCAACTGCGCCCTCGTCCTCCCGTTCGCGCCGTTCGCGCCGTGGACGTGGAGCCCGGAGGTCGTCGCCCTCCACCTCATCGCGGTCGCGGCGATGCTCGTCACGGCGCTGACCGGCTGGGACCTGCTCGCCCATGGTCCCGCGTCGTCGCAGCTCACCGCGGTCGCGCTCGCACCCCTTCCGGCGGTCATCCTCACCGGCCTCCTCCTCCCGGGGACGCTTCATCCCCTCCAGGTCGTCGCGGCCGTGGTGGTCGTCGCAGGCGTGGTCGTCGCGCTGCGCGACTCCTTCGGCCCTCTCGGACGGGCCGGGTCGATCGTCCGGATCGTCGGGGTCGCCATCGGCACCGCGACGCTGACGATGACGGCGAAACTGCTCGCCGACCGAGGCGTCGGGGTCGTGGAGACCTACGTCGTGCGCACCGCGCTCGCCGGGATCATCTTCACGCTCGCGATCCCGCCCCGGGACGTCGACTTCCGTGAGGCGCCCCGGATGGTCGTCCGCGCGGTGGCGATCACGACGTACTTCCTCCTCGTGATCGTGGCGGTCGGACAGGGGAGCCCGGCCGTCGTGCAGACGATGGTGGCCACGACCCCGCTCTGGGCGCTGGGCTACGAGTGGTGGCGCGAGGGGGTCCGGCCGCACCCCGCCTCGCTCGCCGCCGCCGCCCTCGTCGTCGCGGGCGTCGCGATCACGCTCCTGGTGTAGGGAACCCGGCCTCCTGCCACGACAGCGCCGTGGCGGCGGGGCGGAGAGCCCGCCCGCGTCGGCCCCCGGAACGTTCGACCCGCGGCCCCCGACGCCGCGGGTCGAACGCCCCCACCGCTGCCCGGGCCCCCGTCAGTCCCGGAGGATCCGGACGTCGAGGAAGTGCGTCGCGCAGCTGATGCACGGGTCGTAGCTCCGGATCAGCTGCTCGAGACGGAGGGTGGCCTCGTCGTCGGGGAGGTCGATGATCCTGGGGGCGAAGCGGCGGAGGTCGTCCTCGATCGCGCCCTGGTTCTGGCTCGTCGGCGGGACGATCTGCGCCGCGGAGACGCGCCCGCGGCCGTCGATCTCGTACCGGTGGAAGAGGAGGCCGCGCGGCGCCTCGGTGGACCACGCGGCGACGCCGCTCTTGGGAGTCCAGGCGACCCTCGACTCGATCGGCGGGCGGTAGCCGTCGACGATGTCGATCGCCTCTGCGATCGCGTGCGTGAGCTCGATCGCCCGCGCGAGGACGCTCCAGTAGATGTTCGTACGGATCGCGTCGGCCATGCCGGTCTCGGCGAGGAGCTCGCGGGCGATGGGGTGGAGCTGCTCGGCGTCGAGGGTGATCCGCGACGCCGGACCGAGCAGGTACGTGGCGCCGTCCTTCGTGCGGGCGTGGAGCGCCATCGAGCCCTCCACCTGCACCTCGCGGAACGCGCGGTCCCAGTCGGAGGGCCGCAGGTCGACTCCGTCCGTGCTCTGGATGTGCCCGTGGTTGTACGGGTACTCCTTCGGGTGGTGGAGGGCGACCATGCGCGGCTCGCGCTCGAACTCGGGAGCCGTCAGGCCGGCGACGAGCTTCACGGTCTCCTTCGCATCCTCGAGGGCCGCGGCGAGAGGGGCCCGGAGCGGCTCGAGGTCGGCGCGCCGCGGCGCCCGGCTGAAGCCACCGACGCGGACGCTCACCGGGTGGATCGGTCGGCCGCCGAGGATCTCGAGGATCCTGTTGCCGATCTTCTTCATCCGGAGGCCGCGCTCCACGGCCGGCCGGTCGTCGTGGGCGAGGGCGATCGCGGAGTCGTACCCGAGGAAGTCGGGCAGGTGCAGGAGATAGATGTGGAGCGCGTGGCTCTCGATCCACTCGCCGCAGTAGAGGAGGCGGCGGAGCGCCCGGACCTCCGGGTCGACCTTGACTCCGAAGAGGTCCTCGAACGCGTGGACCGCGCTCATCTGGTAGGCGACCGGGCAGATCCCGCAGATCCGCGCGACGATGTCGATGACCTCGTCGGGCGTCCGCTCGACGACGATCTGCTCGAAGTAGCGGGGCGCCTCGAAGATCCGGAGGCGCGCCTCGAGCACCTTGCCCTTCCGCACGTGGAGGACGAGCGATCCCTCGCCCTCCACGCGCGTGAGCTCGTCGACCTCGTAGATCTTCTCGCGGGTGCCGGACTCAGCGGCCGTCATCGTCGATGCCCTCCATCCGCGGGCGTCCGGGGAGGTACGACGCGCGACCCGTCGCGGCGCCGCCCGGCGGCGGATACGCGCCGCCCGCGACGTGTCCGGCGCCTCCGGTCCGTCTGGCTCCCCGTGTCCCGCCGAGGTCGGTGATCGTGCTGCGGAACGGCTCCGAGTAGGCCGTGAAGCCGGCGAACAGCTGGCCGACCTCCTCCGCGGAGCGCTCCCCCGATGCCTGGAGATACCGGGCGAGGCCGGCCGCGTTCGCCTGCTCGCGCGGGCCGAAGCAGCCGTAGCAGCCGCGGCCCATCCGCGGGCAGATCGCGCCGCAGCCGGTCTGCGTGACCTGGCCGAGGCACGCGATGCCCTGCGCGCTCATGACGCAGACGACGCCGCGTCGCTTGCACTCCATGCAGACGGCCTCGTCGCGGAGCTGGGGCCGGCGTCCCGTCACGAGGGCGGTCAGCAGCTCCACGAGCTGGTCGGGGCTGATGGGGCAGCCGCGCAGCTCGAAGTCCACGGGGACGTGCTCCGCGATCGGCGTCGCGCGCGCGAGCGACTCGACGAACTCGGGGGTGGGGTAGACGGCCGCGCGGTAGGCGTCGTGGTCGGCCCAGTTGCGCAGCGCCTGGATCCCGCCGGAGGTCGCGCACGCCCCGATCGTCACGAGGACGCGGGCCTGCTTGCGCAGCTCCCCGATGCGGCGGAGGTGATCCGGGGTGCTGACGGACCCCTCGACGAACAGCACGTCGTACGGGCCGTTCGAGCGAGCCGAGCTGGCCTCGGGGAAGTCGACGATCTCGAAGTGCTCGGAGAGCTCGAGGAGAAGGTCCTCGAGGTCGAGGATCGTGAGCTGGCAGCCGTCGCAGCTCGCGAACTTCACCACGGCCACGCGCGGACGCGGCGTTCCGCCGCGGGCCGCGTGGCCGTGCTCGTTGGAATGCGCGTGGCCGCCGTGTCCGTGCTCGGTCGGGTGCGCCATGGCAGCCATCAGATGCCCTCCCGGCCGAACGTGTCGCCGAGCTGCAGGAGCGAGAAGACCGGGCCATCGCGACAGACGAAGTACTTGCCCATCTGGCAGTGGCCGCAGAGGCCGATGCCGCACTCCATGTGCCGCTCCAGCGTGACGAAGATCCGCGTCGGGGTGACGCCACGGCCGGCGAGGGTGTTCGCGGTGGCCTGCATCATCCGTTCCGGTCCGCAGACGAAGGCGATGGCGTTCGCTCCTTCCCAGGTGGCCTGGTCGAAGAGCTGGGTGACGACGCCGACGCGACCCTCCCATTCGGGGCCGGCCCGGTCCACCGTCAGGTGGACCTCGATGCCGCCCCGCGAGGCCCAGCGCTCCATCTCCTCGCGGTAGAGGATGTCGGCCGGGGTCCGGGCGCCGTAGTAGAGGCGGACGTCCCCGAAACGACGACGATCCGCGGCGAGCGCGTGGATGACCGGGCGCAGCGGGGCGAGGCCGATCCCGCCGCTGACGATCACGAGGTCGCGGCCGACGGCGCGCTCGATCGGCCAGTTGTTGCCGAGCGGGCCGCGGAGGCCGAGCTGATCGCCCACCTTGAGGGCCGTCATCGCCTTCGTCGCCGGGCCGGCGCCGCGGATCGTCAGCTCGATCCCGTCCACCGTGAAGCGGCTGATCGAGATCGGCAGGGGCGGGAAGCCGGGGATCGCGACCATCGCGAACTGCCCGAGGTTGCCCTTGCTGAACGCCGGGTCGGCCCCCGCAAGCGTCAGCGTCACCGTGTCGGCGGTCTCCTGGCGGGTCGCCACGACCTGCGCGACGACGAAGTCGTTGAAGCTCGCGGCGACGGGCTCGACGCGGATCGGCTCGGGCGAGAGCGCGACCGGCGGGGCGATCGCCATGAGCTCCTCGCGCACGTCGATCCCCACCGGGCACCACGTGATGCACCGGCCGCAGCCGACGCACCCGGTGGTCCCGAACTGGTCCCACCATGTCCCGAACTTGTGCGTGAGCCACTGGCGGTAGCGGTCGCGGGGCCGGCTGCGGAACGAGCCGCCGGCGACCCGTGCGAAGCCCGGGCTGAAGCAGCTGTCCCACGCCCGCTCGTTCGTCGCGGCGATACCCTCCATGTCCGTCTTCTGGATCACGCTCGTGCAGAAGCACGTGGGGCAGGCGAGCGTGCAGTTCCCGCACGTGATGCACCGCTCAGCGACCTGGGCCCACCGCGGGTTGTCGAGCTGAGCGAGAAGGCGGTCGTGCAGGCCTGCCGTGGGAAGCGGGTCGCCGATACGGGCGCGGGTGGCGGCCACGTCCGCGGCCGCCGTGTAGACCTCGACGGGCGTCGCGGGACGGAGAGCGCTCGCGAGCTTCCCGTCCACCAGCTCCTGGCCGGCGGGGGAGCCGACGTCGAGGAGGAAGCCCTCGTCGAGCTCGGTCAGGGCGATGTCGAAGCCGTGCTCGACCTCCGGGCCCGTGCCCATCGACGTGCAGAAGCATGTCAGCTCGGCCGTCGTGCACTGGACGGCGACGACGAAGGCCGATTCCCTCCGCGCCGCATAGTCCGCGTCGCGGAACGGCCCCGCATCGAGCACCCGGTCCTGGACGCCGAATGCCGCAAGCTCGCACGCGCGCACGCCGACGAAGGCGAGCTTCGTCGGGTGCGACGCCGTCGGGGCGAACTCCACGCGATGCCCGGTCCGCCGACCGGTGCTCAGCTCGACGTCAGGCGGGAAGACCCAGCGCTTCCAGCTCGTGGGGCCCACGACGTAGCCGAACACGCGCGCGTCGTCGCGCTTCGTCAACCGGTAGCGCCCGGGTCCCTGGACGTCGCCGACGGCGTGGGGCATCTCCGCGGAGGAGTGGATCTCGGCCAAGACGACGGCGCCGTCCGCGACCGTCGGGCCGATGACGGTGCGCCCGTCCTCGCGCAGCGCGGCCACGAGCGCGTCGAGCCCGGCCCGTTCCAGGTACCAGCGTCCGGCCGTGGTGGTCCGCTCGGGGCGCGTTACTTCGATCGTCATCATGTGCGCGACCTCCGGCCGGTCGTCAGGCCCCGGCCGTCGCGTCGCGCGCGAAGAGGTCGAGGAGCTGGAGCCGCGACGCTGCGAGGCGGCGCGAGACCGCCACGAGGATCCGCGGGTAGAGGACCTGTGCGAGCTTGCTGTCCTCGCGCAGCGCGATCCGGAGGGCCGCCCCCTCGAAGACGATCGACGTGACCGGCTCGATCGTCACGACGGTGGACGTGCCGCGGTACGGGGGCACGATCGCGGACCAGCCCCAGACGTCGCCGGGCTCGATCGTGAGGATCGTGACCATCCCGCGCTCGGGCACGAGCGTTCGGAGCGCGATCCGACCCTCGAGGACGATGCCGACCTCCTCGGCGACCTCGCCCTCGGTCAGGAGCTCCCTGCCGCCGGGGTAGGTCTCCAGCCTCCCCATGTCCGCGAGGCGTGTCTGCGCGCTCGGCGGAAGTCCCGAACCGAACCAGGTCGCGTTGAGCGCCGCGACGAGCGCCGCCGTGTCTCCCATGCCCCGGAGCCTACGGGCACGCCGGCCGGGCGGGGAGGGCCGAACGACGCCGGGGGCGATGCCCGTCGGCCCGACTGGTCCGGACCATCCGCGGGCCGTTCCGACGTCCGTCGCCGGAGCGGCTCACGCGCGTCGGCCGGGCGGGTGGCGGCGATCGGCCACGGCGGGCCGCGTCAGGCGCCCGGATCGTCGATGGGATGCGGACGCAAGCCAGGGGCGAGTCGCACGATCTCCGACGCGAGCCGATCGACGAACGCCGGGAGGGCGGACCGGACGGCCGGCGAGAGCCCGGCACCCAGCCGGAAGTCGGACCCACCGATGCCGACGAAGACGCCCTCGGGAGGGCGGCCCCGGAGGGCCGCTGCGAGTCGGATCGCCTCGTCGGGAGGGAGCGTGTGCGATGAGCGGGGCCCCGGCGTCCCGCCTCGCGCGGCGATGGCGTCCAGCGGGATCGCCACGATCTCTCCGGGCGCGACGCCCACCGCCGCGTCGATGACCACGCACGCTGCGCCATCCGGGACGTCGAGCAGGTGCCCCACCTCGAGCTGCCCGCATCGCACGATGATCACGCGGGCCAGGACCTCGGTGGGCAATGCCTCCACGGCGGTGAGCGCGACGGCGTCGTCACCCCGCGCCGTCTCGCCGCAGACGAGGACCCGGAGCTGCGTCGCGACGTTCACGCGGGCCATGGGCCGAGCGTAGCGCGTCCGACCGGTCCCGTGCCCGGCGAGAGCCGGGCCTCGGTGGCGCCGCCGAGGCGGACTGCCCCGTGGCGGGACGACTCGAGCCGGTGCCATGTACCGCCTCGAGCCCCCGGCAGCGACCGAGGTACTGCGTCGAGGGTGGTGCGTCTGAACCGTTCGCCCGTGTCGCATGGCACGTGCCCAGGCCGGTGCGCATGAGGTTCCCCCGGTCAGATGGGAGCTCCGCGGGGGTCCTGCGCCGGCCGGGGTGATCGCCGCGGCGATCGCGATCCTCGGGATCGGTGCGGGGGGCACGCTCGCCGCGTCCACCCCGACGATGCTCTACGCGTGCTTCGACAACTACGGCAACGTCCGGATCACCGACGCCAACCAGTGCCGCCTGCCGGGCGGCGGGAGGCTCGTCCCGATCAACGCGGCAGGGGTCCCCGGCCCGATGGGACCGACGGGACCGACCGGCGCGACCGGGCTCACCGGCGACACCGGGCCCCACGGGCCCCGCAGGGCCGACCTCGGTGTTCCGGTTCGCCCAGGCCAACGCCGTCGGGGTCAGCTCCTCGTTGGCGATCTCGACCTTCTGCCCGGGCGGCGAGCTCGCCGTCGGCGGAGGCTACTGGTTCGACAGCAGCCTGAACCTCGTCCTCGTTGTCACCGCCGACACGCCCGGCGGTGGCCTGAACACCTCCTGGCAGGTCGACGTCACGAACATCGACCTGTCGCCGCACGACGTCTACACGTACGTGCTCTGCGTCGGGACCGCGCCCGTCTGATCGATCGGTGCCGGCGCGTCACGTGCTCGCCGGCATCCTCAACGCATCTCGACGGCCGGTCGATCCGGCCGTCGATCCCACGGCGGCGGCGGACCGTCGCTCCGCCGCCCGCCCGTCCTCTTCCTGCCGCCCGCCAGCTCCCGACCGGCAGGCGCCCTGTATGGTGCGAGGGTGAGCAAGGCCATCCGCCCGTTCCGGCCCCCGCCTCCGGCGCTCTTCGATCTCCGCTCGGACGCGCAGCGAACCGCCCGGTACGACGCCGGACGCGCTCTTCGCGACCGTGTTCCCCGCGAGGCCCATGGGGCGTGGAGGACGGCCGCGGATCGGCCCGACCCGATCGCTCTTCTCGAGGAGCAGGCGGCCTCTCGCGTTCCCGACCTGGTGCCGATCCGGTACGGGCGGATGGTCGCGTCGCCGTTCGCGTTCCTCCGCGGCGCCGCTCTCGTCATGGCCGCCGACCTCGCCGCCACACCCGTCTCCGGGATCCGCGTCCAGCTCGCGGGCGACGCGCACGTCGCGAACTTCGGCTTCTACGCGTCACCGGAGCGCGACCTTCTCTTCGACGTGAACGACTTCGACGAGACGCTCCCCGGCCCGTTCGAGTGGGACGTCAAGCGGCTCGCGGCGAGCGCGGTCGTGGCGTCGCGCTCGATGGGGCACCCGAGGAGCGCAGGCGAGACCGCCGGCCGCGGAGCTGTCGAGTCGTACCGGACGATGATGCGGCGGATGGCCGCGATGCGGACCCTCGACGTCTGGTACGCGCGCATCGACGAGGCCGAGATCGCGGCCGCGGCGCACGGCCCCGCTGCGCGGATGCTCGAGGCGGTCGTCTCGCACGCCATCGCGCGGGACGCGACGCGCGCGCTCGACCTCCTCGTCGACGAGGCCACCGGAGAGGTGCGCATCGCGGATTCGGCGCCCCTCATCGTGCATCGGCCGGACCTCGTCAGCGTCGATCGTCTCGCGAGTCGGTGGGAGGCGTATCGCCGGACGCTGCTCAGCGACCGACGCGCCCTCCTCGGCCGGTACCGCCTCGCCGATGTCGCACTGAAGGTCGTCGGCGTGGGCTCGGTCGGGACCCGCTGCTTCGTCGTGTACCTCACGGCGGGTCGCGACGACCCGCTCTTCCTCCAGGTGAAGGAGGCGCAGGCCTCGGTCCTCGAGCGGTTCGTCGGCAAGAGCCGCCTGCGGACGCACGGGGAGCGCGTCGTGGCGGGCCAGCGGATCATGCAGGCCGCGTCGGACTCCTTCCTCGGGTGGGGTCGAGACGCCGAGGGCCACGCCTACTACTGGCGCCAGCTGCGGGACTGGAAGGGCAGCTTCGACATTACCGCGATGCGGCCGGCGGATCTCGACGCGTACGCGCGACTCTGCGGCGCGGCGCTCGCGCGGGCCCACGCCCGCTCGGGCGATCCCGTGACGATCGCGGGATACCTGGGATCCGGGACCGCGTTCGAGAAGAGCGTCACGGCGTTCGCGACCGCCTACGCGGACCAGACGGAGCGTGACCGGTGCGCGCTCGAGGCGGCGATCGCCGCCGGAAGGGTGAAGGCCCAGGCCGGCGTCTGAACGCGCGGGTGCGTGCCACACGACCTGACACGACGCCGGCGCAGTCTCGTCTCGTGACCGATCCCACCCGCGTCGTCGCCCGCCCTCGCGGACGCCGCGACCTCGGGCGCGACCGGGCCCGATGCGGGACGGCCGGCGCCGGGGGCAGCCGGCCGTCCCGCGCCATCCGCGCACGCAGGCGACGGGTCGGAGGCGTGGTCGGAGCCGCGCCGCGGGCGATCCGCCGGAGATCCCTGCGCGGTACCCTCAATCGCGGTGCGGGTCGCCGGACGGCGGCCCCGAACGCGGGGACGTCCGTGGAACCCACCGGCACGACGGGCGATGGAGTCCGTGGCGGCGAGCGATCATCGGAGGACCTGGTCTCCGGCCGGCCGTGCAGGACGCTGCGCGACGCGATCCTCGCGTGCTCGACGCGATGGGACCGCGTCCGATGAGCATCCCGACACCCCAGCCCCGCCTCATGCAGCTGACCGCCGAGCAGCGCGAGATCGTCGAGTGGGCGGGCGGGCCGCTCATGGTCCTCGCCGGCGCCGGGACCGGCAAGACGACCGTCATCGTCGAGCGCGCCAGGTGGCTGCTCGAGACGCAGCCCGATCTCGAGCCGGAGAACGTCCTCGTCCTCACGTACAACGTGAAGGCCGCGCGCGAGCTCGGGGAGAGGCTCGGCCGCCGGCTCGGCGTCGAGCGCGCGGGCCGGATGACGATCGCGAACTTCCACACGTTCGGCTACGGCCTTCTTCGCGACAACGCGGCCGAGGCGGGTCTTCCCGACGAGGCCGAGACCCTCGACGGCGTGGGCCAGCGGCTTCTCCTGCTCGACATCCGGCCGCGCCTCGACCTGCGCTACCACATCTGGGGCGACGACCCGTCACGGGCCGTCGGGGCGTTCGCGGACCTCATCGCGCGGGCCAAGGACGAGCTCGTCACGCCGGAGGCGTACGCCGCGTTCGCCGACGTGCAGCGCGCCGCGTTCGAGGACGCCCACGGTCCCGGCTCGTTCGAGGCGTCGATCGGATCGCTCGTCGAGCGCGGGATGATCCGCGACGCGCGGGACGTCCGTCTCGCCCTCGGCGGCGACGCCCTCGAGCGCGAGGCCCGCAGGGTGGCGCGACGCGTCGTCCGCGGCGACGGCGTGGCCGGCCACGACCATGACCTCACCGCGGAGCAGCGGGCCCGGGTCGGCGCGCTCGTGCCGACGCTCATCCGGGACGCCGAGGCGCTCGAGGTCCTCCGGGTCACGGAGGAGGCGCAGGTCTACGCGGCGTACCAGGAGGAGATCGTCCGACGAGGTGCGCTCGATTTCGGCGAGCAGGTCGCTGCGGCGATCCGACTGCTCGAGGATCGGCCGAACATCCTGCGCCGCCTCCAGCGCCGGTATCGCCACATCCTCGTCGACGAGTTCCAGGACGCGAACATCGCCCAGATCCGGCTCGTCGAGCTCGTCGGTCGAGCTCCCGACCGTCCCGACGACGTCGTGGTCGTGGGCGACGACGACCAGTCGATCTACCGGTTCCGCGGCGCGAGCTTCGCCGCATTCCGCCAGTTCGAGGAGCTGTTCTCACGGCCGCCCGCCTTCGCGCCGGACCGGCCCACACCGCCGGTCGCCCGGCGCCCGCTCATGCTCAACCGGCGATCCGCCGGCCGGATCCTCTCCGCCGCGTCGCGCCTCATCGCCGTGAACCCGGAGCGCCTCAAGGCCGGGGACGGCCCCCTGCGTCCGAGCTTCCCTCCGGGGGATCCGGTCGAGGTGATCCTCGACCCGGGAGAGGACGACGAGGCCGAGACGGTGGTCGGGCGCATCCGCGAGATCTTCGCGTGGCTCCCCGACGAGATCGAGCTCCCGAACGGTCGCACCCGGCCGAAGCGATGGGGCGACATCGCCGTCCTCTACCGCGCACACGCCCACCGGGACCAGATCCTCGACCGGCTCCGTCATGCGGGGATCCCGCACGTCGTCATCGGCGGGGCCGGGCTCTTCCTCCAGCAGGACATCCGGGATCTGGAGGCCGCGCTCCGGACGATCGCGGATCCCGAGGATTCCGTGAGCTTCGCCCGCGTCCTCTCTGCCGCCCCGTGGCGGCTCGATGCGGTCGAGATCCTCCGCGTCACCCGCGCCGCGTCCTTCGATCGCCGCCCGGTCTTCGTCGCGGCGCGGCAGATCCTCGCCGAGGGCGTCATCCGCGTCGACGGTCCGCCCCCCGTCACACCCGAGCGAGCTGACGCCGGCGGCGCGCCCGCGAACGGCGCTACGCCCGCGAACGGCCCTGCGCCCGCGAACGGGGAGACCGTGCCGCCGCTCCCGAGGAGCCATCGCGAGCAGGTGGACGCGGGTCTCCGCGCCAAGCTCGCGCGGGTCTTCGACACCCTGGGCGACCTTTCCGCGCGCGCCAACCGCGAGGGCCCGCTCACCCTCCTCGACGAGTACCTCGTCCGCACGCACGCCCTGACCGACCTCGTCGCGGTCGGGACCCCCGACGCGCAGCGGAGCGCGCTCGCGATCGCGCGCTTCATGCGCTTCGTCGCCGACTGGCAGCGCGCGCGGCCCGCGGGTTCGCTCGCGGACTTCGTCGCCTACCTGGACGTCTACCAGCAGATGGCCGGCGACGTGGACCAGGAGCCGCCTGACGTCGGGGATGCCGACGGCGTCCAGCTCATGACCGTCTACCAGGCGAAGGGTCTCGAGTACGAGGCCGTCATCGTGCCGCGCCTCGTCGAGGGAAGGTTCCCGTCGAATCGCGGGACGGCGCTGCCGATCCCGGTGGAGCTGCTCCGCCAGGCCCCGCCCTCCGAGTTCGCGATCGCCGAGGAGCGCCGCCTCCTCTTCGTCGCGATGACCCGTGCGCGACGCCGCCTCGTCCTCTCGGCGCTCGACGGGAACGGACGGCCGAGCCGCTTCGTGGCGGAGGTGGCGCCCGAGGGCGGAGTCGCGACGGACCCGGCGATCCACGGCGGGCCCGGCCCGACCATCGCGCGGTGGGGCGACGGACCGGACGACGTCGTCGTGACGATCGTCGCGCCCGCCGAGGTCGCCGTCCCGGACGAGGCCGACGTCGACGAGGGCGGCGAGGAGGCACCGCGATCCGCCATGCTCGGGGCGACCGCAGTGCCCCGTTCGAGCGCAGCCGCGACCGGCGGTGCGGAGGCAGCCGCGACCGGCGGTGCGGAGGCAGCCGCGACCGGCGGTGCGGTGGCGGCGCCCGATCTCGATGCCGCGATCTCCGAGGACCTCGCCGTCGCGACAGCCGCCGCCCAGGCGTGGCTCCTCCGCCGGATGCCCGTGCCCGCGGCATTCGAGCGACGGTTCGCGCTCCGTCGGCGGGCGGTCGAGCTCATCGGGGCGCTCGAATCGGTCGCACCGGACGACACCGCGGCGCGCGACGCCATCGTCCGCGAGCTCGTCGCGGTGGCCGATGAGGCTGCCGGCGTCGCCGACGAGCAGCGTCGCAACGGCGTGGACCCGCTCACGCTCCGCGTCCTCTCGCGGCACGATCCTGCCGGCCGCATCCTTCTCGAGCTCGCACCGCTGCCGAGCGCCTTCAGCCACTCGCAGCTCAACACGTACCGCGAGTGCCCGCTTCGGTACGCGTTCGAGAGGGTCTACCGCGTCCCGATCGTCCGTGAGCGCGGCTACTTCACCTTCGGGTCGGCCGTCCACAAAGCGTTCGAGGACTTCGTCACCGCGAAGCGCGCGGCCGCCGCGTCCGGGGAGCCGCCGCCGGGCATCGACGACCTGCGCGGCGCCTTCGACCGCGCCTGGGATCCCACCCTCCTCGGTGACGAGGGCCGCGCGAAGATGTACGAGGCGCGGATCCCGAGCACGCTCGCGCGGTTCTACGACCGCGAGCTGCGGAATCCGGCCACCGCCATCCGCGTCGAGGCCGACTTCATCATGCGGCTCGATGGCGCGGCGTTCGGCGAGCCGGTCTCGCTCGTCGGCCAGATCGACCGGATCGATCGCCTGCCGGACGGATCGGTCGAGATCATCGACTACAAGACGGGCCACGCGCGCTCCCAGGCGGACGTCGACCGAGACGACCAGCTCTCGCTCTACGCGCTCGCGCTGCGCGAGGGAGCCGTCTCCGATCCCGAGACCGGCGATCCGCTCCAGAAGCCGTCCCGGCTCACGCTCTACTTCGTCGACGAGGACCGCGCGCTCACGACGACCCGGACCGACGAGCAGCTCGACGAGTTCCGTGGGCGCCTGCTCGCGACGGCGGCGAGGATCCGGGCGGGCGACTTCGCCGCGACCCCCTCGTTCCGGACGTGCGAGCGCTGCGACTACGCGCGCCTCTGCCCGAACCGCCATCGGGAACCCGGGTCGTGACGGTCCGCTTCATCCACACCGCGGACTGGCAGCTCGGGATGACGCGCCATTTCCTCGCCGGGGAGGCGCAGGCCCGGTATGCCCAGGCGCGGCTCGACGCGATCGCCCGGATCGGCGGGCTCGCGCGCGAGCGTGGTGCCGAGTTCGTCGTCGTCGCCGGCGACGTCTTCGAGACGAACCAGGTCACGCGCCAGACCGTCCTCCGCGCCTGTGAGGCGCTCGCGACGATCGACCTGCCGGTCTTCCTCCTGCCGGGGAACCACGAGCCGCTCGATGCGACGAGCGTCTTCCTCCAGCCGACGTTCCGGGCGAACGTCCCGCCGCGCGTCGTCGTCATCACGGGGACGGACCCGCTCCGGATCCACGGCCGCCCCGGGCTCGAGATCGTCGGCGCGCCGCGCATGACGAAGCGGTCGCTCGGCGACCCGCTCGAGCGGGGGTACGCGACCCTCGCGCCCGCCCCGGGCGTGACGCGCGTCCTCGTCGGGCACGGGATCGTCGACGCCGTCATGCCCGTCGGCGAGGAGCCGGACGAGGAGACGCGGATCCGCCTCGCTCCGGTCGAGGCGGCGATCGCCGACGGGCGCCTCGCGTTCGTCGCCCTCGGCGACCGACACTCGACCACGGAGGTGGGCGCCGCCGGCCGGGTGTGGTACGCGGGCACCCCCGAGCCGACCGCGTACGTGGAGACGGATCCCGGGAACGTCCTGCTCGTCGAGATCGACGAGCAGGACGCGGGGACGCCGACGGCCGCCGCAGCCACGAGCACCGTGACGCGGCTCCCGGTGGGGACGTGGCGGTTCGTCCGCGAGGAGCACCGCCTCGATGGCCCGGCCGACCTCGATGCGCTCGAGCGCTGGCTCCAGGGGCTCCCGGCGAAGGAGCGGACGATCGTGAAGGTCACCTTCGTCGGGACGGTCGCCCTCCGCGAGAAGGTCCGCCTCGACGAGATCCTCGCGCGGGAGCGGGACCGGTTCGCCGCGATCGAGGAGTGGGAGCGCCACACGGACCTCGCGATCATCCCCGATGACGCGGACTTCGCCGATCTCGACCTGTCCGGCTACGCAGCCGACGCGCTCGCGGACCTTCGTGCCCGGGTCGCCACCGGAGGGCCCGACTGCGACACCGCGCGCGACGCGCTCGGCCTCTTCGTCCGGCTCGCGGGGAGAGCCGGGTGAGCGGACTGCGGATCCGCCGGATCCGGCTGACGGACTTCCGCGGCGTCTCGGACCGCGAGCTCACGTTCGCCGACACGGGGGTGACCGTCGTCGAAGGCCCCAACGAGTCCGGCAAGTCGAGCATCGCCGAGGCGCTGGATCTCCTGCTCGAGTACAAGCACTCGTCGTGCCACCGCGCGATCGCCTCGGTCCGCCCGGTCGGGTCCACGCGCTCGCCCGCGGTGGAGGTCGACATGGCCGTGGGTCCGCACGACCTGACGTACGCGAAGCGGTGGGGCTCCGGCGCTGCCGGCGAGACGCGGCTCGTCGTTCGATCCCCTCGTCCGGAGACGCTCGCGGGCGACCAGGCGCACGACCGGGCGCGGGAGATCCTCGCGGCGAACGCCGACATGAGCCTCTGGGCGGCGCTCCGGCTCCTCCAGGGCCGGGATGTGCGGCAGGCGTCGGTCCAGGCGACAGGGTCGCTCGGAGCCGCGCTCGAGCGTGCAGCGGGCGGGGCGTCTCCGGCCGAGGATGGCGGCCTGCTCGATCGGGCGGAGGCCGAGTTCGGCCGCTACTACACGCCGACGGGCAGGGAGAAGGACGTCTTCGACGGACCGGAGGCTGCCGTCCGCGCGGCCACCCATGCCGTCGCCCGGCTGCGTGCCGATCGTGACGCCGTCGAGGCCGACGCCGACCGGCTCGCGCGCGTCGCGGCCGAGCTCGACGGGATGCACGAGACCCTCGCTTCCCAGGAGGTGACGGTCAGGGAGCGCGACGCACGCCTGGCCGAGGTCGAGCGTCTCGCGGGTGCGACCCGCGAGGCGAAGGCCGCGCATGACGCGGCCGCCGCTCGGGCCGTCACCGCCTCGGCCGCGGCCGAGGCGCGCCGAACGCTCGTCGCGAGCCTCGCGGCCGCGGAGCAGGAGCGCGACGCACTCGCGACCGCCGGTGCCGTCGACGCGGAGAGGCACGCGGCGCTCGTCGCGGATCTCCAGGCGGCCGTCGCACGGCTCGCCGAGGCACGGACGCGGCGCGACCGTGCCGGCCGGGTCCTCTCGATCCGGCGCGCAGACGCCGACGCCATCCGGGAGGCAGCCGAGCTGGCCCGGCTCCGATCGCGCAAGGAGAGCCTCGATCGCCTCGCCGAGGACGGCCGGATGGCGGAGGCGTCGGTGGAGACCAATCCGGTCACGGACAAGGTCCTCGACGCGCTCGAGAAGGCCGTCCACGCCGCGGCGCTCGCCCGCGCCCGGCTCGAGGGTGGCGCTGGAGAGGTCGCGATCCACGCGCTCGGCCCCGTCGACCTGACCGTGGACGGCGTCGCGGTTCGACTCGCGCCCGGCGCCGAGGCGACGCGCCCGATCGGCGACGGGATCGCGGTCGAGGTTCCGGGCGTCCTCCGCGTCACGGCTCGGCCTGGCACGAGCGCCGCCGGGCTGCGCGCTGACGTCGCGCGCGCGGACGAGGCCGCCACGGCGGCGCTCGCGGCCGCGGCCGTCGCCGATCTCACAGAGGCGCGTGGCCGCAACGCCG
>JAKAJU010000092.1 GCA_021813655.1 Chloroflexota bacterium | reverse complement strand
CCTGATCGTCGCGAAGCCGTCCACCCCCATCCGCGACGTCATGCACGACGAGCCGGTGGCGGTGGATGTCCTCGCCGACCAGGAGGAGGTGGCGCACGTCGTCGCGCGCTATAACCTCCTCGCCGTGCCGGTCGTCGATGGGGACGGGGTCCTCCAGGGGATCGTCACCGTCGACGACGCGATCGACACCGTCCTGCCGACCGCCTGGAAGAAGCGGATCCCGAAGGTCTTCGCGCGCAGCGAGGTCGGCCGGTGACGTCCCGCCGGGCGGACCCGGGCGAGGTCCCGGGGACGACGGCGACGGCTCGGAACGGGGAGGCGTCGGCGGCGGCTGCCACGGTCGGCCCGCGCCGTCGGCGGCGCGTGGCGGTCCGCCGGCCGGTCGCGATCCCGCGGTGGCGGATGCGATTCGCCGCGTCCCTCGCCGTCCTCGGCCCGGGCATCGTGGCGGGGTTCGCCGACAACGACGCGGGCGGGATCACGACGTACTCGCTCGCGGGAGCGCGGTTCGGCTACACCCTCCTCTGGGTGATCCTCGCGAGCCAGATCGCCCTCTTCTTCACGCAGGAGATGGGCGCGCGCCTCGGGATCGCGACCGGCCAGGGGTTCACCGGGCTGGTCCGCGAGCGGTTCGGCGTCCGCTGGGCCACGTTCGCGGCCGGGCTGATGCTGATCGCCAACCAGGGCTCGATCATCAGCGAGTTCGCGGGGATCGGGACCGCGCTCGGGCTCTTCGGCGTCCCGCTCCCGGTCGCGACGATCCTCGCCGCGGTCGCGGTCGTCCTCCTCATCAGCCGCGGCAGCTACGGCAAGGTCCAGTACTTCTTCGTCGTGGTGGGCGTCGGGATCTCGCTCGCGTACGCCGTCTCGGCATACCTCGCGCACCCGGACTGGTCGGTGGCCCTCCACTCCCTCGTCGTCCCGCAGCTCCAGTCGTCGGGCGCGTACTGGCTCGCGGTCGTCGGCACCGTCGGCACGACGATCACGCCGTGGGGGCAGGCGTTCATCCAGGCGTACGTCGTGGACAAGCGCCTCGGGCCCGAGGATCTGACGGCCGAGCGGGTGGACGTGGGGATCGGGACCCTCATCACGAACGTCGTCGCGGCGTTCATCGTCGTCGCGTGCGCCGCCACGCTCTGGTCCAACGGGATCACGAACATCACGGACGCGGGCCAGGCCGCGGATGCCCTCGGGCCCCTGGTCGGCGAGGCCGCGACGTGGATCTTCGGGCTCGGCCTGCTCGCCGCTTCGCTGCTCGGCCTCGGCGTCGTGCCGCTCGCGAGCGCGTACACCGCGACCGAGGCGTTCGGGTGGGAGTCCGGGATCGACCGCCGCTGGCGCGAGGCGCCCGCCTTCTACGGGATCCTCGCGTTCATCATCGGGTTCTCGGCGCTCTTCGTCCTCATTCCCGGGCTCCCGCTCATCACGGTCATGTTCCTCGCCCAGGTGCTCAACGGGATCCTCCTCCCGTTCATCCTGGTCTTCGTCATGCTGCTCGCCCGGGATCGACGGGTCATGGGCGACCTCGCGAACGGGCGGATCATCAACGCGATCGGCTGGATCGTGACGGTGCTCCTCATCGTCCTCTCGCTCGTCCTCGTCGTCGCAAGCCTCGCGGGGATGTCCTGACGGGGACGCGGATCGGCCCGGTGGCACGGCGAAGGGGCGGGGCCTCGCGGCCCCGCCCCTTCGCGTCTGTGGCGTCTCGCCGGTCGGCGGCCGGGCGGTCGACCCGCCGGGCGCCCGTCGGCTACTTGACGTTGACGATCGAGGTGGGCGAGTAGCCCTGGGTGTAGTAGGCGTTCGTCGGCGCGAAGGCGCGGACGTACCACTTGCCGGACGTCGCCCACTTCCAGGTCAGCTTCACCTGCGAGTTGCCGTCCGTGAAGTACGTGCGCTGGTTGTTGTAGACCCATGCGCCGTCGACGTACTGGTAGATGAGGAACTGGACCCGCTGACCCTGGCCCGGATCGGGCTTGAGCGTCGCGGTGTACGTGACAGAGGAGCCCTTCTTCGCGCTGTTCGTCCCGGAGGGCGAGATCGTCAGCTGGGCGACGACGCCGATCGTGTCGGGCGAGCTCGTCGCGGGCGCGAGCGAGCCGTTCCCGGCGAAGACGGCCTGCACCGTGGCGCTGAAGTTCACGGGCGGTGTCGTGAGCGTGGCGACGCCCGAGGCGTTCGTCACGGCCGTGCCGAATGTCGTCATCTCCGGGTGGAGCGCGTTCGTGCCCTGGAAGGTGATCGTCTGTCCGCCGGCGCCCTGGCCGGAGAGCGTCGCCGTGAAGGTCATCGGCGTGCCGGGCTTGATGCTGAAGGCCGACGGCTGGAGGTCGAGCGCCGACGCCGCGGCCGTGATGTTGAACGGCAGGCTCGTGGTCGGACCGACGGTGCCGTAGACCGTCTGGGCCGTCGCGCTGAGCCGGTAGCCGAGTCCCGACCCCACGATCTGGCACCCAGCGAAGTACGCGTAGCCGGCGCTCACCTGGACGGCGGTGCCGGATGCGCAGTAGAGCTGTCCGCCCGCCGTCGACGACGGGTCGATCGACAGGTTGACCACCGATGAGTAGTCGTTGCTCACGACCTTGCCCGAGGAGTTGATGACGGCGACCGTCGGCTGGATCTGCCACGGCGTGCCCGACGGCGCCGACGGCGTCGTGCCGCCCGAGACCGCGCCGAGCGGCTGCGTCGTGAAGCGGACGGAGGTCGCGAAGCTGCCGCCGGTGATGTCGAAGGGGAGGCTCTGGTCGTAGAGGATCTGGGTAGAGCCCCAGCTGACCGTCGACGCGGTGAGCTGGTAGGCGGTCCCGGGCGTGTCGATCGAGCAGCCGTAGAACTGCGCGACGCCGTCCTGGACGGTCGTCGCGGTCCCGCCGGAGCAGGTCAGGCGGCCGGGGCCGCCCGTCTGCGGCGTCCCGCTCGTGATCGCGAGCTGGACGACCGTGGTGTTGTCACCGCTCACCGGGCGTCCGTACTGGTCGACGATCGCCACGGCCGGCTGGATCGACCAGGCGCGGCCCGCCTGTGCGCTCGGGCGGGCGCTGCCGAGGTTGGCACCGAGCGGCTGCGTGGTGAACTGCAGGGACTGGTAGCTCGGCGTGGAGCCGCCGATGTTGAAGCCGAGGCTCGTCGCCGACATGGGCGGAAGCGGGACCCCGAGGATCGTCGATCCCCAGACGGTCGCGACGAGCTGGTAGCCCTGGCCGGGCGTATCGATCGAGCAGCCCGACCACTGGGCGACGCCGCCCGGCATCTGGATCGTGTTCCCGCCCGAGCAGGAAAGGTTCCCCGAGGGGGATCCGGGCGCGATCGACAGGCTGGCGGTGTACGTGTACGAGGGATCGACATCCCCGATGATCACCACCTGGGGCTGGATCGACCACGGGACGTTCGGGAGGCCCGTGGGCGTCGGCCCCCCGATGTTCGCGCCGAGCGGCTGGACGGTGAACGTAACGGCGGGGTCGCCGCCGTACGCGGCGACCTGCGCCGCCGGAGCGATCGCCACCGCCGATGCGAGGATCGCACCGCCGAGCGCGGCGGCAACGACGCGACGGACCCGGCGCGGCGAGCGGACGGGATCGGACATCTTTCCCTCCTGTGTGGCGCGGGCCGAACCCTCTCACGGCTCCCCATCGCCACGAATGGCCACGTGTGCGTGTCCCGGCCGTGAGGATACAAGTTGGCCGAGCGCGCGGGATCGCGTCCGCGCAGATCGGGGCGACCCCGTCGCCGCGAACCTCACGCGGGCGAACGGGGGCGGGCGCCCAGCCGGGCACCCGCCCCGCGGGCGGGCTACTTCACGGTCACGGCGATGGTCTTCGACGCCCCCTGTGCGTAGTAGAGGGATGTCGGGGCGATGGCCTGGATGCGCCACTTCCCGGCCGTGGACCACTTCCAGGACAGCGTCGCGACACCCGAGGTGCTGACCTTCGCCGCGCGCTGCGTGAAGTACGTCCAGGCGCCGGAGACGTAGCGCGAGATCACGAAGCGAACCGCCGTCGACGCCATCGGCGCCGGAGCGACCTTCGCCGTGTACTTGATCGTGGTCCCCTTCTTCACGGACGAGCGCGTCGGCGTCAGGCTCACCGATGCCTTCACCGAGATGGTGTCCACGGCGCTCGTCGCCGCGGCGAGCGATCCGCTCCCGGCGAACGTGGCTCGGTAGGACGCGGTGTACCTGGGCTTGAACGTGAGCGTCGCGATGCCGGAGCCGTTCGTGATCGACGTCCCGACGTTCACCCAGCCGGTGTCACCGGCCTGCTGTCGCTGGAAGACGATGGTCTGGCTCCCCGTGCCGCTCCCCATGAGCGTCGCGGTGAGCGTGAGCGCGCCGTTGGGGCTCACCTGGAACGTGGACGGCTGGAGGTCGAGCGCCGACGCGGTCGCGGTGATGTCGAACGGCAGGCTGCGGTCGTAGATGAGCGCCCCGCCCGTGGACTGGGCTGTGGCACGCAGGACGTAGCCGTGGCCAGCGCCCACGATCTGGCAGCCGCTGAAGGGTGCGACGCCGCCGAGGACCTGGATGACGGTTCCGCTGGAGCAGTACAGCTGGCCGCCCGCCGGCGAGGCGCTGTCGATCGACAGCGTGACGAGTGTGCTGAAGTCGTTGGCGACGACGTGCCCGGTCGAGTCGACGACCGAGACGACCGGCTGGATCTGCCACGGCGTCCCCGAGGTGGCCGACGGGACCGCGCCGCCGAGATTGGCGCCGAGCGGCTCCGTCGTGAACTTCGCGCGTGCCGGCCGTGACCCGCCGGTGATGTCGAACGGGAGGCTGATGTCCGCGAGCTGGAGCGTCGAGCCGGTCGAGTACGTGGTCGCGTCGAGCTGGTACGCGGTCCCCGGCGAGCTGATCGAGCATCCGCTGAAGCGCGCGACGCCCTGCCGGACCCGGAGCGACGTCCCACTCGCGCACGACAGGCTGCCCGGGAGCGCATCCTGCGGCGTGCCGGCCTCGATCGACAGCCCGATGATCGTGGTGTTGTCGCTCGTGACGACCGACCCGCGGTCGTCGAGGACGGCGACGACGGGCTGGATCCCCCACGTCTGGCCAGCCGGGGCCGACGGCCGCGGACCGCCGAGGTTCGCACCGAGGGGCTGTGTCGTGAACTGGATCTGCGTGGCGATCGGCGACGGACCGCTCTCGCGGATCGAGAACGTGAGGCTCGTCGTGGACATGGGCGAGAGGATGGTCCCGCTCGACGTCTGGCCCGTGATCGTCGCCAGGAGCGCGTAGCCCTCCCCCGGAGCGTCGATCCGGCAGCCCGAGAAGGCGGCGATGCCGCCCGACATGTCGACGCTGTTCCCGCCGCCGCACCAGAGGTAGCCGGGCCCGCCGCTGTCCGGCGTGGACGGGTCGATCTGGAGGCTGACGGTGTAGGAGTACGTCGGGTCGACGTCGCCCATGAATGACACCACGGGCTGGATCGGCCAGACGACGCCCGGCTCGCCGACGGCGACGGGGCCCCCGATGTTGGCCCCCAGCGGCTGGGTGGAGAAGTACGGGTTCGGGTCCCCTGCCGCTGCGACGCGTCCGGCTCCGAGGCCGGTGGTCGCCGCGAGCGATGCGACGAGCGCGAGGGCGGTGGCTGCTGCGAGCACGCGCGCTGCTCGTCGCCGCGGGTCGATGGCACTGACGCCCATGCGTACCTCCTTGCGGGTGCGTACCGGGACGCGACCGCGCTGACGCGCGCACGAGCGCCGGACTCGACGGCTCGCAGCGACACGGTAGCCGCTGGGCACCCCCCGGTGGAGCCCGCCGAAGTACTCCAAGCGACACGACGAAGGTCGTGGGGACGGCCTCCCCCGGCGCCCGGGCGGCGCACTCATCCCCGCTCCCCGGGACATGGCGAGGGGGCGGACCGGAGTCCGCCCCCTCGCTGGTGATCGAGACCTGGCGGGCCGGCCGAGGGCCGGCGCGCCGGAAGGCTACCGGACGTTGATCCGTTCGACGTCCGAATGGCCGATGTAGTTGTAGATGTTCGGGAGGGTAACCGCCCGGATGTACCAGATCCCGGTGGAGTTCCACGTGTACCGCAGGGTGCCGACACCCGAGGAGTTGAGCGACACGATCGTGCCCTTGACCTTGAACCATCGGCCGCCCGTGAAGCGCCAGAACTGGAACTCGACGCGGCTGACGCCGCCGGCGAGCCCGCCGGCCGGGACCGGGCGAACGGTCGCCTGGTAGGTCTGGGTATACCCGACGCCCACGGTCCTCACGCCCGACCACGTCGGCCGGAGGAGGACGAGGTTGCGGACGTTGACCGTCCGCAGGTTGGACGTGCCGGACCCGAGCGTCGCGTCGCCCGAGAAGACGACCTTGTACTGGCCGTTGAAGCGCGGCTTGTACTGGAGGACGGCACGCCCCGTGCTGTCCGTGGTGCCGGTCGCGATGTTCTGCCACGCGTTGTTGTCCGTCGCCGCGAGGCGCTGGAGGGTGAACGCGTGGTTGCCGCCGCCCGTGAACTGGATCGTGGCGGTGAACGGGTCACCCCACGTCACGACCGACGGGTAGGTCACGAGGCTGATCTGGGCCGTGGACTGCGTCAGGCTGAAGGGCAGGCTGTCCGCGTAGATGCCCACCGCCACAGACGTGGACGACGTGACCGTCGCGCGCAGCTGGTAGTACGTGCCCTGGGCGCTGATGGAGCAGCCGGTGAAGGTCGCCACGCCTGCGGAGACCGTCACGGTCGTCCCGCCCGTGCACGAGAGCACGCCCGGACCGCCGGTGAGCGGCGTGCCCGGCGTGATCGTGAGCGTGACGCGGCTGGAGTAGTCGCCCGTCATGACCGCGCCGGCCGCGTTCCGGATGGCGACGACGGGCTGGACGGCGAACGCCGTGCCCGCCGGGCCGTTCGGGACGTATCCGGTGTACGCGCCGAGCGGCTGCGTGGTGAACGTGACCTGCGGCGCGGTGGCGATGTTGAAGCCGAGGCTGTCCGTGCGGCTCCCGACGGGCACCGTCGTCGACGCCGTGACCGTCGCGCGGATCTGGTAGCCGGTGCCGGCGGTGTTGATCGAGCAGCCGGAGAAGGTGGCGACACCTGCCGCGACCTGCTTCGTGAGGCCGCCGGTGCACGTGAGGACGCCGGGCCCGCCGGTGGTCGGCGTGGACGGCGTGATGGAGAGCGTGACCTGCGAGCTGTAGTCGCTCGTGATGGTCTGGCCCGAGGCGTTGCGGATCGCCACGACGGGCTGGATGGACCACGGGACGCCGGCGGTGCCGGTCGGGGTCGTCCCGCCGATGTTCGCGCCGAGCGGCTGCGTGGTGAAGACCACGAACGTGGAGCCGGAGCCGATCGTGAAGGAGGTCGACGACCCGCTCACGAGGCCCGTCGCAGATGCGGTGAGGAAGAACGTGCCGGGGCCGCTGACCGTGCAGCCGGTGAAGGTCACGCGACCGGTGAGCCCGCTCGTCCAGTCAGGGTTGTTCGTGCAGGCGAGGTTGCCCTGGCCGGAGATCGCGATGAGGCTCAGCGTGACCAGGTAGACCGCCGGGACGGGGTTCCCGGCCGCATCGACGACCTGGACGATCGGGTTCGGCGAGAGCGCCGAGCCGGCCCCCGAGGTCGGCGACTGGGTGAAGACCAGGTGGTGCGGCACGCCCGAGCCGCCGACGACGAAGCTGGTGCTCGTGGCCGGCGTGGGTCCGCCCATGAGCCCTGTCGTCACGTCGAGCGTGTACGTGCCCGCCATGTCGATCGAGCAGCCGGCGAAGATCGCGCGGCCGTTCGTCACGGCCATCGTGTTCCCGCCCGAGCAGCTCAGGTTCGCGCCGAGGGGGCCGGTGCCCGGAGTGATCGAGAGTGTCACGGAGCCGACGAAGCCGGTGACGAGGTTGTTCGAGACGTCGCGGACGGCGACGATCGGCTGGGTCGGCCACGCGGCGTTGACGGCCCCGCCGCCGGGCTGCTGGTCGAAGGTGAGGTGGTTGCCGCTCCCACCGACGACCGTGGTGCCCGAGGTGATCGTCCAGGCGGGCTGGGCGAAGCTCGCCGCACTCAGAACCTTGGCGCCGACCGTGTCGAACTGGCAGCCAGTGAATGGCGCGAGGCCGGTCGACGTGAAGATCACGGTGCCTGAGCCGCAACCGAAGGTTCCAGTCCCGCTCGTCATCGAGAGTGAGATCGTGTCCGAGGCGGTGTTGACGAGGTTCCCGAACTGGTCGCTGATCTGGACCGTGACCGGGAACGGCGTGTTGACCGTCGTGGACGCGGGCGGCGCGACCGCCCAGGTGAGCTTGGCGGCGGCGCCGGCGACGCTGCTCAGCGGCCCGACGAGGACCGGGGAGGTCACGTTCAGCTGTAGGCTGAGCGACCCCGAGGACGGCGTCGTGTTGTTGGGCCGGACCTTGAGGCCGCCGATCGTCGCGCTGCATGCGCCGGCATTGTTCGACCCGGTCAGGCTCAGCGTGGCCGCAGTCGACGTCACGGACAGGCTCGACGTCGTCGTGCAGGTGTCGGTCGAGGATCCGGTCGCCGGCTGCAGCTCGAAGCCGGCCGGCGCGGCGATCGTGATCGTGTCGCCGACCTTGAGGTCGGTCCCAGCGGCATCACCCGAGAATCCGGCGCTGCCGCTCAGGCTCGTGTAGGCGCCGGTGCCACCCGCCGACGTGGAGTCGAGCGAGATCGAGAGGCCCCCCGAGAAGCTCCCGATCGCGGAGACCGCGGCGAGTGCGGATGCCGGTGCGATCGCGAAGATCGAGGCCACGAGTGCGAACGCGGTCACCAGGCTGGCGACCCGCCGCCGACCGGTGGGGGGATGGGCGGTTCCTACCATGTCGATACCTCACGCTGCGGCTGACGACGCATCGATGTCATGGGCACGCAAGACGCGGGACGCACGCCTCTGCCAGATAGTACGCCCGTTCGTCCATCCGGGGATCTCCCGGGGAGTGGGCAGGCGCGGGCATGCGCGAGCGAGCACGGTTGCCCACACGTCAGACGCCTTCGGCGCGGTCGCGGTTCCCTGCCCGGCCGATCCGGGCACGACGCCTACCGGAGCACCGCGTAGACGATCCGGACGGTGACCGTCCCGACGTCGGTCGATCCCGGGCCGTCCTGCTCGACCGCCACGACGAAGGAGCGCGCCGCGGCCGGCACGCTCGCCGACGGGTAGTCCACGGCCACCACGCCCCCCTCGGCCGGGATCCAGCCGACCGCGTCGATCGTGCCCGAGCCTCCCCACGTCCCGATCGACGCCTCGCCGGTCCCGGTCCGTCGCGTGCCGAGCGTGACGCGCGCCGAGACCACGGTGGTCCAGGCCGGGTGCGCGAAGGCCCAGAAGGCGATCGCGCGCTCGTCCGGAGAATCCGACCGCAGGACGAGACCGCCGCTCGTGGCCGTCGACGGCGCGATCGACGCGAGATCGGTCGAGGTCACGAAGCTCCGCGGGTCGCGCTGGTCGCCGCGCAGCGTCGCCGTGAAGGTGCCCTGGACGAGCCGCCTGCCAGAGACGACCACCTTCGTGTATCCGGACCAGCGCGTGACGCCGGCCGCGTCCACCGTCCGGACCCGGACGCGGTACGTGCCGGCGGCGAGGACCCGCCCGGCCGTGTCGCGGCCATCCCAGCGTGCCGTCACGCGGCCCTTCGCGTGCCGGCCCTGCGCGAGCGCACGGATCGCCGATGCCGACGTGGTCCGGTACACGTAGACGGTCGCCGACGCGGTGCCCGACTGGGTGAAGGTGATCGCGGAGGTGTCGCGGTAGCCATCGGCAGCCGGGAACACCGGCGAGGCGGAGAGGCCCGTGACCGCGACGCCGCGGATGCTGACGGCCACCGGCACGGCGATGCGCCACGTGCCGTGGGTCGTCCGCGACGCGACCTCGATCGTATAGGCGCCGTCGGGCACGACCGGCGAGGTCGCCGAAGTGCCACGGCGACCGTTCCAGGTGACCGAAGCCGTCCCGGCGGCCCGCTGCGCGCTCGAGAGCGTGCGGATCGCCCGCCCGGCGGCATCGCGCACGGTCAGCGTCACGGTCGAGGGAGTCCGCAGCGTGAACGAGACGCGCGTCGCCTCCGCCTTGCCGTCGCCGTTCGGCGAGATCGCCGCGGGCGCGGCACGCGCGGAGACGAGCGAGAAGCTGACGGCGACCGGCACGACGATCTCGACGGGCACGCCGCCCGGCGCGGTCCCGCGGATCGCGAACCGGTAGTCCCCGTCGGTGACGCGGACATCCGCGTCGTCTCGGCCGTCCCACACGGTCGTCTGCGGCCCCACGGCGAGGTCGCCGGACGAGAGCTGGCGGACGACGGTGCCGTCCGGCCTCTCGACGGCCACGGAGGCGCTCACCGGCACGCTGACCGAGAACGACAGCGTCGCGGCGGCCGCCGTGCCGCTCCCGTCGGCCGCGAGCACGGCCGGCGAGACGGCCACGCCCGTGATCGGCTGGGCGGCGGCCGCGAGCGCCTTGCCCACGTCCACGATCCCGGCGCCGTAGGTGTCGTCGCGGCCCGGCGGACCGAGGTCATGCGCCGTCGAGGTGAGCGCGGCCCGGATCGCCGACTCCGAGAGCGACGGCGCCGCCATCGCCAGGATCGCCGCGGCGCCGGAGACCATCGGGGCGGCCATCGAGGTGCCCGTGAGGGTGCCGTACCCGCCCGGATCCGTCGGCTTGATCGAGACGATCGCGACGCCCGGGGCGACGAGCCCGAGCTCGGGGCCGCGGTCCGAGCCCTGCCAGACGACGCCGTCCTTGTCGACCGCGCCGACCGCGAGAACGCCCGGGATCCGGGCGGGGCAGCCGACGGACGACCCGTTGTTGCCCGACGCGGCCACGACGACGGCGCCCTTCGAGCGAGCATATGCGACGGCGTCGGTCATGACCGACGGACAGGGGTTCATCGGCGCGCCGTCCATGCTGAGGTTGACGACGCGCGCGCCCTGGTCGACCGCCCAGACGATCCCCGCCGCGACGACCGTGTCGTCCCCGGCGCCGTTCGCATCGAGCACCTTCGCCGGGAGGATCCGCACGCCCGCGGCGACACCGGCCATCCCGATCCCGTTGTTCGTGGCGGCAGCCGCGATCCCCGCGACGTGGGAGCCGTGGCCGTTCGTGCTGTCGTCCTGCGGCTGCATCCCGGGGGTGATGAAGTTCTTCCCGGGCAGGAGGATCGGCGCGAGGTCCGGGCTCGACAGGTCCACGCCCGTGTCGACGATCGCGATCGTCACGGGGATCGACGGCGTGGGCCAGTCCCACCACGGCCGGACGTCGATCGCGTCGAGCCACCACTCCGACGACAGCATCGGGTCGTTCGGGACGGTCGCCGCATGGTAGACCTGCGATGGCTCGGCGGAGGCGAAGCGCGGGTCGTGCGCGAGGCGCGCGATCGCGGCGTCGCGACCGGCCGCAGACCCGGCGTCCGCGACCAGCGTCCCGATCTCCCCGATCGAGGAGACCACCGTGAGGCCGTCCGCGGCGAGGGCCGCCGACGCAGTGGCGGGCGCGACGCCCGGAGCGAGGGTCAGGACGACGGTCCGGTCCGCCCGCGCCGAGCGGGTGCCGGCGGCGCCGACGGGCGCGGGAAGGGTCGAGATCGTCAGGGCGGCCGCGAGCGCGAGGACGACCACGACGGATCGCCGCCGGGCGGCGAGCGTCACAGGACCTTCCACTGGTAGACGGCGGAGGTCCCGGCGGCGTTCGTCGGCGTGGACGCCGACGAGACGCGGAGGTACCACCGACCCGTCCGGTGCGTCCACGACCACGTCGCGAGGCCATCCTTGTTCGTCCGCCGCGTGGTCGAGACGTACAGCTTCCAGGCTCTCGCCTTCGTGTCATAGCGGTACATGCGGAAGGTGACGAGCACGCGCGGGGTGGCGGGCCGGAGCTGCACGAGGAGCGGCTGGACCTTGCCCGCGCGCGTCGTCGTCGTCCCCGGGACCAGACCCGCGAGAGTGATCCGCGTGCGGACCGGGAGGGTCGCGACCGCGCTCGTCGAATCGGCCGTCGTCGTCGTCCCGGCGACGTGCAACCGGTAGGCGGTCGTCGTGGTCGGCGCGACGGGGAGGCGAACCGAGCCCGTCCCGTCGGGGAACTGCGTCGCGATCGTCGCCCACGTGTCAGCCCCGGCGCGCCGCGCCTGGATCTCGATCGATGACGGCGCGGCCATCATCGCGGACCCGGTCACGACCGCGGAGCCGCCGTTGGTGATCGCGGTCGGCATCACCGCGACCGTCAACGGGACCGGCGCCCTGGGCGTGAAGGTCCATGCCGGGTACGTGATGAGCCGGTTGCCGGCCGTGTCGTAGAGCGTGTCGAGCCGCGCCTGGTAGACCGCCCCCGCGGCGAGGTCCACGCCCGGCACGAACGTCCCCGTGCGCGACGGGTCGTCGTACGTGTACACGCCGGGCACGTCCGGGCCACCCGAGAGGGGGTGGAGCGAGAGCCCGCCCGAGGTCCACCACACAGGTGTCATCGACTTCGAGAAGACCACGCGGACGGTCGGCCGGAGCGAGGCGACGTCGGCGCCGTTCGCAGGGGAGACCGAGACGACGGTCGGCGGGACGGTGTCGAGGATCGTCTCGGCCTGCGCCGCGGCGGAGACGTTCCCGGCCCGGTCGCGGACGCGCACCCAGAGCCTCTTGAGGCCGTCGCCGGTGGGGAAGGTCCACAGCGTCGTGGGCGCGTACGGCTGCCACCCGAGCCAGCTCGCGCCGTCGGTCGAGAACGACATCACGTCCACGCCCGAGAGCGCGTCCTGGGCGACGACCGTGAGCGTCACCGTGGGATCGGAGACGAGGGCGGCGCCGCCCTGGATCCGGAGCGTCACCGACGGCGGCACGGTGTCCGGCAGGATCGTCACGATGAGACGGAACGCGCCCTCGACGTCCGTCGCGCCGTTGAGATCGAGGTAGTACGTCCCGCCCGGGCGGCTCGGGTACGAGATCGATTCGTAGCTCGTGCCGCCCGTCGACTTCGCCACGAGACCGACCGGTGGGTTCGCGAAGATCGTGGTCGCCGTCGAGTCGAAGAGGTACATGTCGAAGTCGGTCCCGGGGTCGCCAGTCATCGATGCGAGGATGACGTTGCCCGGGGGGACGGTGAGCGCGTACACGTGATCGTAGATCGGGCCGCCGAGGTTCCCTGTGACGACCGTGCCCGGCAGGGGGATGCCCGGGATGTCCGAATCCGGCGGATTCGCGGCGCGCGCGACCGACGGCGCGACAGACGACGCGGTCGCCACGAGCAGGAACGCGAGGAGCGCCGTCGCGGCCCGCAGGTTCAATGGACGATCACCTTCGCCACGTTGCTCCAGGCGGCGGCCGCGGTCGCTGTCGCGGGGACGAGCCACCGGAACTGGATCTGCCGTGAGCCCGTCCAGCCCGTCGGGAGCGTGACGCGCGTGGCGACGACCGCGGCCCCCGATGCGTCCGCGTGGACGGTGGCGACGTAGCGCCACGAGCCGGTCGTTCCGTACCGACGGTAGAGGGAGACGTGCCGGCCCACGGCGATGGGGCGGACGGTGGCGCGGACCGTGACGCGCGAGCCCTGGGTCGCCACGAGCGTGCTCCGGAACGACGACGCGTACGCCGCCGGCCACCCGAGGGCCACGCGCGCCGTCGCGGCCGTCACTGCCATCGTGGGCGGGCTGGCCGACGGCGACGGGCTCGGGCTCGCCGAGGTCGTGGGCGACGGGGTGGGAGTCGCGGTGGCGCCACCCGCGGACGCGATCGAGGGCAGCGTCCCGAAGGATCCGATGAATCCGGGGTTCGTGTACGACACGAGGACCGGACCGAGGCCGCACGTCTCGCTCGCCGTGAGACGGAGGCCCGTCACGTCGAACGTCTCGAGCTGCGTCGGGCTCGACGATCCGATATCGATGCGCAGCGTGCGTGGCCCCACGAAGTACGCCGAGCCGTCGAGCGAGGCGGGGCCGCTGAAGATGGGTGCGCTCGCCTGATAGAAGGAGATCCCCTCCGCGGCACCCTGGTAGGGCCGGATCTCGACGATGATCGAGAACCCGGCGACGGGGAACTCGCTCGCAACGAGCTCGGAGAAGCGCCAGCCGGACGACTGCGACGAGGTCGTCCCGCGCGCCACGGTGATCGCGGGCGCGGCGAGCGCGACGCTCCCCGCGCGCGCGGGCAACGCGGCCGGGCCGGCGAGCACGACCGCGGCGAGGGCGGCGGCTGCAGCGACGCTGGCGGCTGTGGCTTTGAGGGTTCGTCGGGACGTGCGGGTCATCATCGGATCGACCCCTGGCAGAAGGCGGCTTGGCGTCGGGTGGCGCAGCCGCGGGCGCCACCCGAATGGTGGCACGGACGCCGGGAACCGTCCAACAGGACGCCGAGCCTGGCGGTCCGACGTCAGGCCGCGCATCTCGTCATACGGTCGCCCGGTGACCGTCGGGCAGTCCGCGAGGCGCGTCCGGGGGCCGGGCGGGCGCGAGCGAGACGCGTCCGGGGGCCCGACGGGCGCGAGCGAGGCGACGTCGAGCGTGACGAAGGCGGGCGATGCTCCGGTGGAGGGCACCCGCCGAGGTCGCCGGCCGTCTTGCGATCGCCGGGCGACCGCATGAGAAGGTCCCGGGCCGGCGCCGGCGGCCCTCGCGCGGGCATGAAGAGAGGACCCCCGGCGGGAAGCCGGGGGTCCTCTGCGCGGTTCGTCTGCCGCGGTCCCGGGGCCGATGAGCTCGGCCCCGGAAGCGGGCTGCGCCTCAGGTCGGTCGATGACCGACTAGAGGTACTTCACCTTCTTGTTCCACGCGGCGACCTGCTTGGCCGTGCCGACCGTCGCGCGGTAGTACCGCGGGACCGCGTAGCTGGCAGCGGCGGTGTCGCTCCCGGCGAAGTACGCCTGGAACTCCGTGTAGCCGCTGATCTTCTTGAAGTAGAAGACGTACCCGTTCGCGCCGACGAGGCGCGTCGTGAGCTTCTTCCACGTGCCGGTCTTGCCCGCCCGGCCCCAGATCTCGATCCGGTCGCCGACGACGGCGCCCTTGACGGCCTGGAGGCGGAGGGTCACGTAGTGGTTCTTCAGCACCATGACGGTGTTGAAGGTCCACCTGTTGGTGCCGGGGCCCGCGACACCGGGGGCGATCGCGCCGAGGATCGAGGAGTCCTCCACGACCTTGGCGTTGCTCACGACCTGGTTGAAGTTCGCGGCGTTCTCGGCGGCGACGAAGAGCCCCGTCTGGACGCCCGGGCAGACCGCGAAGTCCGACGGGCTCGACACGCGCATGTTGCCGGTCGAGCAGACCTGCAGCTGCACGGGCCCGAGGGCCGCGTCGTTGGTCGCGGAGTAGGCCAGACCGCTCACCGTGATCTTGCCGGGAACCCAGCTGCCGGCGACGGGCACGAAGGCCCGCTGCTGCGTGACGACGGTGAAGGTCGTGTTGTTGAACCAGCGGCCGAAGCTCGCGATGAGGCCGGACTCGGCGCTGTTGGTACTGACGACCGGGGCGACCCGATCGGTGTTGAAGTAGATCGACGGCAGCACGTCGCGGACGTTGTTGGGGACGATCTGGAACCAGATCGCCTGCTGGACGCCGCCGAGCCACCAGGAGTAGTTGCCCAGCTGGAAGGTGGCGGACTCGGTGATCGTCACGTCACCCGCCGGCTGGTTGATCTTGCCCTTGCGGATCTCGGGCTGGCTGACCGCGGCCACCGCGACGTTCGCGCCATAGACGCGGACGGCGTTCTGGACGAGGTCGAACTGGGTGCCCGAGTAGGGAACCGAGCCGATGCTCCACTGGTCGAGCGGGAGCTGCCAGAGGCTCAGGGTCACCGGACCCGGGACCTGCTGGGGATCGACGTTCACCTTGGGGCCGTTGTTCGGCCCGGCCGGGAGCATCGAGCCGTCCGTGGCGGAGCCGCGGATCTCGAGGGTCGACGCGGTGGTCGAGAAGTTGCTCACGATCCACTGCGCGCAGTAGGTGCCGCCGACGCCGATGTAGCCGCGGACACCCGTGCCGGCCGCGGCCGCACCCGACGGGATCGACGGGTCGCTGTTGGCGCGGAGCTTGAGGTCGCCCGCGGTCACGACGAGCCACGGGGCCCGGGTGAAGACCTCGGGCTTGCCGGTCTGGCTCACGTAGCAGACGCGGAGGACGTTGGACAGGGCCGTGGCGCCGAGCATGCCGGCGGCGGCCTCACGGATGACGACGGTGCCGGTGGCCTGATCGTTCGCGCCGATGATGACGCTCGGGATGGCCTGGGCGGTGCCGTCGACCGTGTTGTTGATCGTCCCGATCGTGACCGAGCCGGGGACGACGGGAATGGACGAGGCAGCGGCGCTGACCTTGGCGGCAGCGGCGGTGCCGGAGCCCGTCGAGACGGACAGCGTGACCGGCCCGCCCGCGGTGGCCGCGGCCGAGACGTCGATGTAGCCGTCGACGAGGATCTTGGACGTCACGAGGCCCACGTCCGTCGTCCGGACCTTGAAGGTCGCGGTCAGGCGATCGGGCGAGAGGTCGGCGACGTAGACGTTGGTGTTGTAGTCGAGCGGGTTGACGATCCCGCCGGTCCGCGAGTTGTAGAGCGTGAGCGGGGCCTGGCCGCTGCCGAGGTCGCTCAGCGCCGCGCCGAAGACGTCCTGGCCGACCATGGTGTAGCCAGCATGGTCGTGGTACGTCGACGGCGAGACCGTGGCCGCGGTGTTGTCCGTCGGGACGACGGCGGTCCGGTTCTCGAAGGTCCACGGATCGTCATTGATGAAGAACTTGCCGCGGTTGTCGGCCGTCGGGCCGAAGTCCGCGGTGGTCGGCAGCCAGACGTACGGGATCACCAGCGCGCCATGGGCGACGCCGACGCACCCGTCCGTGAACGGCTGGGCGTCGATGATGAGCGGCTTCTGCAGGCGGCTGCAGATCCAGCCGATGGCGCCGGCCTTGGTCCACGTGACCTGGGCGGTCGGCGGCTCGCTGAAGACGACGCCCTGCGTGGAGTCGAGCGTGAGGGAGATCACCGTGCCGGCGGCGAGGAGGCCGGAGCTGGAGCCGTTGCCCTCAGCGCCGGTGGTGCGCTCCTCGATCCCGACCGTCCCGAACGGCAGCCGGTTCGGCAGGCCGCGCTGGACGGTGGGAGCGCTGGAGGTGAGCTTGAGGGAGTCGACGACGGTCCCGATGCTCGGGAGCGCGCAACGCCCGTAGTTGTGGATGCCGGCCGGCGTCGGGAGGACGCCCTCGCACGTCGAGAGAGAGCCCTGGTCCTGCCAGACGAGCGTCCCGATCGCGTGGGGCTTGGTCCGGAGCGACGTGACGAGGATCTGGACGTCGCTCGGATTCGGCGGGGTGGCGGTGATGACGTTCACCGACTCCGTCGCCGGGCAGCCGAACGCCATGCACGCGAGGGCCGCGAGGCCGCTCGCGTCGGAGAAGTTGAGCTGGCCGACATCGCCCTGCGTCGGCAGGATGATGCCGGAGAAGTCGACGACACCGAACGCCGCGGTGCCCGGGAGGGCAGCCAGGACGTCGATGAACGCGTACGCCGTGTTGGCGCCGTTGCCACCGAAGGTGAAGCGGCTGGTGCTCAGCATGTAGCGCGTGCGGATGTTGCCGAGCGCCGCATTGGCGTCAGCCTTGACCTTGAGGCCCTGGACCGTGAGCTGCTCGATCTGGAGCGGGTTGCTCGAGCACGACGTGACCTGCAGCGTGTAGTCGTTGAGGAACCACGCGCCGCAGCCAGGGTCGGTGAAGTCGAGCGAGTCGGGGCCGACGAGCCCCGGGGCCACGCTCGTGTCGAAGTGGACGCGGCGGTTGCCCTGGGCATCGCTGATGTCGATGGTCCAGGTGAACCCGTCGATCGGGAAGAGGATCGAGCCGCTGATCGGCGGGAAGGTATCGGGCAGGAACTCGGGCTCGCTGTACGTGTACGCGGCCGTCGTGCTGCCGAAGCCACCCGCGCGGATGATCGGCGACGCCTGGTTGAACGGCGAGCCGGGGACGGCGTTGCCGAGGACCGAGGTCGCCGGGCCGCTGACGATCTGCCAGGGGCCGGACTGGCCGGAGATCGAGCCGATCGTGTAGATGACGGCGTCGATCTGCCCGAGGCGGAGGCCGGTCAGGAGACCGGTGTTGTTGATCTCAGCGGCGCCCGGGTGCGGCGAGTCGCTCCAGATGCCGTCGCAGTTCCACGGCCGGTAGCCGTTGTCGCCGGTGCGGGCGATCTCGTTGCCGAACTGGTCCTGGCAGATCGCGATGAACTGCAGGGAGTCGCCGACGGCGAGCGAGCCGCTGGTGTTGCCGTTGACGTCCTGGACCACGATCTGGGCGAGCGGGCCCGCCACGATCGTGAAGGTATCCGTGGCCGTGAGGCCTGGCGTCGGCGCACCGGACATCACCGTCGCGGTGTACACGCCGGCGACCTGGCCCCAGAAGCTGCGGGCAGCGGTCGGGTTGGCCGGGCTGGCGCCGAGGGCGCCGGGGCCGGTGGCCGTGATGGTGGAGTTGGCGGGGATGAACGAGGCGCCGAGGTCGGTCCACGTGACGGTTCCGTCGACGACGGTTCCGCCGTTCGTGGGCCAGATCGGCTCCGCCGCACCCGATGTCCCCGCAACGATCGCCTTGTACTGGTGTCCGTTGGGGGCGGTCGGCTGCACGGTGGCGTTCAGTGCATACGCGGTGGTGGCGACCCAGGCACCGGCCGTGAGCGCGCCGCCCGAGGCGTTGCCGGCCCAGTCGCGACCGGTACCGGTCGCGGTGCACGTCGTGTAGCCGGACGCCGGGAGCGTCACACCATCACCGAGCGCCGTGGCGACGATCGGGTCCGGGAAGCAGCTGAGCTTCGGAAGCTCGGCGCCGACGGTGCCGTTCAGCGTGTAGAGCGTGAAGACGGTCGGGTTGGTGACCGCCGCGCCCGGATGGGCGGAGTTGTTATCGATCGTCACGATGGCGCCGGCGGCCGCAGCGCCCGCCCGCTGGCGGACCTGGATGCCGGAGAAGGTGACGATCGTGTTGGCCACGGTCGTGTCGCCGGAGCTGTTCCAGATCGGCACGTCGAAGTACGACGCGGTCGGGGTGGTGACAGCGTTGACGACGATGCTCGTTGCGCCCGGGCCGACGCTCCCGAAGAGGAGCGGGCCCTGGTCGCGCGAGACGGTGATGTTGGCGGCGGGATTGAGCTCGAAGCCGTTGCCGACGACGAAGCGGACCGAGTCACCCGGGACAGCGGCCATGATGTCGTCGAGGCCGTTGAGGGTGAGGGTCGTACTGGGGAGGGCCGTGTACGCCTGGTTGCCCGGCACGTTGGCCGTGGTGCCCAACGGCGTAACGGTGGCGGCAGCGGTGCCCGCGAAGGCCGTGGCCGCGAGCGACGCGAGAAGACCCGCGGTCACCAGCAGGCTTACGCCCTTCTTGAAGCCGTTACTCAAGTGAGTTTCCTCCTAGTGCTGACATATGGGCTGTCAGTCGCCTTGGATGGACCTGATCCCTTCCTCTCGGGATCCTCGGGCCGGTCTTCTTCACCTCCCTGTGCCGGTCCGGCGCTCTTCCTTCCTCTTGGTGACGATGGGATCCGGGAGCCGCCAGGCGCGCACTGCGCGCCCTGCGTTCACGGCGATGGGGTGGGGGTCGGAGAAGGCGGCGGCGTACGCCGCGGCTTCTCCGTGACCGAGGGCTCCGGCGTGGGGCTCTCGGACGGGCTCACCGTCGGCGACGGCTGTGGCGTCGCCGTGGGTGGAGGGGTGGGCTCGGCGGTGGGCGCCGGGGTGGGCTCGGGCGTCGGCGCCGGTGTGATCTCGGGCGTGATCTCGGGCGTCGGCTCGGGCGTGGGCGCCAGCGTGGGCTCCCGGGTAGCGGCCGGAGGCTCGGTCACCACGGGCTTCGCGGTGGGCACCGGCGTGGGCTGGGCAGACTCGACCGGCGCGACCGTGACCGTCGGGAGCGACGGCGAGGGCACGCCGGTAACGGCTGGCGCAGCAGTCTGCGTCGGCACGGGCGGGATGGTACCAGAGCCCGTGAACGGTAGGCGGAAGAACGTGGAGGCGGCGAAGACGAAGGTGGCACCCAGGAGGGCCACCGCGACCACCGTGGCGACGAGCGTCCCGGTTGTCCGCGCCGTACCCCTGAGGAGCTGGAAGCGCAGATCGGCCCACAGCGTCCGCTTGGCGTGGCGCGTGTCGCGGTCCGCGAAGGCCGCGAGGAGGATCCGCTCGTCGAGGTCCGGCGTGGCCTGGACCTCCGGGAGAGCGGTGAGGATGCCGATGAGGCGGGTGACGCCCGCCATCTCGGCGGCGCACGGGACGCAGGTCCGCACGTGCGCGGCGAGGGCGCGGGCATCCGCCGCGGACAGCTCGTCCACGGCGTATCGATCGATGAGATGGCGCGCCCGGTCGCAGGTCATGACACGAGTAGATGCCGGATGCGGCCGAAAAGGTTGCAGCCCGGATGCGCGAGGGCCGCCGGCGGCCTGCCGGCGGTCTGCCGGCGGTCTGCCGGCGGTCTGCCGGCGGGGCAAGTGACGTGGGTGGCGGGAGGCGGTGAGGAGGCGGTGAGGAGGCGGGCCGGGCCCGGGTGGGGTTCCTGTTCCTGCGGTCAGGCCGCGCATCTCGTCATACGGTCGCCCGGTGACCGTCGGGCAGTCCGCGAGGCGCGTCCGGGGGCCGGGCGGGCGCGAGCGAGACGCGTCCGGGGGCCCGACGGGC
>JAKAJU010000121.1 GCA_021813655.1 Chloroflexota bacterium | reverse complement strand
TCTCTCTCAGTCGTTCGCGGAGGCGCTGTTCAGATCGATGGGGATGGCGGAGGTCGGCAAGGAGGTTGCGGGAGGCGTCGGCACCCTTGGCGACGTGATGTCCGCGCCCGTGAGGTTCGCCTCGCAGGTGGCGGATCACGTCGCCAACTGGGCGCCGAAGGAGCTCATGAAGGCGCAGGCGCGCGACTCCGCGAACCTCGTGCGCGTGCTCGCCGACCCGACGGCCTCGCTCGACGCCGCGGCGGAGGCCCTCACCACCGGCTCGTCGATGACCCGGGGCATGAACGCGCGCATCTGGATCGCGAACATGCGCCGCCAGGGCATGAGCGACGGCGACATCCGCAAGACGCTCTTCGAGGCGGCGAACCTCCCGGCCGAGGTGAAGCGGGCCGTCGTCGCCGATCCGAAGGTCGACCCGGTGGAGGAGCTCGCGAGGACGGGTCGGTCCCTCTCCTGGGCGTACGGGACCGACGCGGGCGCGCAGGCGGCGAACATGGCCGGGGACATCGGCATGCTCGCCCTCGAGTTCCTCCTCACCCGGCGCGTCGGCCTCGCGGCCATGAGCGGGGCACGAGGCGCGGCGGCAGGGCAGGGCGCGACCGCGGCGGTGGCCCGTACCGCCCTGGCGGCGGGTTCCCGGGTCGCGCCGGTCGTCTCGGTCGGGGCGAAGGTCGGCCGGGGCCTCATCGGGGCCGGGACCGCGATCTACGCGACGACGAAGGTCGGCCAGGCGATCGCCAAGACGGTCGGCAACCAGGAGGCGTACGACTTCCTCAACCGGACGCTCTGGACCCGGCCGATCAGCGACGACCCCGCGACCGCGTTCGTGTCCTCGCTGCTCTTCACCGGCTTGGAGGGGTTCTCGTTCCTGGGGAAGCTCGGGGCTCCCGGCGCCCGCGCGTTCACCCGGGCCGCGATGCTGCCGGCGAGGGCCATCGGCAAGGCGGTCGGGTGGACGCCCGGCAGGCGCCTCGGGTCATGGGAGGAGCTCGTCGTCGATCGCCTGTCGGCGATGTACGACCCGACCGACGCGGCGAAGGGGCGGGCGTACGTCGAGCGCTACTACGCGCATCCGGTCACGGACGCCGCAGGCGGTGTGACTCCCGGGGAGATCGACCACGCGCTCGTCGCCGACGAGGTGGTCCAGACCGCCATCGACATCCAGATCAGCCGCCTCTCGCCCGCGGAGCAGGCGATGTACTCGACGATCGCCGATGGCGTGAGCCGGACCCGCCGGTTCGTGGCTGACTACGACGCCGCGATCGTCAAGATCATCCGCGACGAGCCCGCCGAGCTCGTCCGGCGCTGGCGCAACGAGGCGTGGACGCACCGGATGGGCGACATCGGCGTGGGCTTCGACCCCGACGCCGCCGGCTACATCGCGCGCGGCTTCCACGAGGCCAAGGTCCTCACGTACCGCCTGCGCAACGAGCTCGACTCGGTGGTCGGCCTCGCGGAACACGTGACGCCCGAGGCGACCGCGCAGGTGCGGCGCGAGGCGGCCGACCTGTTCGGTTCTCCGACCGCCCTGGTGCCCAACCGCTACCTCACGGACCTCGTGGCCCGGATGCCGGGCTTCCGCCACGCGATGCGCGACGTGCGCGACGCGGTGAAGGCGGAGGAGAACCGGGTCCTCACGAACGGCGGGTGGACGAAGGCTGATCTCGACCGCGCGCTCGCGCAGGCGGACCTCCGGTACGGCCGGGCGATGGGCCTCGGGCGCCGGGACATCGGCTCGCCGGTCCGGTTCCTCCGCGCGAACGCGCCGCGGGCGGACGTGGCGGCCGCGGTTGGGGTGGACGAGAAGACCCTCCGCACGATCATGCTCCGGTCCGAGGCGCCGCTCTCGGACCTCGAGGTCCGGACCCTCATGGACTACCTCGAGGTCAACGCGGGGATGAGCCGCGAGGCGGTCGCGAAGATGTCCGCCGACGAGGTGCGGGCGGCCGCGCGGAAGGCCGCCGACGACATCACGAACCCGCTCTACGAGACCGGCCGCCGGATCGAGACGATGAACCGCCAGGCCGCGGCGATGCGGACGAGCATCGCGGAGGCCCGCGCCGCCGGCAACGCGGAGCGCGCGAAGGAGCTCGAGGGCCAGCTCGCGAACATGCTCGCCCTCAGCGAGTACGTGGCCGACCCGACCGCCTTCGGCCTCGGCACGTTCGCCCGCGAGGTCGTGAAGGCGAAGCGCCAGCAGCGGCTCGCCGACATCCTCGACGGCTACACGGCGGAGGCGGAGCGGTACGCCCGGGTCACGTCGATGATCGACGAGCTCGAGACGATCGAGCGGGAGCTCGCCGACCTCTCGCCGACGTACGGCGACTCGATCGCCGATATGTTCTGGCAGGGTCGCTACGTCGGCCCGGGCGGCATCCGGTTCTCGGAGAGCACGATCGGCCGGCTCAACGACGCCTTCGGCTGGCACCTCGACGGGGCCGACCTGCAGAAGGCATACGCGACGATCCACGGCTATGCCCGGAGCATGACGACGCAGGATCTCCGGCGCCTCGCCTCGATCGTCGGCGGCAAGGCCGTGCTCGACCGCATCCGGCGCTCGGTGCCGGCGGGGATCGACGAGATCGCCGGCGCCTCGAACATGAGCGTGGAGGACTTCCTCTCGCGCGTTCTGCCGCGGATCGACCGGCGGGCCGCCATCCTCGACCAGATGGACGTGCGCTCGGTCGCGGAGGCGGCGCGCATCGCGGAGCAGGCGCCCACGGTCCCGGTCCGGACGGCCGAGGCGTTCGTCCGGCGGCTCGAGCGGGAGACCGACCCGACGGCCTCGTCGGTGGGCGGAGTGGTGCCCCTCGACCCGATCGCCCAGGCGGACCTCGATCGCTTCCGCGACCCGAACGTCGACGCCGAGACGAAGGCCGCGATCATGCGCCGCTGGGGCTTCGACCCCGAACGGGACTTCGACCTCGAGGTCATCGGGACCGCCGACACGTGGGCGGTCGACGATCCCGACTTCCGGGTGAACGTCCACCCGCGCAACGTGGCCGAGCTCACGACGATCGAGAAGGGCTGGGGGACCGGCGTCCTGCCCGACGCGATGGCGAACCGCCTGACCTCCCTCCTCGACAGCGACCGGGTGCTCGCCCAGCAGGCCGCGGCGATCCTGCGCCGGCGGGGGCGTCTCACGCGCACGACGACGGAGCACGTGACGCCCGAGGGCTGGGTCACCGAAGGCGAGGGGCCGATCGACTGGACCGCCCTCGAGCGCGAGGACGTGGGTGAGATCCTCGCCGCCGAGACGAACCCCGAGACGGTCGCTGGCGCGATCGCGGGCGAGATCGACCCGCTCATCGAGGCGAACATCGCCCGGACCGGTGATGCCGGTCGGCTGTCGGACATCATCGCGAAGATCCGCGGTCTCGAGGACGAGAACGGGGTCGTGCGGGCTGGGGCGGAGGCCGAGCACACCGCGCTCCAGAAGGAGTGGGAGAGGCTCGTCGCCGCGCGACCGGAACTCCGGTCGCGCCCGGGCGAGCCGTCGGACCCGTTGGAGGCGGACCTCGCGCGGGCGATCTCCGAGGCGCGGAACCGGGCCGACGAGCCGCCCCCGCCCGCGCTCAACGTCGACGAGGCGACGGCGAACCGGCTCCGGACCGCCCCCCGGCCCCTGATGAAGTCGTACCAGCGCGGCCGGGAGTTCGTCCGCCGCGGCGGTCTCCTCTCGCAGCGGACGAACCACGCCGTCATGGCGGCCCCGGAGAACCGCCGCGGATCCGCGGTCCTCGGGACGATCCTGTGGGGCTCGCCGAGGGCCGTCCCCAACACGATCGAGGGCGTCCTCGAGGCCCTGCGCGACATCGAGAACGGCACCGCGCGCCGGCTCGGCATCGGCGATCGCCTCCTCGCCGACGCCCAGCGCGCGGCCGACGCGATCATCCGCGACGCCTTCCGGTCCCTCGAGACCGCGGGCATCGCGCCCGGACTCATGACGCGCGGCATCCGCTGGGCGGACCTCGCCGAGGCCGACCGCGAGACGTGGGCGCGCCTCATGGGGACCGGCCTCACGATCACCGATCCGGTGCACGGCCTCGCCTACGGCCTCAAGAAGCGCCCGCGGGCCATCTGGCAGGACGTGACCCTGCCGGACGGCTCCCCGTCCCGGGTGCTCAAGAAGCCCGGCGCCGTGGCGATGGAGCTCGAGCAGGTCCGCCAGGTGGCCGCCGAGAGCCACGTCCCCGGCCTCGTGGAGGAGATGCTCGCCGGGTCGTTCCACACGTTCGAGCAGCGCCTCGCGCAGAGCGACATCCGGCACGTCTACAACATCGTCTTCGGCCCGGAGGTGCGGCCCCGCTCCGCCTACTCGCGCTCGCCCTGGGGCTACGTCTTCGGCAAGCTCGGCAACGTCGAGATCGGGGCGTTCGTCCGCGAGCAGTTCACGCAGCGGATGATCGCCCAGGGCGGGACGCTCGAGGAGGCCGACGCCGTGTGGCAGGCGTGGCACGACGTGAGCCGGACGAGCGCCAACGCGGCGCGCCGGGGCGGTGGTGGCACCCGGAGCTCGAAGGCATACGCGGTCCTGCGGGGCGATCGGCCGCAGTACGCGACGATCCAGAACATCCCCAACGCGGACCTCGACGCGATCGCGCGCAAGGCGATCGCCGACCTCCACGACGCGAAGGGCGAGCCGATCCCCTCGTACGGGATGATGGAGCCGCCCCGGACCGGGGTCTCGATCCCGTTCGGCCTCACGCTCCGCGAGGCGGCGTCCCCGGTCATGCGCCACCTGCATGACGGCTTCCAGATCGGCGGCTCGACCGTCATGCGCGACTCGAGCCTCGGGCACTGGCTCGAGGCGGCGTACAACCTCACGAACAACCGCTGGCGGACGACGATCTACCCGATCTTCCGCTTCGCGATGGACGTGCGGTTCGCGGCCATGGAGTTCATCGAGCCGTACGCGCTCGCGGCCGGGCGCGGGGCCATGCTCGACGCCCGGTACACGGGACGTGGCCTCCTCGACATGAGCCGCGACACGCTCGCGCACGCGGGCACGACCTCCGTGGCGGCCGCCGAGCACATGAGCTGGGGCCTGACCCGGCGCTTCGAGCAGGCGTACAGCGTGTTCGAGAAGGAGCGGACGCCGGCGCTCGAGGCCGAGATCGCCGCCCTCCGCCGGGAGTCGCCCGAGCTCTACGCGGCGGCCCGGCGCGAGGCCCTCGCGCGGCGCTCGGGGATCACGCTCGAGGACCCGGTGGACTTCGAGGCGGCGCTGCGGCGGATGGCGACCGACGACCCGACGCTCGAGGAGGCGATCCGGGCCTTCGACGGCGGGGATACCGGGGCGTGGCTCGACGAGCTCGACGCCTGGCACCGCCGGGTCGTCTACGCGACGGACATGGAGGGGGTCATCGCCGAGGACGTGCAGCGGATCATCGCGCAGGACCCGCACCTCGCGGAGATCGCGAGCCGGATCGGCGAGGTGAACACCCGGTATTGGGAGGACGTGCGGCAACTGTTCTGGGGGAAGGCGGACCGCTCGCGCGCCGAGCGCGTCCTGAACCACCCGCTCCTCCTGTGGCCCCTCTCGTACCAGATCCGCTCGTCCGTGTGGCTCGGCAACATGCTCTTCCGGCGGATCGGCGGCGTCCGGACCAACGCGCTCGGGGCGTGGGAGCTCGACCGGATGATGGCCGCTCACAACGAGGCGCTCGCGACCGACCCGGAGTACCGCGCCTGGCTCGACCGGCACCGCAACCTGCTGTTTGTCGCGTCGATGATGTTCCCGATCACCCCGGATCAGGTGGGGGTCAGCCTCTCGCCAACGGCCCGGACGATCGGCGGCGTCTTCAACCTGTGGGACTACAACAAGGCGTCGAGCGTCTTCGCGATCGGCCCGATCTACACCGTCACCGGTCTCCTGCCCAACGTGACCGGGGAACTGTGGCGCGACATGCGCTCGTGGGATGCGCTGCGCGAGTCGCCGGCCGGGCCCGCCGTGAAGGCCGCCGTGAAGCTCGCGAGCCTGCCCTACGGCGCGAAGGTGGAGTGGGACGCGGAGAAGCCCCCGCCGCCCCTGGCCTACGCCCCATGACAGCGCAGACGATCGCGGCGGTCGCCCGGGCACTGGCCGACGCAGCGGGACCGGTCCGCGATCCGCGGGCGGTCGCCCGGGTCGTCGCCGCACTCGCCACCGATGGCCACGGGGCCGCGAGCCCGCGGATACACCCCACCAAATCGGCGCTCGGGCCGGACGCCCGGCCGCGCGCCCGCGTTGCGGCATGACCGCCTAGAGAGACGGAGACGCCGGGCGGTTTGCAGGCCCGGCGCCCCGACCGAGGAGTCCGATGACTACCACCTCCACGGCCTACCCCGACGGTAACCGCCACACCCCCTTCGCGTCGATGTCCGACAGCGATCGTCTCTTGGTCGCGGCCAGCCGGCTCCGCCGCGCAGCCCGTCACCGCGGCGACAAGGCCGCTCGTGGCGAGCTCCGGCGGCTGGCCGGCGAGCTCACACGGATCTCGCGAGCTCGGACCGGGAGGCCTGCGTGAACGACGACACGATGACCTGCGAGCTCCTGGCCGCCGGCAAGCTCACCCAGCGTTGCCCGATCTGCACCTTGGTCGAGGCCGCGGGCCGCGCGTGCACCCGGTGCGGCGCGCCGACCGGCCCGGCCGACTGGTTCAGGGCCACGCTCTCTGAGCCTCACAGAGAGGCGATTGTCGCTGGACGAGCAAACAGGCGCCACGGGCTCGAAGTCGGCTCTACGTGTCTCCAAGCGCCGCGCCCGGGCGTCCCTGAGGTGGCGGCATGAGCCGGTCCGGGTCGCTCCTCCCGCTTACCTGGTACCGGGACCCCCGGATCATCGCCCTGTCCGACCCGGCGCAGGCGTTGTACGTCCGGCTCCTCAGCTGGTCGGCGGACCAACTCACCGACGGCGCGGTACCCCGGCGGGTCATGGACCAGCAGACGGTCCAGCTGTCGCCGGACGAGCGGGCCCTCGTCCTCGCCGAGCTCGCGTCCGTCGGTCTCGTGGGGGTCGACGCGGCGGGCTACTTCCTCGTGGAGTGGCAGGCCATCAACCTGCCTAGGGCCGAGGTCGAGGCGATCAAGGCGACACGGCGGGAGTCGGCGCGGATCGGCGGGCTCGCACGCGCGGCGACCGCGGTCCGGGGCTCGACCGGAACCTTCGCGACCAGCGTCGCATCCAGCGAGCCATCCAGCGTCGACGCTGGTAAGACCGCTGGTCGTGGGGACTCACCATCCAGCGTCGCACCCAGCGTCGCACCCAGCGTCGCACCCAGCGTCGATCCAGCCCCGTCCCCGTCACCGTCCCCGTCACCGTACGCACGTCTCTCTCCGCCTTCGGCTCCGAGAGACGTGCGCTCTAGCAAGGGTCGCGGCGTGCGAAGTGATCCGCCCACGTCGACACGCCGCGACCCTTTGTCCGGCGCCCGCACCATCCGAGGACCCGACGCATGACCACCGACCCGTCCGCCACCGTGACCGACGCCTACCACACGATGATCGAAGCCCACCTCGCGGCGATCGCGGCACTCGAGCCCGACCAGCGAGAGCGCCGGGCCGCCCACCTCGAGGCGGCAGAGGCTCTCCTGCGAGCGCCGCGCGCAGGAGAGCGCGAAGCCGAAGGCGTCCCGGAGACGCGGTCATGAGCCGGGACTACGGACGCCGGGCCGAGTGGCGCCCGTTCCGGGCCCGCGTCATCGAACTCGTCGAGCGCGCAGCCCAAGACGGCTCGCTACCTCGCTCGCCTTGCGAGCGGTGCGGCGGTGCGGACGCGCGACTCGAGCTCGCGCTCGGTAGCCGTGGCATCCACCTTTCGTGGCGGTGTCCGCCATGCAGCGCCGACGTGCCGCACCTCCCGGCCCCATCCCTCGCTCAGCGGGTGGACTACCTCGAGGCGGGCCATCGGACGCTCGAGGCCGAGGTGGCGTCCCTCCGAGCGCTCGTCCTCGGTGGGGTGCCGGTCCGACCCTCCCTCACGTTCAACCAGAGCGGCACGCACCACAACGGCGGCCGACGCCGCCAGAAGCCGAAGGAGACCTGACTGTGATCATGGAGTACGACCCCACGATCCTCGCCGCCCGGGCGGAACTCGAGGCCGCGCGGGTGCGCCGGCAGAACGCCGCCGCGGCGGTCGAGGCTGCAAGAGAGCGCCTCGCACTCGCGGACATCGCCTCGAACCGGGCGTACCTGGGGCGCGCCCAGAAGGACCTTCGCGCTGCCGTAGAGGCAGTCGCCCAAGCTGAGGCGAAGGTCCGGGCAGTGGAGAGAGAGGTGACCGACGAGCGGCGCGCCGCTGAGGAAGCGCGCCGGAGGGCGATGGTTGCCAACGCCGAGGCCAACGCCGCCGAGGTGCGGGCCTATCTCGCCGACGTTCGCGCGTGGGCGACCACCCTGCTCGAGGGAGGAAGCGATCTCGAGGAGAGAGGCCGGGCCCTCCGGCGGCGCGTCTACGCGTGGCCCGGTCAGGTCCCGGTCCTCGACGAACACAAGCCGTACTACCAGGCGCGGAGGGCCATGGAGTTCCTCGTGCCCGTGTTCCGCGTTCCAGCCGGCATGGAGAGCAAGAAGGAGTCGAGCGATGCCGAGGCCCGTTGACCCGATCGATGTGTTCTTCAGTCAGAAGCTCGACGAGGCCCGCGCCGCCCAGGCGCTGGCCCGGAGCCTGCGTGACGACCCGCTATCCGACGAGGACAGGGCGAAGCTCGTCGGGTGGGCCAGCCTCACCCCGGAGGAGCTCGCTGCCGTCGACCCCGAGACGCTAGAGGAGCTCAACGCCGGTTTGGACGAGATCCTCGGCGAGGAGTCCGACGCGTCGGTCCACGAGAAGCTCGCCCGACTCGCCGAGGCGGTCCAGGCCGACCCGGCCATGCGCCGCCACGACGCCGACCTCGCCATGAGCCGGTTCCGGATGTCGCGAGCCGAGCTCGAGGAGCTCGCCGAAGGACCCACCGACGATCCCCGCTCCGCTATCGAGAGGGTCGCGCGCGGGGAGCCTGATCCGCCGCCCGGATCATTCGGCCCTCTCGAGGGCCTCGAGCGCCCGACGATGTTCGAGCTCGCCCCGGAGCATCACCGGGAGGCTGTGGACCTCTTCATGACCCGGCACGGCGCCCCAGGGACCGCCGAGAGGCTCGCGGCCATGCGGGCGGAGGAGGAGCGCCGGGGGGTCTAGTAGTCCGACATCAGAGCGAAGCGACAGGGGTTGACCATGACGAGATCCACCGCGGAGCTCGGCTCCGTACTGAGAGCCCGACGCAGGGTGAAGGGGCTCACCCTGGCTGACCTTGCCCGCGAATGCGGCGGGTCACCCAACGAGAGGTCCCTGTCGCGCGTGGAGCATGGATCGACGCCCTCCGTCGACACGGCGATCAACCTGGCGACCGCGCTCGAGTTCCCGCGCGACCTTCTCCTCAACGCAGCCGGGCACGCCACGGAGGAGCAGACGACGAAGGCGATCGGCAAGCTGGCCGCTCTCGTCCACTCTCCGGCCAAGGTGCTCGTCTACCTCAGCGTCTACGAGGCGAAGATGGGCAGGTACCGCGGCAAGAGGGGCCGGATGATGGATCCCCGCGAGGAGGCGTTCATCGTGGACCTCGAGGGCCCGGAGCCGTACGTCGGGGAATGCATCGTCGCCGTCGCGCGCCAGCCGGAGGCGGGTCAGGGCGTGGTGGTCGCGGACCGGCTCTCCCGCAGGCTGTCGGCGATGGCCTGGGGCGGGGAGGCGCCGGCCGGGACGGATCTGCGCGGGGTGATCATCCGCGTGACCTCGCGCACGTGAGGTGACCGGCAGCGGCGATCGCTAGCATCGTCCCCATGACGCGGCTAGACGAGTCGCGCGCGCCTGTGGGGGCCACCATGGAGCGGACGCTCAGGGTCATCCTCGCCATCAACATCGCCACGCTCGCCCTCGCGGGCGGCGCGTTCGGCCTTGCCGCCTACGCCGTCGCCACCGGGCCGGCGACGGCCCAGGAGGCGGCGGACTCGGTCATCGGCCAGCTACCGCTGGCGGGCTCAGGTGCGACCGCCGGGGACGTGCAAAGCCTGCTCGGTGCTCAGACGGCCCGAATCGTGTCGGTGCTCTCGACGCTGCGAGGTTGCGGTCCCAGCGCCGGCGCGCCCGGGTTCGGGGGGCCGGCGGGGTGCGACGGCGCGGACATCGCGAGCGTGGCCGACAAGATCGACGAGCTGAGTAGGACGTTCGGCGGGTTCCGAGGGTGGCCCCGCGACATCTACGACAGTCTCGAGGGGCTCAGGTCGAGCGTTGATGACGTTCAGTTGTCGGTCGAGGCGATGTGCGCCGCGATGCCGGGCTGCTAGGGCCCGGGGCGGGCCGAACCGAGAGAATCGCCGTGGGGTGCGGCAGCGACGGTAGGGCCGCCTTCGGTGCTTGACTGTCTATCTGTCTACTTGACAGGCCGACTACGGGTCTCCATGTGCGGGGGTGACTCCACGCGCGCGCGCCCGTCACTCGCATGCTCCCCCGGGGGGTGGGGTGGCCTCGTAAACCCGCGCGCGCCGGCCATCGTGTGTGTGTGTGAGGGCGGCCGCCCACGACCACGAGCCAGGCGGCAGCGAGCACGCGAGCGTGGTCATGCCCAGGCAGCACGATCGAGGAGCAGACGCCGAGATGCAGGTCCAATCCGGCATCTTGACACGATACGTCCATATAGCGTTAGAATGACAGGGTGAACGAGACGGTGATCGGCTACGTCCGGGTCTCCACCGAGGAGCAGGCGGACTCGCGCGCGGGCCTTGAGGCGCAGCGGGCGGCCATCCTCGCCGAGGCCGAGCGCCGCGGCTGGAAGGTGGCCGACCTGACCTTCATCGAGGACGCCGGCTACAGCGGGAAGGATCTCGAGCGCCCGGGTATCGCCGAAGCGCTCGATGCCCTCAAGCACCACCGCGCGAATACGCTCGTCGTCGCGAAGCTCGACCGTCTGAGCCGCTCCATGCTCGACTTCGCCACTCTCATGAACCGCGCGACCAAGGAGCATTGGGCGCTCGTCGCGCTCGACCTCGCCGTGGACACGACCACGCCCTCGGGCGAGATGGTGGCGAACGTGATGGCGACGTTCGCGCAGTTCGAGCGCCGCCTCATCGGCCAGCGCACCCGCGACGCGCTCGCGGCGAAGAAGGCCGCCGGCGTCGTCCTCGGCCGGCCCCGGACGATGCCCGCGGAGGTTCTCGCTCGGATCGTCGCCGAGCGTGCGGCCGGCCGGAGCACCCCCGCGATCGCCGCCGGCCTCAACGCCGACGGGATCCCCACTACCCACGGCGGGAGGCAGTGGTACGCATCGACCGTTGCGAAGGCGCTTCGCGGCGCTGCGTCGCGTGCCGCCGAGTGAGCCCCCCGCACCCGCAGACACGTGTCCCGGACGGGCCGAGACGGGAATCGCGTGCCCAGTCCCGTCAATCGTGGATGTACGAGAGGCATCGAGGGAGGGTCAGACGATGGGGATGATCAACGTCGCAGCCGAGATCACGGAGGCACCAGAGATGGCGGCGCTGCCGGACGGATCGAGGGTGGAGCTCCACCTCGAGACCAAGGGATCGACGATCGACCTGCTGATCCCGTGGGCGACGCTCAACCGGATCGTGACCCGCGGGGCCGTGCTCCTCGCCGAGCGCGACGCCGCGCCCGGCGAGTTGTCGGACTAGGGCCGGGGTAGAGCCGGTCGATCAGCTACCTCGCTGCCGGCGTTCGGACCGCGCTACGCTGAACCTTCGACGCCCGGGACAGCATGCCCCCGCTGTCCTGGGCGTCTCGCCGTACTCCGTTGGCCCTTGCCGCCCTCGAGACCACGAAGTAGGACGCCGCGCTCGGCGAGCGGCCGGATTGGAGCAGTCCGCTACTCCGCACCTCTGACCGCCCCGCCGGGACCCTAGACCGGCGGGGCGTCACCACGGCGGACCCGATGCAGTCCGAACGTCACTGGCCGCGCGTAGACTGCCCGCGTGGAGCCGTTCGCCATCGCCATAGTCGGCGGTCTCATCGGAGGCACCGTCGCCGCAGTGATCACCGGGCTCTTCGGGCTGCGGCAACAGGGCCAAGAGCACCAGCACCAGCGGGCGATGGCCACTGAGACGAGGCTCCAGGAGCGGCGCCAGCGAGCCTACGAGCAGATCCTGACGGTCGCCATCCACGCGGAGACCATCACCAGCCGCATCGAACCGCTGGTGGGGCCCACGGTTGACCCTCCGGGGCGGCTGGCCGATGACACCGCCGCCAGGCTGTCCGCGCTCGCGACGATCCACGGCTCCCAGCCGGTTCGCGATGCGGTGGACGCCTTCAACCGCGCAGGAGCGAAGTTTGACGAGGCGGTTGACAACTACCGGCAGGGGAGGACGCGTCTCGAGGGATCCCAGCTCACGGCCGCGCGTGAGCCGATGGAGGCCGCTCGCGTCGCGCTTGGTGAGACCGTCCGATTGCTCGGCGATCGCATGCGTGCCGACCTCCAAGGCGAGCGCCCCACCCGCCCCCCGCGATGATCCGCAGGTGATCGGGCCCCCTAGGCTGCGGTCGTGCGCCGGCTCCGTGACCTCGGGACGATCCCGCCGCACTCAGGGGCGAAGGTGGCCAGCTCCGCGGCGGACGACGGGGGCGCGTAGATGGCGTCGCCCGCGGCACGGGCTCACATAATGGCGCGGTGGGTCGCTACTACACCTGCCCCGGCTGTGGCGGACCTATGGTCGGCTGGCAGGACCCGCCCGGCACCGCTCACTGGTCGTGTTTCCACGACCCTTCCTGCGGGTCGAAGTCGAGGCCGGCCGACGCGCCACCCGTCTCGCGGCTTCCGGTTGCCGGCGCCGGGTGGAGCCGCACGCCTCCCGCGAAGCCGCCCCAGCTACCACCAGGCCCGGTCTCCCCGGTCAACGCACCGCCGACCACCGAGTGGCGCGCCCTCGGCAAGCTCTTCGGGGCGGTCGCGCTCGCCGTCATCGGCATCGCTCTCGCGGTAGGGCTCTACATCGCCGTCTGGGGCTCCGGTTCAGGGGCGACCGGCGGCGGAGGCCCGTACGGCCCACAGTCCAACGGCTACGAGGTCACGTGTGCTGACGGGTGGATCAGTCACTCGGGAGGCCGGCCGGGCGCCTGCTCGCACCACGGAGGCATCCCCTAAGACGACGGTGCCGAGTCCGGGACCATCCGGAGCGTCTACCCTGCGGGCGGCACGGCCAGCCCGACCGGGCACGAGACCCCCGTCCCGTGGGCACAATCATATCCGTCCGGGACCTTCTCGAGGTACTGCTGGTGGTAGTCCTCGGCGAGGTAGAAGGCCCCCGCGGCGCGGATCTCGGTCGTGATCGCGCCGTAGCCAGCGGCCCGAAGCCGGATCTGATAGGCATCGCGGCTGGCTTCGGCCGCTCGCAGCTGCTCGTCGTCGGCGACGAGGATCGTCGACCGGTACTGCGTGCCCACGTCGTTGCCCTGGCGCATCCCCTGCGTCGGATCGTGGCTCTCCCAGAAGATCCGGAGGAGGTCGTCGTACGAGACGCGTGACGGGTCGTACGCGACGCGGACGACCTCCGCGTGCCCGGTCATGCCGGTGCACACCTCGGGATACGTCGGGTTGGGCGTCACGCCGCCGGCGTAGCCGACCGCCATCGAGACGACGCCCGGGACCTGCCAGAAGCGCTTCTCCGCGCCCCAGAAGCACCCGAGACCGAACGCGGCGAGCGCGGTGCCGGGCGGGAACGGGCCGTCGATCGGGCCGCCGAGGACGGCATGGTCGCCCGGGACCATGATCGGAGCCTCCCGCCCTGGCGGCGCCTCGGTGACGGTGGGGACGCGGAGTCCGGCGGGATCGGGGCGGAGGAAGTGGAGGCTGCCCATGGGACGCTCCGTGGCTGGCTGGCTGGCTGGCTGCCGCCGCCGCCGTCCCATCGTATCCGTCGCGCCGGAACGTGCCCGCGAGCTGCTGCCGCCGCCGCCGGGTTCCGGTGCGTGCGGGCCGTCCGGCAGCGCGAGGGTCCCGACGCGTCGCGTCGGGACCCTCGCGATCGGATCCTCCGGCGACCGGTCGGGCCGGTCGTCCGGATCGTGCGCGGTCGTCGGTGGCCGCCGGTGGGTCAGGCCTGCGGGGCCGCCGAGGCCGCCCCGGCGTCGTGCGCGAGCGCCGCGTTGATCTCGGCCGTCGCGTCGTCGGAGAGGGAGGTCTTGAGGACTTCGCCGCCGAGCGGGCCGAGTGCGGCGAGCGCCTTGTCCTCGGTCCACTTCTCGACGAAGACGACCAGGCATGCGGAGCCCGGCTTGAGGACGTCCTGCGCGCGCTGCCGGAACTCGTTGGTGACGCCCCATCCCCCCATGGTGCCCATGACGGCGCCCATGAGCCCGCCGATGAGGAGCCCAGCGACGGGAATGACGAAGAGCAGGCCGATGAGCATCCCCCAGAAGCCGCCCATGAGAGCGCCCTGCGAGGTCGCCCCGGTCTTCGTGACCATCTCGGTCTTGCCGCTGGCGTCCTTCACGACGACCGCGGCTCCCGAGACCTGCATGACCAGATCGTGCTGGAGCTGCGCGACGACGTCGTAGGCCTGCTGCGCGGTCGTCTCGTCCTTGTACCCGATGATGACGAGGTCTGCCATGGTTCCTCCTGCGTCGGTGCGAGATCCCTGCCGGCCACGGGCGACGGGCCCGCGGTCGTCTCTGGCCGGGTCGTGACTGGCCGGGGTCCGGCCGAGCGGATCAGCCGCCGGCGAGAACCTTGGCCTTCGCGGCGGCGAACTCCTCGTCGGTGAGGACGCCGGCGCTGTGCAGCTCGCCGAGCTGCTTGAGCTGCACCATGTCGATCCCGCCGCCTGCCGGAGCGGCCGGGGTCTGGGCGGCCGGCGCGGCGGCGGCCTGCTTCTGCATGAGCGCCTGCTGCTGCTGCAGCTCGGCGATCGCCTGCTGCTCCTGCTGCTCGCGGTTCTGACCTTCGGCCGACTTCTTGCCGGCGTAGGCGGCGGTCCCGGCGATGGCGGCGGCCCCAAGGAGCCCGATGCCGCGTCGTCGCATGAGCATGGTCTTCTCTCCCGTTCGTTGGCTTCGCGCTCGCGGAGTGGTCGAGCCGGCGTTCTAGGCGGAGGCGGCCTCGAGCTCCGCGTTCACTGCGGCGAGGAGCTCCGGCGGAACGGTCTGGCGCGTGACGAGGAACCCGCCGGCGTCCGTGATCGCGTCCTTGATCCTCTCCGCCCACCGGTGCTCGAAGAGCAGGATCAGGGCCGCGGAGTCGTTCGGCAGCCCTTCGGCGAGCGCCAGGATGTCCTCCGGCGTGAAGAGGCCCATCCGGTCCTCGAGGAGCGGCGCGAACGACGCGAACCGCGGGTCACGCACGTTGTCGATCTCGACGATGTTCGCGGCGCCGTCCGGATCCTTCTCGACCATCACGACGTCGACGAGGCGGATGATCCGCTTCTCGACGACCTTCTCGATCTCCCGTGCGATGGCGCCGGTGAACTCCGGCTTGTCGAACCCGATGACGGTGTACTCGAGCGGTCCGAGCGTCATGAAGCCCTCCATCATTCGGTCGCGAACACGCACGAACCCGGCGGTCGCGGCGGGCCCACGGTTGATGCGCACCACCCTCGCGGAGCATGCCAGACGCGCACCTCGCCGGCGTCCCCGAACCGTACGGGTCGCCCGTCCTCGCGGCATCCCCCATTGCGCGTGAACCGAGGGCCCGGATGGACGGGCCGGACGGCCCGCCCCGGTCACGCGAAACTGGCGATGTGGCCCGGCGTCCCCGAGCGTAGCGTGGGCGCAGCGACGCGCGCCGTGTCGCGCGCGGAACCAGCTGGGGAGGGAGACGGATGAACCGACCGATCGGAGTCATGTTGCTCGCGCTCGTCGCGATCGTGGCGGGGCTGTACGAGCTCTACCTCGCCGCGATCTACATGGGCTGGGTGAGCTTCAGCATCGTCGGCGCCGAGGTGAAGTTCCCGAGCGCGCAGTGGGGCCCCGCCCTCTGGGCCCTGCTCCTCGCGATCATCTACTTCCTGGTCGCCGCGGGCTTCTGGGGCGTCCGGGCGTGGGCGTGGATGTTCGGGATCCTCATCTCGGGCTGGACGCTCATCTGGAGCTCGCTCCTCGTCCTCGGCAACAGCACCATCGAGGCGCAGTTCGTCCCGATGGTCCTCTCGCTCTTCGTCCTCGGGTACCTCCTGTACCCGGGCGTGAGGAACGCGTTCTACGAGTCGGAGGCCGGCCGGGCGCCCGGGATGTAGTCCTCGAGTCGGGAGGCGGCGGCGCGGTCAGCGCGCCGCCGCCTCCGTGTTCGCTGGGCCGCGAACGCCGTCGGCACGCCCACCGACGTCGTGATCATGCTGGCGTTCACGATCGTCTTCAACATCGTGCAGGGCAACATCGTCGCCCCGCTCCTGTACGGGAGAGCGGTGAGCGTCCATCCGGCGGTCGTGCTCATGGCGATCCCTGCCGGCAGCGCGATCGGCGGCGTCCTCGGGATGTTCCTCGTCGTCCCCGTGCTCGGGATCGTGGCGGCGTCCTGGCGACCGATCCTTCGGGCCCTGGGCGACCCTCCGCGCGCCGGGGCCGGGGCCGGGGCCGGGGCACCACCCGTCCCGCTCGATCCGATCCCGCTGTCCGGGCCGGGGGTCAGTCCGGCGAGCTGAGCAACGCGCGCAGCCTCGACACGGCTGCGTGTCCATCGCGTTCCCGCGCCTCGATCTCGTCGAGCAACTCGATGGGCCTCCCGCGAGCGGATAGGACGAACGGCGACCACCGGTGGGTCGCCGTTCGTGGCTCCCAGGTTGTGTCAGGAACCGGATGTCAACTGCAGCCGCTCGTGCTCCCGCAGTTCATGCACTTGTAGCAGCTGCCGTTGCGGACCATGATCGAGCCGCAGTCGGCGCAGGACGGCGCGTCCTCCTGGACCGTGAACGCGACGGACGTGGTCCTGAGCGACGCGGAGAGGCCCGCGAGCCCGCTCCCGTTGCGATGGCCGTTCCCGCCTCCGCTGCCATTCGGTCCCGGCGTGGCGGCGGATCCGACGACCGGGATCACGTCCGTGGCGGCCGCCGGGGTGGCCTGCGCGGCCGAGGCGGACGCGCCCTCGACGTCCTCGCCCGTGGACTCGCCCTCCGATGGGGTGGCGGGTGCGGGCGCCGCGACGACTGGTGCGGCGAATGCGGCAGGGGCCTGCGCGACGTACGTGGCCGCCGCCCCCTGGAGGCCGAGACCGGCCTTCTCGTCCGCCGCGAGGAAGCGCGCCCCGAGCCATCGGAAGATGTAGTCGACGATCGACTTCGCGATCGGGATCTCGCTGTTGCCGGTGAAGCCGGACGGCTCGAACCGGACGTGGGCGAACTTGTTCACCAGGTCGCGGAGCGGGACGCCGTACTGGAGGGCGAGGCTCACGGACGTGGCGAACGTGTCCATGAGGCCGCTGACGGTCGAGCCCTCCTTCGCCATCTTGAGGAAGATCTCGCCCGGCTGCCCCTCCGGATAGAGACCGACGGTGATGTACCCCTCGTGGCCGGCGATATCGAACTTGTGGGTGATCGCGGCGCGCTCGGCGGGGAGCCTGCGCCGGTGCGGCTTCACGGCCTCCGCCTGGGCGGCGGCGAGCTGGGCGCGCAGGGCGGCGACCGTCTCCGCGTCGGTGGCCTCGCCGTCCTTCTTCCGGCTCGTGGAGAGCGGCTGGCTGCGCTTGGAGTTGTCGCGGTAGATGGCGATCGCCTTGAGGCCCAGGCGCCAGCCCTCGAGGTAGACCTGCTCGATCTCCTCGGGCGTGGCGTTCTCGGGCATGTTGACGGTCTTGCTGATCGCCCCGGAGAGGAACGGCTGGACCGCGGCCATCATCCGGACGTGGCCCATGTAGTGGATGGACCGCTCGCCGTTCACGGGCTTGAAGGCGCAGTCGAAGACCGACAGGTGCTCCGGCTTCAGGCCCGGCGCCCCTTCGATCGTCTCGCGCTCGTCGATGAACGCGACGATCTCCTCGACCTGGGCCGGCGTGTAGCCGAGCCGCCGGAGCGCACCCGGGACCGTGTTGTTCACGATCTTGAGATAGCCCTCGCCCACGAGCTTCTTGTACTTGATGAGGGCGATGTCCGGCTCGATCCCGGTGGTGTCGCAGTCCATCATGAACGCGATCGTCCCCGTGGGGGCGAGCACGGTCACCTGCGCGTTGCGGTATCCGTGGACCTCGCCGAGCTCGAGCCCCTCGTCGAAGACGCGTCGAGCGGCAGCGAGCATGTCGGCCGGGACGTGCTCCTCCGGGATCCGGTAGGCCGCGTCACGGTGCTTCCGCATGACGTGCAGGAACGGCTCGCGGTTCTTCTCGTACTCGACGAACGGGCCGCCGTGGTCGCGCGCGATGATCGACGACTGGCGATACGCCTCGCCGTGCATGATCGCGGTGATCGCCGCCGCGTAGTCACGCCCCTCGTCGCTGTCGTAGGCGAGGCCGCGGCTCATGAGGAGGGCGCCGAGGTTCGCGTAGCCGAGCCCGAGGGGCCGGAACCGATGCGAATTCTCCTCGATGAGCGGCGTTGGGTAGCTCGCGTTGTCGACGAGGATCTCCTGCGCCGTGATCGTGATCCGCGACGCGTACCGGAAGCCCTCGACGTCGAACTCGCCGTCGTCGCCCACGAAGCGCATGAGGTTGAGCGACGCGAGGTTGCAGGCGGTGTCGTCGAGGAACATGTACTCGGAGCATGGGTTGGACGCATGGATCCGATCCGTGTTCGCGCTCGTGTGCCAGCTGTTGATCGTCGTGTCGTACTGGATCCCGGGATCGCCGCAGACCCAGGCGGCGGCGGCCATCCGGCGGAAGATCTCGCGGGCACGGTACGTCCCCATCGGGTCGCCGCCCACGACCGCGTGCGTGGTCCACTCGCGATCCGCGACCACGGCCTCCATGAAGTCGTCCGTCACGCGCACGGAGTGGTTCGCGTTCTGGAATGAGACCGAGCCGTACGCCTCGCCCGTGAACGAGGGGTCGTAGCCCTCCTCGATGAGGGCCCACGCCTTCTTCTCCTCGAGCATCTTGCTGTCGATGAAGTCGAGGATGTCCGGGTGGCCGACGTCGAGGATGACCATCTTCGCGGCGCGCCGGGTCTTGCCGCCCGACTTCACGACGCCGGCGAACGCGTCGTAGCCCCTCATGAAGCTGACCGGACCGGATGCGGTCCCGCCGCCCGACATCTTCTCGCGGGACGAGCGGATGGGGGAGAGGTTGGACCCCGCGCCCGACCCGAACTTGAAGAGCATGGCCTCGGTCTTCGCGAGGTCCATGATCGAGGTCATCGAGTCCTTCACCGAGTTGATGAAGCACGCTGAGCACTGCGGCCGCGCCTCGATGCCCACGTTGAACCAGACCGGGGAGTTGAAGCTCATCTTCTGGTGGAGCAGGAGATGCGTGAGCTCCGCCTTGAAGGTGGCGAGGTCGTCGGGCGTGGCGAAGTAGCGCTGCGTCTCGGCCCACGCCGCGATCGTGTTCACGACGCGATCGAGCAGCTGGCGGACGCTCCGCTCGCGGTCCGGGGTGCCGACATGGCCGCGGAAGTACTTGCTCACGACCACGTTCGTGGCGAGCTGGCTCCAGAAGGCCGGGACCTCGACGTCGCGCTGCTCGAAGACGACCTTGCCGGACTCGTTGCCGATCGACGCGTTGCGGGTCTCCCAGGCGACCTCGTCGTACGGGTGGACGCCTGGGCGCGTCCAGCGGCGCTCGAACGTCAGGCCCCGCGTCCCCTCGCCCGTGAACCGCAGCGCGTCCATCGCCTCGACGGCTGCCCGAGCGGCGGCGGCCGAGAGCTCGTGGGCTCGCTCGGCGGCGTGCTCGGCTGCGGCGGCGCCGGTCCTGGCCGCCGTCGTGGCGACCTGCCGCCTGGTCGTGCCCGTCGCTCCGGAGACCGCTCGCGCCATCGCTCTCTCCTTCATCTCCCGCCGACGGTCGCTCGCGCGAACGGCCACTCGCACGCGGGCGTGGAGGCGCCGTTCCGCTCGACCGCGGGACGCCCGAGACCCGTTCTCGGGTCTCGTGTCAGCCCGAGAACACTACCTCCGTGGTCGGCAGCAGTCAAGCCATAAACCACAACATGTAGTGGTCGGATGGGGGTTACCATCTCAACATCTGGTGGCCCGCCTGCGCACGCCCCGCAGCCGTCCGTGCTAGTATAGAACGGATGTTCGCACTACGACAGGGCTCTCGCCGAGGCGCTCGACCGGGCTCGCCGGCGGTACGCGCGACCCTTCATCCGGTTGCCGCAGCTGGCCATCGAGCACCATCGGCCGGAGCGGTTCTTCGAGGCGTCGTAGTACGCCCAGCGGCACTCGTCGTTACGGCAGGCCTTGAGCCGCGACCAGGAGCCGTCGGCCATGGCCGTCACGATGTCGGCGAAGACGCGTCCGAAGACCGCGTGGATCCCGGACGCGACCGGCTCGAAGGTGGCCCCGCCCTCGGCATCGAACGCCACGGCGACGGGTGCGGCCCCGGCAGCCCGGCCGAGGACGGCGAGCGCGCCGTCCGAGGTGGGATGCCCCGCGTTGCCCTCGATGAGCTCGCGGAGCGCCTCGCGCACGGCGATCGCGGCGACGAGGTCGGCGGCGGTGAGGCGGACGCCGGCGTCCAGCAGGCCGTGGGCGACGAGCCACGCGTGCAGGTCCTCGGGGGTCGCAAGGCCCTCGATCGGGTTCATGAGATCGGTCGTGTTGACGAAGTCCGCGATGCGCTCCAGCCGCGTGGGCATCTCCGAGCGGTCCTCGTCATGCGATCGCGGCGGGGCGAGGCGCAGCGCCGCGGAGCCCGGGGCTTCGCCGACGCCTGGCT
>JAKAJU010000195.1 GCA_021813655.1 Chloroflexota bacterium | reverse complement strand
CGCCGGCCCACCCGGCGGTCGCCCCGCCGGCCCACCCGGCGGTCGCCCCGCCGGCGCCGGGGCCGGGCGAGGCCCGGCTCGCTGGCAGGACGCGCGAGGGGAAGCTCGTCCATCTCGTCGGCCCGGTGGACCTCGTAGGTACCCGCGTGATGGCCCGGGTCGTCCACGCCGGGCCGTATTCCCTCCGGGGCATCCTCGCCTGAGCCGCCCGCCGAGCCCGCCCCTCATCGTCGTCGCCGGACCCACGGCGACCGGCAAGACCGACCTCGCGATCCGGCTCGCCCTCGCGATCGCCCGGGCGGGACGCGTCGCCGAGGTCATCTCCGCGGACTCGCGCCAGGTCTACCGCGGGATGGACGTCGGGACGGCCAAGCCGACCGTCGCCGAGCGCCGCGGCGTCGCCCACCACGGGCTCGACCTCGTGGAGCCCGACGCCGCGTTCAGCGTCCACGACTTCGTCGGGCACGCGCGCGCGGCCCTCGCGTCGATCGCGGCGCGCGAGGGCGTCGCGATCCTCGCGGGCGGGACCGGGCTCTGGATCCGCGCGGTCGCGTCGGGGATGGACCTCGACGGGTCGCCGCACGACCCTGCCCTCCGCGCCGCCCTCGACGCGGAGCTCGACGCGGAGGGGCTGCCGGCCCTTGCCGAGCGGCTTCGCGCGACGGCTCCGATCCTTGCGACCCGGACGGACCTCGCGAACCCCCGTCGCGTCGTGCGGGCGCTCGAGGTCGCGACCCTTCGCGGCGACGGACCGCCGCGCCCGCCGGCCGGCTACCCGGGCGCCTCCGCCCGCATCGGGCTCGATGTCGCCGACCGGTCGCTGCACCGCGCGTGGATCGCTCGTCGGGCCCTCGGCCAGCTCGACGGTGGGCTCCCGGACGAGGCCGCCCGGCTGCGATCGCGATACGGCGAGGGACCGCGGTCGTTCTCGGCCATCGGATACCGCGAGGCGTTCGACCTCCTCGACGGCCGCATCGACCGCGACGGATTCCTTGCGATCAACGTGGCCCGCAACGCCGCGTTCGCCAGGCGGCAGCGGACGTGGTTCCGCGCCGAGCCCGCGATGACGTGGCTCGATCCCGCGGTGGCCGACCCATTCGACGCGGCACTCGCGCTTGCCCGCTCCGTCACCGACGCCTCGACCGGTCCCGCGAGCGGCGGCCACCGGCCCTCGGTCGCACGCGCGGCATCGACCGCCCCGGGCGACCTATCCTTCGATCCGTGAGCCCGCGCACGCCGATCGATCTCGCCCCGCCCATCGAGAAGGCGTTCCTCGTCGCCGTCGACACCGGCTCGGACCCGGGTTGGACGGCCGAGGACTCGCTCGCCGAGCTCGCGAGCCTCGCCGACACCGCGGGCGCCGAGGTCGTTGGCGCCGAATGGCAGAACCGCCGGCACGTGGATCCCTCGTGGTACGTGGGGAAGGGAAAGGCCCAGGAGCTCGTGGCCGCGAAGGGCGAGACCGGGTTCGGCATCCTCGTCGCGGACGACGAGCTGAGCCCCACGCAGCAGCGGACGCTCGAGCAGCTGCTCGGCGTCAAGGTCATCGACCGCTCGCGGCTGATCCTCGACATCTTCGCGATGCATGCCCGGACGCGGGAGGGGCGACTGCAGGTGGAGCTCGCCCAGCTCGAGTACCAGCTGCCTCGCCTCACCCGCATGTGGACGCACCTGTCGCGGACGGGCGGTGGGATCGGGACCCGCGGCCCCGGCGAGACCCAGCTCGAGACCGACCGGCGCGTCATCCGCGAGCGCATCAAGCGGATGAAGCAGCGCGTCGAGGAGGTGCGACAGCAGCGGCGCGTCGCCGCGCGCGGGCGCGACCGGCGCCTCGTCCCCACCGTGGGCATCGTGGGCTACACCAACGCCGGCAAGTCGACGCTGCTCAACGCCCTGGTGGGGGAGGAGGTCGCACGTGCCGAGGACCGGCTGTTCGCGACGCTCGATCCCACGAGCCGCCAGGTCCGGCTCGGGGACGGCCAGTCCGCGATCGTCACCGACACGGTCGGCTTCATCCACAAGCTCCCGCACCAGCTGATCGACGCTTTCCGGGCGACGCTCGAGGAGGTGAACCGCGCGGACGTCCTCGTCGAGGTGGTGGACGTCTCCGACGCGCACGCGGCCGAGCACCGGGCGACGGTCCAGCAGGTGCTCGACGAGCTCGGCGCCGGGACGAAGCCTCGGGTCGTCGCGCTGAACAAGGCGGACCTGCTCGCCGACGACGAGGGTGAGGGCTCGGCGACGCCGGACGGAGAGACGCGCGGCGCCGCGAGTCGTCGCGTCGCACCCGGTGCCGTCCTCGTGAGCGCCCTGACGGGCGCGGGCCTGCCGGAGCTGCGGGCCGAGCTCGCCGCCCTCCTCGCCTCGCTGTGGGTGGACGTGGACGTCGTCGTGCCGTACACCGAGGGCGCTCTCCTCGCCCAGGTCCGCGAGCGCGGGGCCACCGAGGCCGTCTACGACGCGCACGGCGTGCGCGTCGTCGGGCGGGTGCCGGGCCCGGTCGCCGCCGCCCTGCGGCGCGCTGCCGGGATCGACGACGGGCAGGACGACGAGGCCTGGGGATCGCCCGCGCTCGGCGTGGCAGCCGACGAGGAGCCCGACGCCGCCGCTCTCCTCGAGAGGCCCTCGAAGGACTGACGCGCCCGGCCATCGTCGACTGTGGAACCTGCCTGGGGACGGCCTGTGGACCGTCGCGCGATTCCGACGGCCACCACGCGAATCTCGTGGATAACCCGCTGGACGGGCCGCCGGTGCGCCCGTATCGTCATCCCTGCCCGGAGGGGCGACGAACCGAGAGCGAGAAGGCGGGTCCTCGGACCGGCTGGACCGATGACCGGGGAGTGGTTCCTCCGGGCGTTTCGTCGTGCGCCTGGGCCTGCGATGATCGACGCATGACGCGCCTCGGCACGCCACGTCGAGTCCGCGCAGCGCCGGCCATCCCGATCGCCGTCCTGCTCGCGCCGTCGCTCCTGGTCATCCTCGCCGCCGCCGAGCGTCCGCTCCGGATCCCGGTCCTCCTCGTGCTGGTCGCGGGACTCGTGCTCGCGCGCCGGCTCGGCGACGGACGGACCCGGGCCGCCTGGGCGGCGCCCGTCCCGGTCGCGGTCATGCTCGCGTGCGCGCTCGTGCCCGAGCCCACCGTCCTCGGATCGGGTGCGGACTGCGGGGGCGCCGTGCCGCTCCGGGTCATTCGTCGCTCGATCGAGATGTCCATCGTCCTCGCGGCGACGTTCGTGGCGTGGCGGGTGGGTGCCGTACCCGCATCGGCGCTGCGTCTTCGCCGGCCGTCCCCGGCGGTCGCTGCGGCAGCCCTCATCTGCTTCGTCGCAGCTGCGCCGCTGGCCGTCCTCGTGGGACCGGTCGTCGCGGCGCCGTTCTTCGGTCCCATCAGCCTGCGGGCGCCCGGGGTCCTCGCCCTCGTCCCGATCGTCGTCGCCGCGCTCGCGAACGCGGTGCAGGAGGAGGTCGCGTACCGGGGAGCCTGGCTGGGATGGGGGACGCTCGCCCTGGGACCGGCCGTCGCGGTGGGCGCCCAGGCGGCGGCATTCGGGCTCGCGCACGCGGGGAGCGACTTCACCGGCCCGCAGCTCCCCGTCCTCGTGGCGATGGTCGCCGGGGGCCTCGCCGCCGGCCTCATCGCACAGCGCACGGGCAGCCTCGCGCTGCCGATCGCCCTCCACGCCGCGGCCGACGTCCCGATGGCGCTCTACGCCGTCTGCGGCTGATCCGCCGCGCACCGAGGACGCGACCATCGCGCCGCCCCGATGCCGTAGAGTCGAGGCGATGTCGCAGCAGATCGCCCGCGTGCCCACCGAGGCCGGCGAGGTCGTCCGGCAGGTGCGGGGGCTCGGTGGCGTCCCCTGGCGTCGCCTCCTCGGCTACCTCAGGCCGCACCTCGGCCTCTTCCTCATCGCTCTCGTCGGCCTCGCGCTCTCCGCGGGGCTCGGCCTCGTCCTCCCCCTGCTCGTCGCCCGGATCACGACCGTCGTCGTCGCGGGCGCGGACATGACGAACCTCGATCGCCTCGTCTTCGGGCTCATCCTCCTCTTCTCGGTCATGGCGCTCGGGAGCTTCCTCCAGACCTACGTCCTCGGGGTCATCGGCGAACGGATCGTCGCCCGGATGCGCGCACAGCTCTTCGGCCGGCTCGTGACCCTTTCGCTCGACTTCTACGTCGCCAAGAGGGTGGGGGAGCTCGTGTCCCGGCTCTCGAGCGACGTGACGCAGGTCCGGACGATGCTCACGCAGACGATCACCGACCTGCTCTCCGCGTCGATCGGGCTCGTCGGCGGCGTCGTCATCCTCTTCCTCCTGAGCCCGGCGCTCCTCCTGCTCGTCCTCGTCCTCGCACCGGCGCTCATCGTGGTCGCGATCCTGTTCGGCCGGCCGCTCCAGCGCGTGAGCACGCAGGTCCAGGACGAGATGGCCCTCAGCACGACGACCGCGGAGGAGGCGCTCTCGGGGATCCGCGTCGTCAAGAGCTTCGTCCGGGAGGACTGGGAGCTCGCGCGGTACGAGGGCGATCTGCGCCGCCTCGTCGCGACGGCGTCGCGGCTCGCACTCTGGCGCGGCCTCTTCGCCGCGGTCATGACGTTCCTCGGCTTCGGGGCGATCGCGGTCATCCTCTGGTACACCGGCCGGCAGGTCATCGAGGGCACGCTCGAGGTCGGCACGCTCACGGCCTTCCTGCTCTACGGGGTGGCGATCGCGGCGAACCTCGCGGGGATCGCGGGACAGTACGGCCAGTTCCGCGCCGGCGCCGGGGCGGTCCAGCGGGTGTTCGAGATCCTCGACACGGAGCCCACGGTCGTCGACGCGGTCCCCGCGATGGCGATGCCCAGGATCGCCGGCGCGATCGATTTCGTCGGGGTCTCCTTCGCGTACGAGGGCGACCGCCGTGTCATCGGGGACCTCGACCTCGCCGTCGCGCCCGGCGAGATCCTCGCCGTCGTCGGGCCCTCGGGCTCCGGCAAGACCACTCTGGTGAACCTCGTGCCGCGCCTCTGGGACGTCACGGCCGGCGCGATCCGGATCGACGGCATCGACGTGCGCGACGTGTCCGTGCGCTCGCTCCGGGATCAGATCGGCCTCGTGCCGCAGGAGGCGACGCTCTTCGGCGGCACGATCCGCGAGAACATCCTGTACGGGCGCCTCGACGCGACCGAGGACGAGATGGTCGACGCGGCGCGGAGCGCGAACGCCCACGACTTCATCGCCGATCTTCCGCGGGGGTACGACACGCCCCTCGGCGACCGGGGATCGCGCCTGTCGGGAGGCCAGCGGCAGCGGGTCGCGATCGCCCGGGCGATCCTCAAGGATCCGCGGATCCTCCTCCTCGACGAGGCGACGAGCGCCCTCGACAACGAGTCCGAGCTGCTCGTCCAGGAGGCGCTCGACCGGCTCATGCGCGGCCGGACGACCCTCATCGTCGCGCACCGGCTGTCCACCCTGAAGGCCGCCCACCGGATCGCGGTGCTCGACGCCGGGTGGCTCGTCGAGCTCGGCACCGAGGACGAGCTGCTCGCCCGCGACGGCCTCTACGCCCGCCTCAATCGGATGCAGTTCCGATCCACCGACGGGGTACTTCCGGATGCCCACCAGGAGCTCCGCATCTCCTGAGGTTCGGGACTTGCACCTCCCGACAGGAGTGCTATGGTCGAGTCGTCAGGAGCCCGCGGGCGAATGGCGGGCACCGCGAGGCACGAGGCGGCGATGTCCACGGCCAGGGATCCGATCCTTGATCGGGGCAGGCGAACCCCCAGGGTGGGGACGGGCCTGCGAGTGACGGCCGACGCGACGCGCGGGACCTCCAACCTCGCCACGCGCCCCCGCGCGGGCAACATCAGCACCGAGACCCGCGCCGGCGCGTAGGGCGGTCGGGGCACGGAGCCCCGCCGCCGAACATGTAGCACGAACCGAACCGGCGCCCGACCCAACGGACGCCGGTTCGTCGCATCTCCCGGGCTGCGGCGCTCCTTCACCGCGGCACTCGCGCGCCGTGGCCCCGCGCGCCGTGGCCCCGTGCGGTCGCGGAGCCCTCGTCGTCTGCGAACGGCCTCCGGTCGGCCGCGGTCTCGGGTCAGCCGCTCCGTCGCCAGGCGCGGACGTACGCCTTCTGGTCCGAGCGGGTCAGCGAGTGCTTGCGGCCGGCATGGACGCGCCGGATGGCCTCCTCGGCCGACAGGCCCGCCTCGACGAGAACGCAGGCAGCGGTCATCCCGGAGCGATCGATGCCCCCGCGGCAGGCGATCGCGACAGACCCACCGGCCCGCAGCCGCGCCACGACGTCCGCGACAACGGCGCGGAAGCCGGGCGCCTGGGACTCCGTCGGCGTCCGGGGGTCGCGGATCGGGAACCTGACGAGCGCCACGCCGGCCGCGTCGAGCGCGTCGGGCAGATCCGGCACGAGGCACCAGTCGAGCTCCTGGTCCTCGACAAGGAGCAGGAGCGCATCGATCCCGCCGTCGCGGAGCGCGGCGGCGTCGAGATCGACGTCGCGCCAGTGCGGCCGCGAGTAGCCCTCGCGCTTCTTGCCCGGCAGGAACGTGACGACGAGTCGCCCGTTCGCGGGGGCGCCTGTTCCGGCCAGATCGATCGCATCAAGCGCGAGCGGGGAGTGCGTGCTGGTGCGCGTGCGGTGGTACCACGCGCCGCTCGTCGCGACGAGGCTGTCCACGAGGGGCGTCACGACCTCGCGGCCCCGCATCCCACGCCGCCACGCAACGGGGATCGCCTCCCAGCCCCAGCGGACGCCCGCGAGGCCGCCGGCGATCGCGGCGGTCGTGTCCGTGTCGTTCCCGTACTCGATCGCCCGGACGATCGTCTCCTCGTAGCTCCGCGCTCCCGCGAACGCCTCCCATGCGGACCAGAAGCTGTCCACCACGTAGCCGCGCCCGGCACGACCCGTCCATCTCTCCAGGTCGTCGAGGGCAGCACGATGGCGCTCCGCGCCCGTGTCCTTCGCGTAGACGGACCGCAGCGTCGCCCGCGCATCCTCGAGCGCCGCGGATGGCGCGTCCCCGTCGAGCAGCCGGCGGACGACAAGGGAGTAGAGAGCGCACGCCACCTGGCATCGCGCCTCCCCGTGCGTGACGCGCGAGGCCGCGTGGGCGTGGCGGACGAGATCGGCGTCCCTCACTCGGCGAGCCGGCCCGCGCACGCTCGATCGCGGCGCCCGCTCCACGAGGGCGAGAGGCAGGATCCGCATGAGCGACCCGTTCCCTGCGGCGTGCTCGTCGGTGGGGCCCGCCGCCTCGGCGCGGACCCCGGAGCGAAGAGCGGCCACCGCGGCCGCGGTCGTCCCGCCGATGTCGAACCGCCCGTCGTGGTCCGGCGTGTATGCACCGTCGACGGCCCAGGCCACGACGCGCCGGCCCTGGTCGTCCGTGTCGAAGCCGACCGACACGAGGGAGTCGAGGAGTGCGAGCATGAGCGCGCCGTCGTCGCTCCACGTGCCCGGCGGCTGCTTCCACGGCCCGTCCGCCCTGCCGAAGACGACCTCGCCGACCGAGCCTGGAGCGGCGAACTCGTAGGGCACCCCGGCCGCGTCGCCCACGAGGTGGCCCCAGACGCCTCCCGCGAGGCGTGAGGCGAGGGTGGGTCCGGATGTCGTCATCGCGACTCCCTTCGCGTTCCGCGGGCCTCGACGCGCGTCGCGCTCCGGTCCACGCGCGTCTCTTGACACATATACGCGCACCGCATATAAGTCTACCATGACGCGGGCGAGGGGAGGGGAGCGGGCGGATCGGCGTGAGGACCACGACGACGAAACGACCTTCCTCGCCGCCTACGATCTCACGGCCTACCCGCGCCCGGCCCTCACCGTGGACGTCGCCATCCTGACGGTCCTCGAGGATGCCATCCACGCGCTGCTCGTGCAGCGTCCGTCCCAGCCGGCGAAGGGGCAATGGGCGCTGCCGGGCGGGTTCGTCGGCCTCGACGAGTCGCTCCCGGACGCGGTCGAGCGGGTCCTCGCGCGCGAGACCGGCCTCACGGGCGTCTACACGGCCCAGCTGGCCACGTTCGGCGCCGTGGACCGCGATCCACGGGGTCGCGTGGTGACGGTCGCGCACTACGCCCTGGTGCCGGCGGGCACGCTCGTCGACGCGGTCTCGGCCCGTCCCGCGACCCTGCTCGCTCGCGTCGATGCGTCACCGGGCGGCGGCCCCGGCGGATTCTCCGTCCGCGGGCCGGAGGGGGAGCTGGCGCTCGCGTTCGACCACCGTGAGATCCTCACGGAGGCTCTCGCCCGCGTGCGCTGGCGCCTGTGGCACGCACCCGTCGCGTTCGCACTCCTGCCCGAGGAATTCACGCTGCTCGAGCTCCTGCGCGTCTACGAGGCGGTCCTCGGCCGTTCCCTCGACAAGAACTCGTTCCGACGACGGATCCGCGCCTCGGGTCTCGTCGCGCCGCTCGGCCGACGACGCGAGGGATTGCGCGCGCGCCCCGCCGAGCTGTATCGCTGCGCCGGCCCCGACGCCGACCCCTGACGACGCCGGGCGTCAGGAGCACTCCTCTCACTTCCGATAATGGACGTTATGTCCGTATAGTCACTGACGCGCCCGTCTGGAAGTGCCGCAGAAGCCGGCGCGCGCCGAGTGTCACAGCATGCACTTGGTCGTACTGGCCGACCTCCGCCTACGCTGCGAGGTGCTCCTTGAGGTTCGTTTCGACGTAGTCGATGCCCTTCGGCGAGATGTGCACACGACGTCCAGTCGCGTCGTACTCGAGGAGCCGATCGCGGTGCGCCCTGACGAGCACGTCGCGGCGATAGACGGAGGGGTTCGAGTGCTCGACGGCAGTGACGAGGTCCGCTTCTCCGACCCATCCGGCGGGGCCGTAGAGGAGCAGAAGCGTCTGGTCCTTCATGGACAGGCCCGGGACCAGCACGCGGCGCGTGTCCCCGATGACCCATACGGCCGGGATGATGCGCTCCACGAGGGCGTCCACGACGGCCGATGCCTCGGTGGTCGTCACGCCGTGGAAGATCCGGATCAGCTCCGCGACGACCCACTTGGCTCCCGCCAGGACGAGAGTCGCGTCCATGTGGTTCGGATCAACGTCGCTGCCCGCATGCCCGACGCCCCGGTTGTTGCGGATCTCGTAGAGCGCGATCATCAACCGCGGAGTCGTGATCCGCACCGACTGCGGGAACTTGGTCTTGTCCTCCTTCTCGAAGTCCGTACAGGCAAGGACCATGTTCATAGGCTTCGCCGGCTTCGGCGCCCACGTTCCGTCGCAGTGGCTCCGCAGAATGGTGTAGGCGGCCTCGCACAGCTTCCCGCCGTTCAACTCCGAGGGCTCCCACCTGTGCGCCGCGAAGTTCGTGGCGATCTCGCTCAACGCAGCGAGCAGCGGGTCGCGCAGTCCGTCCGGGATTGCCGCCAACGCAGTCGCGGGCGTCACCGCCGGCGTGGCGGTCGCGGTCGCGGCGGTGCGGACTGCCGGACGTCCCCTACTTCTTCGGCGGGAGTTCGCGTTCAACGAAGTTCAATCCCTGCGGGGTGATGGTGATCTTGTCTGTGTCCGTCGTGTCGAGCCAGCCCTTCGTGAAGGCGGTCTTCTGGAGGTTGTTGCGAAGGTTGCTCGGGAGTCTCCACGGCACGTCGCGATAGCAGGTTCAATCGGCCGTTGCGCTGTCGAGTCCGCCGATCTGGGTCAGCCAGTAGACGGCGACAACGTTGTGTTCGTAGCCGTTGTCCCTCGGCTGCTTCTCGACGACGAAGTCCTTGAACGACGTCTTGTCCGTCGGGTGGAGATTGATGGTCCGGTCGTAGCCCGGCGATGACTTCGGCTTGTTCTTCGGTGCCGCAGCCTCGGTTCCAACCTTCGGCTTCCGGGTCCCCCTCCGGCCGCGTCCAGCATTGGCGGCAGGCGAGGCGGCTGGAGCACCAGCGGCCTCGGAGGCGCTCGGCGCAGGAAGCTCGACACCGAACGTGCCGACCAGCCATCGGACGACACGGTGCTGGGTTGCCTCCGGAAGGGGTTCGATTGCCCCCGCCGCGGTCGTCATTGCGGCGAGCTCCGCTGCGCGCTCGTCCATCACGGCACCGCCTTCTGCGACGCGAGCCGCTCAACGAGCTTCGACGCCTCCGCCCAGCCCGGGCGCGTGAGTTTGAACGTCCTCGTGCGAGACGGCCCCGACATGAGGAACGGTCCCTTCAACGCTGCGAGGGACGAGGCGAAGTTGGGCTGGTCGTAGCGGTTGTAGTCCTCGACCACCCGGCGGATCTCCTCCACCGACGTGGGCTCGTCGGACTCCGCCTGATGCATCGCCGCGACGAGCATCGCGAGTTCTCGCGCCCCCGCGCTCTTGCTCCGAGACAGGCGCTCTGGTCGGACGTTGACGTGGAGCCCGTCACGCCCTTCCGCGAAGACCCCGTCGACCACGTCGTGCGGCAGCCCGAGTCGAGCCGCAAGCCGGTCCAGCTGGGATCCTGCTACAGGGGTCGGCGAAGCGACCGCGCCTGCCGCCCCCTGTGTTGCGGCTGCCGCGGGCGTGATCCGTCCCGCGAGCAGGTCGACCGCCTTCTCGAAAGCCACGGACTTGAGATCGTCTGGGACCTTCGCATCCGTCACCGCCTTGACTGCACCTGAGAGAATGCTCTCTACATCGTTCGGGTCCATCGCGCGCTCGTCTCCATCGTCCTCGCACTGAGTTGATGATGTAGAGATAGCACGGCATGACTCGCGTGTCAATCCCATTCTGATTGGCCGGTTACGCGGCTGCTATGCACCCACGTTGTTCGTACTCAACAACATGACTAGTGTGATGTCGCCACGCATAAACCCTCGGGCAGGAGGCAGCGTCCATTACGACTCATTCGTGGACACGATGTGCATCGTGCTTGTGGGTGTCACTCTCTGGTCACATATGGAACGCGCCAGTTGTCTCATAGTGCGCTAGAGCTGAGTAGGGGCGACTGTGAACTCATACCACCGCTCTAGAAGCCCAGCCTCGCGCTCGCAACAGCAGTTCAGCTAGTCGGACGCGCCATGACACCCGTCTGTGGCCGCGTACCGGGCACGTTCGTATGCGGCTCCCATAGGTCTTCCACGACCGTGGCCCGGGCGATCACCTGTCAAGTTGTCGGCGGATCAGCCGCCGCCATCCCTCCCGGCTCAGCCCCTGAATGTCACGTCCTTCGTCTCCGTGACCGCCGCCGTGCGGCCGGGCCCATCGTGGTACCGCCAGTAGAGGTTCGTGTGGGCGATGACCTTGTCGGGCGGCGGGGCGCCCCACGGGCTCTGGTCCTCCGTCGTGTGCGCGTCGGCGACGAGGGTCACGTCGTAGCCACGGGTGAAGGCGCCGTGGATCGTCGAACGGATGCAGGCGTCCGTCTGCGCGCCGGTCACGACCAGGTGTCCGATGCCGGCCCTGGCGAGCACCTGCTCGAGGTCGGTGTCCTCGAAGGAGTCGCCGAACGTCTTGTGCACCAGGGGCTCGGACTCCTCGCGGGCGAGCTCGGGGACGAGTTCCCAGGCGTCACTCCCCTTCTCCAGCTGCGCGTCGGAGTGCTGGACCCACACGATCAGGACACCCTCGTGGCGTGCCCTGTCGATGAGGAGGGCGATGTTGGCGACCACCGCGTCGCGCTGGTAAGCATCGGCCACGACGCCGTTCTGGACGTCGATCACCAGGAGGGCGGTGTTGGGTCGATCGGACAGCGTGGTCATCGCGATCTCCTGTGCTGGGGACGGCAGTCACGTGGACGTCTGAGGCGCCTCCGCGCCCGATCGTGCGGTCAGTCCTCGCTGACGGCTCCGCCGGTTCCCGTCGGGGCCGCGTCGGGTTCGAGTCGGCCGCGCCGCGCCGCGTCCTGCGCATGGTACGCGGCGAGCATCCCGTGCTCTCGCTCCCGCTTCGGGAAGAGGAAGAACACCAGAGCCATGCCCCCGAGCACCGCGGCGATCCCGGCGAGGTACGCCAGCTGCGCACCGTCGAGGAACGACGCCTTCGCCGCGTCCGTGATCTGCTGCGCGTACTGCGGGTAGCGGCTCGCGATCGCCTCCGCTCCGGCGTACGACATCGTCAGCTGGCCCTGGATGCTCGCGGTCACCTGGTCGCGATCCGGCGCGGCTCCGATCGCCGCGAGCATCGCGCCGGCGTACCCGGCCGTGAAAAGCGCCCCGAAGACCGACTGCATGATTGCGCCGCCGAGGTCGCGCTGGAGGGCCGCCGTCCCCGAGGCCATCCCGGCGCGCGCCACCGGGACCGAACCGGTGAGCGAGCGTGACGCGGGCGTGCCGGCGAAGCCGATCCCCGTCCCGATGCTGGCGTATCCGAGCACGACGAGGATCACCGGGCTCCCCTCCCCCCACGAGAGCATCGTGACGAAGCCGAGCAGGACGAACGCGTACCCGACGAGCAGCGTGTAGCGCGCCCCCCGCGCCTCCACCATCCGCGCCGACAGGGGCGCGACCGCCATGAGCAGGACGGCCAGCGGCGCGATCGTGAAGCCGGCCTCCATGGTGGAGTAGCCAAGCACGTACTGGAGGTACTGCTGGCCGAGGAAGATCGCACCCATGAGCGATCCGATCACCACGATCCCCGCGCATGCCGCCACCCAGAACGTCCGCCGGGAGGCGACGACGAGGTCGAAGAGCGGATGGGGCGCGCGCCGCTGCCAGGCGACGAAGGCGATCGTCGTGGCGACGGCCACGAGCGCAAGGCCGAGGGCCACGGGCTGCATGCCCGGCACGGGCGCGACGTTGATCGCCAGGATGAAGGAGCCGATCAGTGCCACGGACAGGATCCCGCCGACGCTGTCCACGGGATCGCGCGTCTCGTTCACGTGGGCCGGGACGAAGTACCAGGCAAGCACCAGGGCGACCGACGCGAGCGGGACCGTGACGAGGAAGACCGAGCTCCACGCGAATCGCTCGAGCAGGACGCCGGCGAGCAGGATGCCGAGAGACGAGGCGGCGCCGCCGAAGGCGGCCCAGAGCGCGATCGCGTGGGTCCGGGCCCGGCCGGTCCACAGGGCAGCGATGATCGCAAGGGTCGTGGGATACATGAGGCCGGCGGAGAGGCCGCCGACGACGCGCGCGACGATGAGCACCTCGATCGATGGCGCGAACGCCGCCACGACGCACGCGGGGACGGACAGTGCCACCCCGATGAGGAGCAGGAGTCGGCGCCCGTGGCGGTCCCCCAGGGCTCCCAGCCACAGCACCGACGCGGCGAGGCCGAACGCGTAGCCGACCCCGACGAGGTCGAGAGCGGTCTGGGACGCGTCGAACGCGAGGCCGATCGAGGGCAGGGCGACGCTCGCGGCCGTCAGGTTCAGGTTCGCGACCGCCTCGACGAGGATGAGCGAGAGGAGGACGAGCCCGGCTCGCGCAGGTGCCGTCGAGGGCACCGGGCTGGCGACGGGGGCGGTCATCAGCCGCAGGCGCCCTCGTGCGTGAGGCACCCCGGTGACCGCGTCCCCGGGAGGCGCCCGGGCCATCGTACTCGTGGCTGGTCGGCCCGGGGCCGACCACTGACCCGCCCGCGTGCCGCCTCTGCTACGCGCGGATCTCCTGCCGCATGAACGCCACGTACGCGAGGGCGAAGCAGACGGCGGTCATCGCGACGAGGATCACGACCTGTGGCCAGACCAGGAGCAGGCTCTGCTGGAGCGACAGCAGCGTGGGGATCTGCTGCTGATATTGCTGGAGCTGGCCGACCGTCGCCGGGGTCGAGACGGCCGTCTGACCGGGGTCCAGGATGACCCGCGCCGCCTCCTGGTACAGGGTGAGCGGGACGGCGCGCGTGATCATGTCGGAGAGGTTCTGGAGCGCGACGGCCTGCTGCTCGGTCGCGGCCGTCGCGACCGGAGCGACCACCTGGGTGACGAGGCCGACGAGCAGCTGGCCGAAGATCTGCAGGAGGAGCCAGACGCCGAACCCGGCGAGCCCCGCAGTCGCGGCACGCCGCAGGACGACCGAGAGCAGCAGCCCGAACGCGAGCCACAGGGAGACCCAGACGAAGGTGAGCGCGAGCCACGCGACGAGCCGCTCGATCTCGCCCTGCGCGGGCACGATCCCGAGCCGGGCGATGCCGAACCCGGCGATGACGAGGACGACCGAGACGAGCACGAGCATGATCGCGGCAAGGCCCGCCAGGAACTTGCCGGTGATGACGTCGTCGCGGTGGACCGGCTGGGCGACGAGCCGGGCGAGGGTCCCGTCCGCGCGCTCGGCGTTGACCGCATCGAACGAGAACGCGACGCCGAGGAGCGGTGCCACGATCCCCACGAAGCCGTACACGGGCGGGACGCTCAGGCCCCGAGGCGGCAGGTCGAGCAGGGCGAGGAAGATCGCCTTCGCACCCGACACCTGCGACGCGGACGCGCGGATCGCATCTGCTGCGAAGTACAGCGGGACGATCGCCGCCGCACCGAGGACGACGACCAGGATGAGGAACCGGAGGCTCCGGAGGTGATCGGCGAACTCCTTGCCGGCGATGACGGCCCAGCCGACCGGGAGACGCCCGGCCGGCGCGGTCGTCGCACTCATGCGGCGACCTCCTCTCGCCTTCCGGCGTCCGTGCGCGCGAAGGCCTGCCGGTAGATCGCGTCGAGCTCGACTCTGCGGCGCCCGACGCGGATGAGAGGCCTCTCGCCCACCGCCTGGACGATGGCGCGGATCATGGTGCCGACGTCCCGACCCGCCTCGACCCGGACGATCCACGCCCGGTCGTCGCGCGCGCCGTGCTCGGCGACCACGTCGGTGACGCCGGGGACCGTACGGATGGCCACCTCGACCGCCGGAGCCTCCGCCGCCGGCACGCCGACAACGACCTCGATGTCGTCGAGCGGCAGGCCGAACGAGGCGGCGAGCTCCTCGACGGTACCGCTGCCGACGAGCCGGCCGGCGGCGAAGACGCCGATCCGGTCGCACGTGGACTGCACCTGGTTGAGCAGGTGGCTCGACAGGAGGATCGCGAGTCCATGCTCGTGGGCGAGCGCGCGCAGGAGGTCGAGCACTTCGACGACGCCGAGCGGGTCGATCGCGGTCGTCGGCTCGTCGAGGATCAGGACGTCCGGCCGCTTCACGAGCGCGTCCGCGATTCCGAGTCGCTGCACCATCCCGCGCGAGTACGTCTCGGCGCGGTCGTCGGCGCGGTCGGTCAGTCCCACGAGCGCGAGGACCTCGTCGATCCGTGGCTCCGCCTCGTCTCGCCGCAGACCGTTGAGGCGGGCTGTGTAGCGCAGGTTCTGCCTGCCGCTGAGCGTCCCGTAGAAGCCGACCGAATCGGGCAGGAAGCCGACCCGCCGCTTCACGTCCAGCGGGCGACGCGCCGGGTCGAGTCCGACGACCCTCACCTCCCCCGCCGTCGGCTCCGTCAGCCCCAGCAGCATGAGGATCGTCGTGGTCTTGCCGGCGCCGTTCTGCCCGAGCAGGCCGAAGATCTCGCCGGGCCGGACCTCCAGATCCAGGTGGTCGACGGCCACGAGACCTCCGTAGCGCTTCGTGAGGCCGCGAGTCCGGATCGCCGGCTCCGGCACGACACTGACCCCGTCAGCGGACATCGGGTCCCCTCCCCTACCGGCGGCCGTACCGGCGGAACACGAGGAGCAGCCCCACGCCGACGACCGCGATGAGCCCCACGCCCACGAGCGCCCAGCTCAGCGACGTGTCAACCGTGTAGCGGATGTCGGTGCTCGCGGACGTCGACTGATCCCCGCTCGCCCTCATCGTGACGACGTAGTCGCCGGCGACAGCGTCACCGGACGGGACGACGTGCGCCGTCACGGGCTTCGACGCGCCCGCACCCAGGCTGGCGACCGTCGGCGGGTCGAACGTGACCTTCCAGCCTGACGGCGCCGTCGACTCGAGCTTCACGCCGGAGACCGCGGCCGTCCCGCCGTTCGTGAGCACGAGCGCCAGGTCCGCGCTCTGACCGGCCGTCGCGCTGCCGTTGAGCCGCCCATCGGGCGTCGACAGCGAGAGGCTGTAGCTGCCGGTGATGTCCACCTCGAGCGTACCCGGGATCTGCTGGGTCCCCGCCGTCGCGACGACCTGGATCGGATACGCACCGGCTGCCACCCCGTCGGGCGGCTGGGCGGAGACGGTGATGCCGCTCGTCTGGCCGGCCTTCACGACGGCGCTCGCCGCCTGCGACTGGCCAGTGAGCTTCGCAGCGACCGTCCAGCCGGTCGGCCCCTGGGCATTGACGGCGAAGGTGAGGTCCTGGGCCGACTGGTTCGTCAGCGTGAGGTTGAAGTCGAACGTCTGGCCGGCGGGGCCCTTGAGGCTCGGGAAGTCGCTCGTCAGCGTCACGCCGCCCGCGACCGACGCCTCGACGCGCACCTGGAGCGGCAACCGCCGCGTCTCGCCAGGAGCGGTGCCGACGAGGTCGATCGTCGCATCGCCCGTCGCCGAGGCCGGGACCGTGACGTCCACGCGGACGGCAGGTGGGGTCGGCCCACCCGTCTCCACCGCGTCGATGAGGTCGCCGCCCCCATGGACGAGCGCCGTCCAGCCCGACGGGACCCCCGTCAGGGCGAGCCCCACGCGCTCGGGCGTGGCCGTCGTGACCGTCACCGCGAACGAGACACTCGCGCCGGGCGCCACGACCACCGATGGGTACGGGGTCGTGAGCGCGAAGGGCTGGGTCGCGGCAAGCGTGGCGGCCGGCGATGCGGCCGCCAGGCCGACGCTCGTCAAGGTTGCGACCGCGGCCGTCACGGCGATGACACGCCGGACGGATCGTGAGATGTCGAGCACCGTGGTACCTCCCGAGGGACGCCATGGCGCCACGGTCGGGCGACGCACAGGCTCCCGAACCGGGCGATGGCGGGACTCTGCCGCGCGCCGAGCCCGGGTTCAACCGAGAGAAGGTGAACGAACGATTTAGTCGTCTGAATCGATGCCGGGTCGCGCCGAGGCTCACGCGCGGCCGGCGTGCGCGGCCGGCGTGCGCGGCCGGCGTGCGCCTGCATGCGCGGACCGGCCTCAGTCTCGGTCGAGCGCCTCGAGGACGGGGGCCAGGGCCGCGACCGACGCCTCGGTGATCGGGTCCACGACGAGCTGGACGTGCCCGACGCCGGCCCGCGCGTACGCGCGGAGCCCCTCGGCGATCACCTCGGAGGTGCCCGTCAGCGGGATGACCTGCATCCGGGGGTCGGTGTCGCCCATGATCCGGCCGGTGCCGCCGGGCATCCGGACGAGGACGGCCACGGTCCGCTCGATCCCCGCCGGGTCGCGACCCGCCGCGCGGGCGGCCGCGTCGACGAGCTCGATGAGCGGCGGCACGCCGTCAGGGCTGTTGTCCGTGTCGGCGTACCAGGCGTTCCAGGCCGCCACGTACGGGACCGTCGCGGCGAGCATCCGCGGACCGATCGAACCGATGAGGAGTGGAGGCCCGCCGGGCCTCGCCGGACGCGGCAGGAGCTCCGCCTCGCGCGCGGCGTAGAACCGACCCTGGAAGTCGATCGACCCCTCCGCAAGGAGCGTCCGGACGATCGTGAAGGCCTCCTCGAACCGAGCGATGCGATGATCGAACGGGGCCCCGAGGGCCGCGAACTCGACGGGGTTCCAGCCGGCGCCGAGCCCGAGGACGAGGCGGCCGCCGCTGATCTCGTCCACGGTCGCGGCCTGCTTCGCGAGCATGAACGGCGCATGGAACGCCGTCGCGGCGACCAGGGGCCCGATCGCGACGCGCTCCGTCGCCTCGGCGAGCCCGGCGAGCGTCGTCCACGCCTCCCACGGGCCGCGGGTCTCGCCCGAGTCGTAGCGGTACAGGAGGTGGTCGCCGAACCAGACGGAGTCGAAGCCTGCCTGCTCGGCGGTCCGCGCGATCGCGCGGAGCTCGGGCCAGCGGACCTCGCGCTCGACCTCGGGGAGCTGGACGCCGACTCCGAGGGGGCGGCCGGGTCGTCGGGGGATCATCCGGCCACGCTACCGCATGCGGCGGCGCGGCGCGCACCGCGGTGGCGGGCAGGGCCCGGCATCCCGGGCTCCCGGGCCGCGCGGCGGCTCTGTATCGTGGAGACGGCCGCAGCGAAGGAGGGCGCCCGTGGAGATCCGGAAGACCGTCGTGGCGGTCGAGGAGACCAGCCGTGCCGGCGGACACCAGGTCACGCCGCCGAGCCGGAAGGTCGTGGCCGCCGCGGTCGTCACGAACCCGTGCGCGGGTCGCTACGTGGAGGATCTCGGAGAGCTCGAGACGCTGGGGGCCGAGGTGGCGGAGCTCCTCGCGCATCGAGCCGTCGCGGCCCTCCCTCCCGACGTCGTCGTCACCGCGTACGGCAAGGGGGCGATCGTCGGGCTCGACGGCGAGCTCGAGCATGCGGCGGCGATCCTCCACCCCCGCTTCGGGGCACCCGTCCGCGCCGTCGTCGGGGGCGGCGCGTCGATCATCCCGTCCACGAAGAAGGTCGGGCCCGCCGGCTCGCCCATCACGATGCCGATCGTTCATCGGGACGACATCTGGAGCTTCGACGAGATGGACGCGGCCGAGATCGCGATCCCCGACGCGCCTCGACCGGACGAGATCGTCGTCTGTCTCGTCCTCGCCGCGGGCGGCCGCCCGCTCGCACGCACACGGAGGCCCGGTTGATGCTCAAGGCCGTCATCCTGCTCACGCGCAACCCGGAGATGTCGCGGGCCGAGTTCCGCAGCTGGCTCCTCGACGAGCACGCCCCTCTCGCGGCCACGCTGCCCGGCCTTCGCCGGCTCGTCTACAACCTCGTCGAGACCGAGGACGCGTCGGTCGATGGGATCGCGGAGCTCTGGTTCGACTCGCAGCAGGCCTTCGAGGCCGCCTACGCGACCGAGATCGGCATGCGGGTCGCGGCCGACTCGCTTGCCCACGTCAGCGCGCGCGTCAGAGTCTTCGTCTCGGAGCACGTCGTCCTCGCGTGACGGTGGGCCTGGCGGGCGTGGCGAACGCGCCGGGCGCTCCGGTCAGGCCCTACCTCGTGCAGCGCTGCGCGAACAGGACCGTGTACATCCACCTGCCGCTCGGCGCCAGATAGGCGCCGATCCCCGCCGCGTCCCAGCTGCGGCCCATGATGTTCGCCCGGTGGCCGGCCGAACCCATGAAGGACTGCTGGATCCGCCCGGCGGACTCCGCGTCCGGGTAGGTGTTCCACCCGATGTTCTCGCCGGCGACCTTGTAGCAGTACCGCCGCCGGTCGAGCTCTCTGAAGACGAGCTTCCCGGACGGCGGGATCTCGTGCGAGAAGTAGTCGCGCGCGAGCATGTCCGAGCTGCGCCATCGTCCGACCGACGTGAGCGTCGCGTCCCGCTTGAGCGCCCGGAAGCCGGCGGCCGCCCGCGCCTGGTTCGTCAGCGTCAGGAGCGTCGTCTCGGCAGCCGGACGCTGGACCGCGCCGCTCTCGGCCCGCACCGGGGCCGGCGACGACGCGCCGCCGACCATCAGGAGCGCGAGCGTCGCGGCGACGACGAGGGGCGCGACGAGCCGGCCACGCCCGGGCGCCCCGATCCTGTCCGCCGCTCCTCCGTCGGCCGACCGGATCGACATGCGCCGCGCGTCGGTGGTCACTCGATGACTCCGGCACCAGTTGACCGCCCGAGGTCCGCCCGGTCAAGGGCCGGGCTTCGCCCCTCGCGAGGCTCGGGTGCGTGCCGGCACCGCGGCCGCCGAGGGTCAGCCGCCCCTGCAGACCGCCCAGAGCCTGCGCGACCCGGGCCACGCTGTCGGGACCTCACGGCGCGTCCCCGCTATCCTTCGCGGGTGCGCGTGACCTTCCTCGGCCAGGCGGGCCTGCTGATCGAGACCCGGGCCGGGTCGATCCTCTGCGATCCGTGGTTCAGTCCGGCGTACTTCGGCTCGTGGCTCCCCTTCCCCGCCAACGACGGCATCGATCCCACGACCCTCCAGAACCCCACATATCTGTACATATCCCACCTGCACCACGACCATTTCGACCCCGCCTGGCTCGCCGACCATGTCGATCGGTCCGCGACGGTCATCCTCCCCGACTACCCGATCGGCGACCTCCGGCGCGAGCTCCACCGGCTCGGGTTCCGGCGGTTCGTCGCGCTCGGTGGGTGGGAGATCCAGCGGCGCTGCCCGCACATGAAGGCCGACCTGACACGCTTCGCCACGGTGGACGACGGGGTCCTCACCTGCCAGCTGCACGGCTGGCAGTTCGACCTGGCGGGCGGGACGTGCCTCACGTCCGCCGACCACCCGATCGACGCACGGCGCATGACGAAGGACGAGATCGCGGCGCTCGCGGCAACGGCGGAGGTGGCAGACGCCGCGGTGGAGGTGGCGGGCGCCGCGAACGGCGCCGCCGCGACGGACTGACGCCCCGATCGACGCGTCCGTGCGTGATCCCGCTCAGCCGGGAGGTCCGGGGTCGCCGCCCGCCCTCGTGGAGCCGAGCGCCGGCGCCACGTGCCACCCGGCGGCACCGCAGCACGCGGAGACCACCAGCGGGACACCCAGCCAGAACGGCAGCTCGATGAGCGTCGAGAAGGCGGTCTCGCCTTCGGCCGGCCGTCCGAGCGTCCCCGAGGCGGCTGACCCGACGACCGCCAGCAGCATGAAGGCGCCGAAGACGAGGATCCCGCCGAGCGCACCGAAGCGCGCGCATCGGTGGCCCGGAGCCAGCACCCACGCAGCCGCGCCCCCGCACGCGCAGACCGCAGCGACCGCGACCATGCCCGCCGTCGGGAGATCCTCTCCCGATGCGGACCACACCACGACGGCGAGGATCCAGGCGGCCGCCAGCGCCCCGGACACACCCATCCGGACAGCGACCGATCCCGTGCCACCTGCCACGTCCTCCCCTTCCACGCCGAGGGTGGCCCCGCGGGCGCCGGGGGGGAAGGGCCATCGTGCGCCGCGTTCCGGATGGTCCGGCGCGCTCCGTCAGGCCCCCCCGAGACCCTCCCGCCGCCGCAGCCCCGCGGCCAGCCGCTCGGCCAGCACGTACGAGCGGCCGCC
>JAKAJU010000035.1 GCA_021813655.1 Chloroflexota bacterium | reverse complement strand
CCGGCAGCGGGGGACGCGGGCGCGCCTTCGACCGTGACGGGGGACGCGGGCGCGCCCTCGACTGCGGCCGGCGCCGTCGCAGCGTCGTCGGTCGCCGCGGGCGGGCGCGGAGGGGCGCGCCGTTGACCGCGACCACGCCCGGCCTCGTCTGCGCCCACCACCATCTCTACTCCGCGCTCGCCCGCGGGATGCCCGCGCCGCCGAGCACGCCGACCGACTTCCTCGGGATCCTCCGGCAGGTGTGGTGGCGCCTCGACGCGGCCCTGGATCTCGAGATGATCCGCTGGTCGGCGATGCTCGGCGCGCTCGAGGCCCTCGAGAGCGGGACGACGGCGATCGTCGACCACCACGAATCGCCGAACGCGATCGAGGGAAGCCTCGACGTCATCGCCGAGGCCTGCGCGACGGTCGGCATCCGCTCGCTCCTCGCGTACGGCGTGACAGACCGCAACGGGCCCGATGGCGCTCGGCGCGGGCTCGCCGAGAACGAACGGTTCATCCGGGGCGGCGGGCTCGGCCTCGTGGGCATCCATGCAGCGTTCACCTGCTCCGCCGAGACGCTCCATGCCGCCGCCGGCCTCGCCCGCGACCTCGGCGTAGGCGTCCACGTCCACGTGTGCGAGGGGACGTGCGACTTCGACGCGCCGGTCCGCCTCGCCGGCCTCACGCGCGACGACTGGCTTCTCGCGCACTGCGTCCATCTGCCCACGGCGCACGACCTTCGCGGGACGATCCTCCACAACCCGATGTCCAACCTCAACAACGCCGTGGGGTATGCGGATCCGGCCCGGTTCGCGAATCCGGTCGCGCTCGGGACCGACGGGATCGGCGGGAACGTCCTCGAGTCGTTCCGCCTCGCGTACGTCATGGAGCGCTCGGTCGACGTCACGTGCGGCCCGCTGACGGCATGGCACTGGCTCGAGACCGGCTGGGACCTCGTCCCCGCGGCGCGCGACGACGAGGTGACCTGGTCGTACGACCCGATGGACCCGTGGCACGTCGCGTTCACCCCGGGGATCCGGCCGCTCCGCGTCGTCGTCGGCGGCCAGACCGTCCTCGCCGACGGGCGGCCGACACGGGTCGATCCGGACGAGGTCCGCGCCAAGGCCCGCGAGCAGGCCGCCCGCCTGCACGCTCGCCTCTGAGGCTCGCGGATGTCCGACCGGTTCCGCCCTCTGTCGATGGAGCAGCTCACCGACTGGGCCTTCACCGAGCTCGAGCGGGAAGGCTCGATCTTCGGCGTCCCCCACGACGCGGTCTTCACGCCCCGAGCTGACCATCGCTTCCGTGTCCGCGATCGCGATGTCGAGCTGGAGACGCCCTGGGGTGTCGCCGCCGGCCCGCACACCCAGCTGGCGCAGAACATCGTGGCGGCGTGGCTCGTCGGTGCGCGGACGATCGAGCTCAAGACGGTCCAGACGCTCGACGACCTCGTCATCGACCGGCCGTGCATCGATGTCGAGGACGAGGGCTACAACGTCGAGTGGTCGCAGGAGCTGAAGGTCCACGAGTCGTTCGACGAGTACCTGCGGGCGTGGGTCCTCGTCCACGCGCTCCACGACCGCCTGGGGCTGCCGGGCGATCGTCCCGGCGTCCGGTTCACGATGAGCGTCGGCTACGACCTCGCCGGCATCGGCCAGCCGAACGTCCAGTGGTTCCTCGACGCGATGTCCGACGCGTCCGCGTACCTCCCCGCGTACGTGGCGATCGTCGCGCGCCGTCACCCCGGGGTCCGCGCGATCGATATCCCGGCTCGCATCTCCGACACGGTCACGCTGTCGACGATGCACGGCTGCCCGCCGGACGAGGTCGAGCGGATCGCGCTCCACCTCATCGAGGAGCGCGGCCTCCACACCTCCGTGAAGTGCAACCCCACGCTCCTCGGCGCCGACCGTGTGCGCGCGATCGTCAACGACGACCTGCGGTACGTGGACGTCTCCGTGCCCGACGCGGCGTTCGGGCACGACATGCGATACGCCGACGCCGTGCCCATCTTCGGCCGCCTCCGCCGGGCGGCGGAAGCCCGCGGTCTCTCGTTCGGCCTCAAGCTGTCGAACACCCTGGAGGTCGAGAACCATCGGTCCGTGTTCGGCGCCGCGCCGACGATGTACATGTCCGGCCGGGCGCTCCACGCCGTGACGGTGAACCTCGCGGCGGCGCTCGTCGACGACCTGCCCGGGATCCCGATCTCATTCGCCGGCGGTGCGGACTGCTTCAACGTGCCCGACCTGCTGGCCGCGGGGATGGCGACCGTCACGGTCTGCTCGGACCTGCTCGCGTCCGGCGGCTACCTGCGCATGCTCCAGTACGCGGAGACGGTGGAGGCCGCCTTCGACGCGGTCGGGGCGAGCGACACGCCGGACTTCATCCGGCGGACGGCCAGGGCCGGCGGGCACACGGGAGACCCGGCCGATCTCGCGGCATGCGCCCGCCACAACCTGCGCGGATACGCGGACAGAGTGCGACGGGACCGGCGCTACCGGAAGGACACGTTCCGCACCGACCGGTCGAAGACGGCACGGGCGCTCGGCCTGTTCGACTGCATCGCCGCTCCGTGTCGCGACGTCTGCCCGATCGCGCAGGACGTCCCCGGGTACATGGCGGCCGTGCGGTCCGGCGACTGCGAGGAGGCGGTCCGGATCACACGCCGCGAGAACCCGCTCGCGGCGGTCCTCGGCCGCGTCTGCGATCACGTCTGCGAGGGGGTGTGCGTCCGCACGCACCTCGACGAGCCCCTCGCGATCCGGCACGTGAAGCGCTTCGTGATGGAGCACGAGCCCCCGACGCGTTCCCTGCCCGGCGACGGGCAGGCAGTGGAGGCGACAGCCGGCGGCCCGGTGGCGGCCGCCCGCGTGGCGATCGTCGGCGCCGGTCCCGCCGGCATCGCCGCGGCGGAGGCACTCGTGCGCGCCGGGATCCACGTGACGGTCTTCGAGGAGCGCCCGTATGCGGGTGGCATGGCCGGCGGGGCCATCCCCGCGTACCGGCTCCCGCACGCCCAGGTGGACCAGGATCTCGCCCGCGTGGAACGGCTCGGCGTGGAGTTTCGGTACGGGCGCCGCGTGGGGCGCGACGTCACCGTGGACGGGCTGCTCGCCGAGGGATACGCGGCCGTCCTCGTCGCCGTCGGTGCCCAGCGCCCGCGGATGCTCGGCCTGCCGGGCGAGGACGCCGTCGGAGTCGTGGACGGGATCGCACTCCTTCGGGGCTTCCGCGAAGGGATCCACGTGTCGATCGGGGACCGCGTGGCCGTCGTGGGCGGCGGCGACACCGCGATGGACTGCGCGCGGTCCGCTCGACGCCTCGGCGCAACGTCCGTCTCGATCGTCTACCGCCGGTCGGTCGACCAGATGCCCGCCGACCCCGAGGAGATCCTCGCGGCCCGCGAGGAGGGGATCGGGATCGTCGAGATGGCGCGGCCGGTCGCCGTCCGGGTCCGCGACGGCCATCTCGCGGGGATCACGTGCATCCGAACCGCGTACGACGGGACCCGCGACGGGACGGGCCGGAAGGCCCCGCGGGACACGCCGGGCTCCGAGTTCCCGATCGACCTCGACACGCTCGTCCTCGCCGTCAGCCAGGACGCGGTGCTCGACCTCTTCGGCGACCACCTGCCGGACCTCACGCTGGCGGGCTTCGTCGCGACGGATCCCCTGACGTTCGCGACCTCGCTGCCCGGCGTCTACGCCGCGGGCGACGTGGCCGGACACGGACCGGCGTCGATCGTGCGGGCTGTCGCGGACGGACGCCGGGCCGCCGGCGCGATCGCCGCCGCGCTCGGCGTGGAGTGGCCACGATCCGCGGACGCGCACCTGCCGCCCGACGTGCACGAGCTCGCCGTCCGCCGCGCCCGGCGCGACTATCGCGTCCCGGTGCGGACGGTCGACCCGGACAGTCGCGCCGGATCCGACGAGACCGTGCTCGGCTACACGGCCGACGAGGCCGCCAGGGAGGCGCGCCGCTGCCTCGACTGCGACCGGATGTGCAGCCTGTGCGTCGGCGTCTGCCCGAACATGGCCCTCTTCACCTATGCCTCGCGGGAGGCCCGCGTGGACCTGTCGGAGCTGGCCGCCGTCGGGGGCGTCGCGACCGCGGTCGGGTCGGCGCGCTTCGTCGCGGGCCAGCGGCTCCAGGTCGCCGTCCTGGCCGACCTCTGCAACGAGTGCGGGAACTGCGTCACCGTCTGCCCCACGGCGGGGCGTCCGTTCCATGACAAGCCGCGCCTGTACCTTCGCAGGGACGACTTCGAGGCCGAGCGATCGAACGCCTTCATGCTCCTCGGCGACGGAGTCGTGGAAGGCCGCTTCGACGGCGCGACCCATCGACTCACGCTGGTCACGTCCGGCGCAGCTGGAGCGGCCGGGGTGGCCACAGCGGCCGAAGCGTCCGAAGCGACCCAAGCGTCCTGCCCGCCGTCCGGAGCGGGTGCCGCGCCCGCGGGCGCCGGACGAGGCGCGGCCCGGATGGAGTACATCGCGCCGGGCTTCCGGGCGCTCCTCGAGGCCGGCACCTTCGCGGTCGTGGAGGCGGAGCTGACGGGCCAGCCTGACGGCGCCCGCATCTCGCTCGAGCCCGCCGCGGTCATGGCGACCCTGCTCACGGGCGTCACCGAGTCGGTGCCGCATCTCCCGATCGCTGGGTCGCCGGCAGGGACGCGCATCGCGGCCCCCGGGCTCGCGGGGTAGGGCAGCCCGCGCTACCGGCGCGCCGCGTCCACCACGATGCGATGGAGGATCCGACCGGCGACCGCGCGCCGGTACGCGGCGGTCGAGCGGACGTCGTCGATCGGCGCGATCTCCCCCGCGAGCGCGTCGGCGGCACGCCCGGCGAGCGCCTCGCCGGGCGTGCCGCCCTCGAGGACGCGCTCCGTGGCGCGCGTGCGGATGGGTGTGGGAGCGACGGCCCCGAGCGCGACGCGCACGTCGTGCCAGCGCCCCTCGTCCACCTGCCAGGCGACGGCGATCGACACGACGCTGATCGCCTGGGCGCGCCGACGCGCGACCTTCCGGAAGACGGCGGTCCGGCCGTCGACGCGCGGCACCCGGACCGAGATGATCAGCTCGTCGGGCGCGAGCGCCGTCCGCCGGTAGGCGGGGAAGAACGAGGCAGCCGGGACGGTCCGCTCGCCGCGCGGGCCCAGGACGACGATCGCCGCGTCGAGCGCGAGGAGGACCGGCAGGCTGTCGCCCGCGGGTGAGGCTGTCGCGATGTTGCCGCCGATCGTCGCGCGCTCCTGGACCTGCGCCGCTCCCACGTGCGCAGCCATCGTCGCGAGGACCGGCGCCACGTCGGCGACGAGCGGGCTCCGGCGCAGCTCGCCGAACGTCGTCGCCGCGCCGAGGACGAGGGCTCCGTCCTCGAGGTCGATGCCGCGGAGGTCGGGCAGTCGTGACAGGTCGAGGTACCCGGCGTCCGTCGCCGTCCGGGCCATCCGTTCGACCAGGACGTCCGTCCCCCCGGCGAGCGGTCGCAGACCGCCGGCAGCGAGGAGCGCGAGGGCATCGTCGAGCGTGGACGGGCTGACCGCGTCCGGATCGGCGTCCAGGGCGGCGCCGCCCTCCGCGGTGTCCGTCGTGGCGCCCGCGATCGTGGTGTCGACGCCGCCGACGGGCACCCATCCCGGCCCCGGTCCATCACGGGTGGCCGCCGGGGCTGCCATCGGGGACGTCCGCCCATCGGCGGCGAGCCGGATCGCATCCACGACCCGCACGTACCCGGTGCAGCGGCAGAGGTTCCCGGCGATCGCCTCGCGGATCCCGGCGTCGGTAACCGGCTGACCGGAGGCACGGGCGTCGAGGAAGGCACGCGCCGTGACGAGGAGCCCGGGCGTGCAGATGCCGCACTGCACCCCGCCCGCCGCGAGCATCGCCGACTGAAGCGCGTCGAGACGCCCGTCGACCGCCAGGCCTTCGACCGTCAGGACCTCGCGGCCGGCTGCCTGGCAGAGCGGGACGAGGCAGGCGTTCACCGCACGTCCGTCGAGGATGACCGCGCACGCGCCGCACTCGCCCTCGCCGCACCCTTCTTTGGTCCCCGTGAGACCGAGGTCGACGCGGAGGACGTCGAGGAGGCGTCGCCCGCCGGGCGCCCGGACCTCGACGGGCCTGCCGTTGACCGAGAGGCGCGTGGCCGGTGCGCCACCCGCCACGCGCCCGCCCGCGTGGACGCCCGCGTGGCCGCTCACGGGGCGGCCCGCTCGGCTTCGAGGATCGCGGCCAGCACTCGCTCCGGCGTCGCCGGCAGATCGTGGATCCACGCGCCCGTCGCGTCGTGGATCGCGGCGATGACGGCGGCGGCGGGCGCATCCATGGGGAGCTCGCCCAGGCCCTTCGCGCCGTGCGGGACGAGCGCGAACGGTTCCTCGACGAAGAGCGCGCGGATCCGGGGCGCGTCGAGCGCGGTGGGGACGAGGTACGTCGCCAGGCGATCGTTGACGAAGCGCCCGCCGTCGACCTTCATCTCCTCGATCGTCGCGTAGCCGACCGCCTGGAGCGTCCCGCCCTCGACTTGGCCGGCGGCGAGCAGCGGGTTGACGATCCGCCCCCCATCGACGGCCTGGACGACCGACACCACGTGGACCTCGCCCGTGTCGAGGTCCACGTCGACCTCCGCGACGGCGCCCGACCAGCTGAAGCACGGGTACGCGTCGCCGCGGTAGCGCTCCGCATCCCACGTGATCCCCGGGAAGCCCGCGAAGCGCTCGTCGACGCGCGACGCCCCATGCGTCCGGGCGTCCTCGCGATAGCCCTCGGCGAACGGTCGACCCGTTCGCGCCTCCACCTCGCGGCGCAACCCGAGAGCCGCGCGGACGACGAGCCCTCCCACGACCATCGTGGAGCGCGACGCGACGGTCGGGCCGCTGTTCGGGACGACGGACGTGTCCGCCGGCGCGATCGCGACCTCGTCCACCGTCACGCCGAGGGCGTCGGCGGCGAGCTGTGCGAAGACCGTTCGGGCCCCCTGGCCGATCTCCGTCGAGCCGGCGAGGACGCGGATCTCGCCCTCGGCCGTCAGCTCCACGCCCGCGACGCTCGCGAGGTATGACTCGCCGCTCCCGGTGAACCCGGCGCCGTGCCATCCGAGCGCCAGGCCCACGCCGCGCGCCCGCGCGCCGGCGTGCTCGCGCACCGCGCTCGCCACCGTTCCCGCGCACGCCCTCTCGAAGTCGCTCGCCGCGACGGCCATCTCGAGGACGTCGACGGCGGCCACGCTCGTCGCAAGGACCTGGCCGGTCGGCGTCTCGTCGCCCTGTCGGTACGCCCACCGCCGCCGTAGGGTCGCGGGCGAGATGCCGAGCGCGTCGGCCACGCGGTTCGCCTGCATCTCCGCCGCGTATTCCGTCTGCGGTGCCCCGAAGCCGCGGAAGGCGCCACTGGGCTGCGTGTTCGTCGCCATCGCGCGGGCCCGGATGCGGACATTCCGGCAGCGGTATGGGCCGCCCGCGTGGAGCGCCCCGCGCGAGAGGACGACCGGCGAGAGCGTCGTGAACGCTCCCGCGTCCATGACGACCTCGATCTCCTGCGCGACGAGGTCGCCCGCGCGGGTCACACCGGTCCGGTGCGTGATGATCGCCGGATGGCGCTTCGTCGTCGCGACGATGTCCTCGTGGCGGTCGTAGACCATCCGCACCGGGCGCCCGACGCGCAGCGCGAGCAGGGCGGCGTGGATCGCGAGCCCCGATGGGTACTCCTCCTTGCCGCCGAAGCCGCCGCCCGTCTCCTCCTGGACGACGACCACGCTCTCCGGTTCGAGCGCGAGGGCGCGCGCGAGGGCCGTGTGGACGTAGTGCGGGCACTGCAGCGACCCGTGCACCTCGACGCCGCCCGGGCGAGGGATCGCGATCATCGCCTGGGGCTCCAGGTAGACGTGCTCCTGGTGTCCCACGCGGTACGTCCCCTCGACGATCAGGTCCGCGTCGGCAAGGCCGGCCTCCACATCGCCCCGGACGATCTCGTACGCCGCGATCGTGCGCTCGGACGCGAGCGGGTCGAGCACCGGCGGCAGCGCCTCGGTCCGCAGCGAGATGGCGGCGCGCGCGGCCTCCGCGGTGGCACGGTCGGGTGCGGCGATCAGGGCGACCGGCTGGGCGATGTGGCTGATCTCGTCGGAGACCAGGACGGGCTGGTCGTCGGCCATGAGGGCGACGACGTTCTCGCCCGGGATGTCCGCGGCGGTGACGACGACGACACGCGACCAGTCGAACGCGGGGTCGCGGTCGATGCCGAGCAGCCGTGCGTGCGGCTCCGTCGAGCGGACCGTGACACCGTGCCACGCGCCCGGCACCGCGAGGTCGTCGGTGTAGCGCGCCGCGCCCGTCACCTTCGCCGGCCCGTCGCGGCGCAGGACCGGGCGGCCGACCGCGGATCCGGTGCGCGTGGGCGGGGATCCGGTCTCGACGACGGGGACCGCGACGGTGGGCGCGCGGCGTGCAGCCACGACCCGAGGATGGCCCCGGTCCCGGTCATGGGCGAGGGCCGTCGGGCGGGGGAGTCGGGGGCCGGTCGGCCCGACCGGCACGGATGGCCCGCGCGGCCCGCGGGAGGCGCCTACGCTTGCCTGCGACGGCCCGCCGAGCGAAGGAGACGACCGATGGTCGCGAGCGCGTTCCTCGATCCCGCGCGTCCGCCGGAGGCTGCGGAGGTGCGCGCCGCCCTGGGCGAGCGCGCCCCGCTCTGGGAGGGGCTCGTCGCGTTCGTGGACGGCCCCTGCGGTGCCAGGCTGACATGGGTCCACGAGGGACGGACGTCCGGCTGGTCGCTCCGTGCGGTCCGCGCGGGGAAGCCGTTCGCCCTGCTGTGCCCGGAGCCGGGCGTCGCCGCCGTGCGCGTCGTCATCGGCGAGAAGGATCGCGACGCGGCATTCGCGCTCCCGTTGGGCGCCCGGATCGGGGGCACGCTGCGCGAGGCGCGGCGATACCCCGACGGCACATGGGTGTACGCACGACCGGAGACCGCGGAGGACGTCGCCGACCTCGAGCGGCTGCTCGCGGTGAAGCTGCCACCCACGATCCGGGCGCGGGTGGCGCCGACGATCGGACGGTCGGCACACTCGGGCCGCGGCTCTACCATCGGTCGATGACCCGGTCCATGAGCGCCGTGGTCCACCTCGACGGCCCGCGGCGCCTCGCCCTCGCGGCCGTCCTCGTCGCCGCGCTCATCGCCGGCTCGACGCTCGCAGTGGCCGCGCTCGAGACCTGGGGCGGCCTGCAGGATGCGTCGTCGGCGTACATCCCGGCCATCGTCGTGGTCGCGGCGGCGCTCGGCACGATCCCCGCGGTCGCCGCCTCGATCCTCGCATTCATCGCCTACGACTTCTTCTTCGTCCAGCCGACCCTCACGCTCACGGTCGCTACCCCCACCGAGTGGTTGAGCCTCCTCCTCTTCCTGCTCGTCGCGGTCGTCGTCGGCCGCCTCACCGCGCTGCTCGCCGACCGTGAGCGCGAGGCGTCGCAGCGCGCGCGCGAGGCGCGCGTCCTGTTCGCGATCAGCCAGGACCTCGCCACCGCGCCGACGGTCACCGACGCGATCAGGCTCGTCACGGAGCGACTGCGGGGCGAGACCCGGATGACGCGTGTCTGGTGCGGCCTCGGGCCCACCGTCCTCGACGAGCGGACCGTCGCCGACACCTCCCGGGGCGACGCACGGCCACCTCTGAGTCCGCGTTTCGTCCTCGAACGCGAGCCCACGGCCGTCGACGGCACCCTCGCGGGCGCAGGCGCAGGCGCAGGCGCAGGCGCTGCAGGCGCAGGTCTCGCCGCCGGCAGCCGATTCGCCTGGGTCCGCGTGCGGGAGCCGCTCCCGCCCGGCCGCGGCGGCGCGGAGGGATCCGAGGCGGTGTTCCGGGTGCCCCTCGTGTCGGCCGGTGTCGCCCTCGGGTCGTTCTGGGCGAGCCGGCCACGGACGCTCGCCCCGCCGACCGACGAGACGACGCGCTTCCTCCTCGCCGCCGCGGACCAGATCGCCGGTGCGGTCGAGCGCGACCGGCTCGCGACCGACGCGACGGAGGCGGAGGTCGCCCGACAGAGCGACACCCTCAAGTCGGCGCTCCTCGACTCGGTGTCCCACGACCTCCGCACGCCGCTCGCCGCGATCCGCGTCGCCGCGGGCCACCTCGCCGACCCGCAGGTGGACGTCCCGCCGGTGGCGACACGCGAGTCGGCGCGGTCGATCGAACGCGAGGCCGCGCGGCTGGATCGGCTCGTCGCGAACGTTCTCGACCTCAGCCGCATCGAGGGCGGGGCTCTCCACCCGGCGGTCGAGCCGTACGACCTGGCGGACCTCGCGGAGCAGGTCGTGGACCGGCTCGCGCCGATGCTCGCGCGGGACTCCGTTCGCGTCGAGGTCCCCGCCGACCTCCCGCCGGTGCTGGTCGACCCGATCCTGGCCGACCAGATCCTCACGAACCTGCTCGAGAACGCAGTCGCGCATGCGGGACCGGACCGGGTCGTCCGCGTCGTGGCGGCGACCATGGCGCCCGCGGACCAGCGGGTGCCGACCCGCGTCGAGCTGGTCGTCGAGGACTCGGGGCCGGGCGTGCCGCCTCGCGAGATCGACCACCTCTTCGAGAAGTTCTACCGCGGCAGCGCGCGACGGCCGGGTGGTCGCGGGATGGGGATCGGCCTCGCGGTGGTGCGGGGGCTGGTGGAGGCGATGGGGGGCAGCGTGGCAGCCCGCCGCAGCTCGCTCGGCGGCCTCGCGGTCTCCGTCGTCCTCCCCGCGGCCGACGAGCCGGTGGACGCGTGAGCGCGCCGGGCCCCGCCGTCCTCCTCGTCGAGGACGATGACGCAGCCCGCGCCGCCGTCGCGACGAACCTCGTGGCGCGGGGCTACCGCGTGTTCCAGGCCATCGACGGACGCGAGGCGCTCCGCCTGTGGGAGTCGTCTCGCCCCGACCTGGTCCTGCTCGACCTGGGCCTGCCCGACATCGACGGGATGGCGGTGCTCGTGCGCATCCGCCGCGAGGCGACGACCCCCGTGATCGTCCTCTCCGCCCGGGGGCAGGAGAAGGATCGTGTGGATGCGCTCGACGCCGGAGCGGACGACTACCTGACGAAGCCATACGGTCTCGCCGAGCTGCACTCGCGCGTGGGCGCGGTGCTGCGCCGCGCGGTCGGGCCGGCCGCCGACCAGGCCGGGGCCCTCCGGGTGGGCCCGGTGACCCTCGACATCGTGCGGCGCGCCGTGCGCGTGGGCGACGTGCCGATCGAGCTGACCCCGCGCGAGTACGAGCTCCTCAAGGTGCTCCTCGCCCACGCCGGTCGCGTCGTGACGTCGGGCCGCCTCCTCCGCGCCGTCTGGGGGAGCGCGTACACCGAGGAGGGCCACTACCTCCACGTCTACGTGAGCCGGCTGCGGCGGAAGCTGGCCGCGGCGGACCCCACCGGGGCGGCGGGCCGGATCATCGCGAACGAGCCGGGGGTCGGGTATCGCGTCGTGGAGCCCGACGCGGCCCCGGAGCCCTGAGAAGGGCGCTGGACGGGCGCGATCGGGCGGCGGGCGATCGGGCGAGGCCGGACGGCGGGCGATCGGGCGGGCCCCGGCAGCGGGGTCGGGCCACCGGGCGATGGTCGGATCATGGCCGGAGTTGAGCCGATGTTGAGCCGCCGGGTGGTCCGGGCGGGCGCGGCCTCTTGGCGTCCGTCCGTACGTTGGCGCCATGAAGGTGTGGCTCGGGCCGCTCGGCAGCCTCCTCCGCCCGTCCCGCCGGGGATCGCGCGCGGGGATGCCGCGTGCCGACGGGACGTCGGCCGTGGCCAAGCCCACACCCGATCTCGACGACGCGGGCTCCGAGCGGCTCCTCCACGAGGTGGCGGCCGCCGCGCTCCTCGTGGGACGGGGCGTCGCCACGCGGGTCGTCGTCTGCAACGCGCCCGCGACGGTGGACTTCGACCGGATCCGCCTCGTCGCCGACACGTTCGACGTCCGCGTCGAGCCCGTGGTCCGGGTCGGTGGCGGCGGGTTCGACCTCGCCGTCACGCGGGAGGACGCGTCAGGTGGCTGAGTCACAGCCGTCGCCCGGCGTGAAGCTGGGCGATCGGCGCGTCCGCGTCGATCGCCCGCATACGCGCTACTTCCGCTACACCGCGCCGGGCGTCGTCTCCGCCAAGCTCGCCGCGCACGAGCCGACGACCGAGGTGGGCCGTGCCGCAGCGCGGACGCGGCGCATCCTCTTCGGCCGATGGCTCTCCAGCGAAGAGGAGCTGGCGGAGCGCCTGCCGAAGTGGAAGGCGCTGGCGGTCTTCTCGAGCGATGTCATGTCCTCGGTGGCCTATGCGACCGAGGCGAGCATGTTCACGCTCCTCGCCGTCGGGACGGTCGCTTTCAGCTACCTCATGCCGATCTCGTTCCTCATCGTGGGCCTGCTGGTCCTCGTGACGTTCTCGTACAGGCAGACGATCAGGGCCTACCCGGGCGGTGGCGGAAGCTACATCGTCGCCCACGCGAATCTCGGGACCCTGCCCGGCCTCGTCGCCGCGGCCGCGCTCCTGACCGACTACGTGCTGACGGTCGCGGTCAGCGTCTCGAGCGGCGTCTTCAACCTCGCGTCCGCCTTCCCCGTCGTCGCCGACTGGACGGTCCCGATCATCGTCGCCTGCATCCTGCTCGTCATGGCGGTGAACCTGCGCGGGATCCGGGAGAGCGGCTCGATCTTCGCGCTCCCCACCTACATCTTCATCGTGAGCGTCGTGCTCCTCGTGGGGGTCGGGCTCCTGCGGACGGCGCTCGGGCAGCCGCCGCATGTGACGGGCGTGACCCCGATCGCCGTTCCGGCCGAGAGCCTGAGCCTCCTGCTCCTCATGCGCGCCTTCGCCGACGGCTGCAGCGCGATGACGGGGACCGAGGCGATCAGCAACGGGACGCCCGCCTTCAAGCCGCCGGAGTGGAAGAACGCGCAGACGACGATGGTGACGATGGCCGGGATCCTCGGCGTCGTCTTCCTCGGGATCTCGTACCTCGCCACCGTGAGCGGCGCGGTGCCCACCGAGCACGTCAGCGTGCTCTCGCAGATCGGAGAGGCGACGTTCGGCCAGGGCCCCATCTACTACATCCTCATCCTGTCCACGATGGGGATCCTCGTGCTGGCTGCGCAGACGAGCTTCGCGGACTTCCCCCGCCTCGCGTCCATCCTCGCGCGCGACGGCTTCATGCCGCGCCAGTTCGCGTTCCGGGGCGAGCGCCTCGCGTTCAACGCCGGCATCGTGGCGCTCGCGGTCATCGCGAGCATCGTGGTCATCGCGTTCCGCGGCCGCGTCGAGGCCCTCATCCCGCTGTACGCGATCGGCGTCTTCACGGCGTTCACGCTCTCGCAGGCCGGCATGGTCCGCCACTGGCTCACCGAGCGCGCGCCTGGCTGGCGCCGGAGCGCGGTCATCAACGGGCTTGGGGCGATCGCGACCGCCATCGTGGTCGTTGTCTTCGCGATCGCGAAGTTCGCCCTCGGTGCCTGGATCATCATCATCGTCGTCCCGCTGCTCGTGGTCGCGATGCTCGCCATCAAGCGGGCATACCGGACGGAGGCGCACGAGCTCGAGGTCAGCCCGGGCCTGGTGCTCCAGGCGCCGGATCGCCCGCGGCGCGTCATCGTCGCGGCCCCGGCGCTGACCCGGGCCGTCGTGCAGGCCATCCAGGTCGGGCGGACCCTGTCGCCGGACGTCAGCGTCGTCCACGTCACCTCGGACGTCCAGGACGGCGAGAAGGTCCGTGAGCGTATCGCGCGGGCGGTCCCCGGCATCGACGTCGTCATCGTCGAGTCGCCGTATCGAAGCCTCGTCCGTCCGTTCATCCGGTACCTCGAGATCCTCGACGAGGAGGATCCCGGGAAGGTGACCCTCGTGCTCGTCCCCGAGCTCGTCCCCCGTCACTGGTGGGAGCGCATCCTCTACAACCAGAACGCGAAGCGGATCGCGGCGGCGCTCGTCGGCCGCGAGGACGTGGTGGTCCTCGACGCCCCCTACCGGCGGGCCGCGTAGCGGCGATCCGCGGGCGGGGTGTCGTGACGATCCCGCCTGCTTCCGGTCAGACTGACTCGGCGGGCGGGACCGGCCCGACGAACTCGGCCTCCTCGGCCTCGATGAGCGTGATCGGCTTCTGCGCCGCCCGTCGGACGAGCCGCGCGCCGGCCACGCTCGCGACCGCGAGCAGTGCGCTCACCACGACGAACACGACAGCGAGCTGGTCGAAGCCTTCGCTCGTGGGCGACCCCGCGAAGACGATCGCGATGAGCGCTGACGACGCGATCGCACCCGTGTAGCGGAACGTCTGGAACTGCCCGGACGCGGTCCCCATGAGGCTCGCGGGCGTCGTCTCGTAGAGCGCCGCCTGCAGCCCCAGGTTGTTGAACGCCGTCGGCAGCCCGAGCACCGCGCCGACGAGGAGGATGACGACGACGGGGGTCGTGTCGCCGAAGCCGAGGAGCGGGATCGACCCGGCGACCAGCGCCAGCGAGCCGATGACGATCGCGGGCGACGGACCCCGACGCGACACGATGCGCGCGGCGATCGGCGAGGCGAGGACGCCGATCCCCGCGAGCGGGAGGAGGAGCATCCCCGCCTGCGCGGCCGAGAACCCGCGCACGTCCTCGAGCCAGATCGGGAGGCCGAAGAAGACCCCGTAGAAGACGAGGTTGACGCCGGCGAACTGGGCGTAGAGCCAGATGAGGGCGGGTTGGCGCGCCAGCATCCGCAGGTCGACGAACGGCGACGTCGCGCGCAGCTCCTGGGCGACGAGGAAGACGACGCCCGCCGCGGCGACGCCGATGAGGGGCGGGTCCACCTCGGTCGGGAGGGCGACGAGGAACGCCAGCAGGCCGATGATCATGACCGCGAAGAAGAGGATCCCCGGGACGTCGATCGCCTCGGCGAGCTGTGCGAGACCCGCCCGCGAACGGAGGCTCACCCGGACCGCGGCGGGCCGATCGGACGGGAGCCAGCGAAGGGCGATGAGGAGGCCCACTGCGACGATCGGGACGTTGAGGGCGAAGATCCCCTGCCAGCCGGCCGTCCCGACGAGGATGCCGCCGATGACCGGGCCGGCAGCCGCCATGACGGACGAGACGATCCCGAGGATCGCGAGCGCGACGGCAGGGGCGTCGCCGTGCGGGTCGCGGCTGCGGAAGATCGCGAGCCCGGAAGGGTAGGCAGTCGACGTCCCGAACGCCATCGCGACCCGGCAGACGACGAGGACCGCGAAGGTCGGCGCGACCGCGCCCACGGCGCCGGAGACGCCGACGAGGACGAGCCCCGTCACGAACGTCCGCTTCGGGCCGAACAGGTCCGCGAACCGACCCATGAGCGGCATCGCGATCGCAGCGGCCAGGAAGAACCCGGAGATGAGCCACGTGGACGTGCTCGTCCCCGCGCCGAATGCGGCGGCGATCGACACGAGCGCCACCGCGATCATCGACGAGTTGATCGGATTGAGGATGGTGCCGGTCGCGACCGCAGCCACCAGCCGCCCGCTGGGGCGCTGGCCCGGCCCGGCGGGCGGCACGGCGACCCTGTCGGTCACGCGCTGGATCCCGGTGCGAGGACGAACGCGGGACATGGTACCCGCGGAGCCGCATGGACGGGCCGCACGCGCGTACGATCGGGCCATGTCCTCCGAACGTGCCGACATCGTCGTCGTGGGTGGTGGGATCGTCGGCCTCGCGACCGCGTACCGGCTCGTCGAGCGACGACCCGACCTCCGCCTCGTGCTCCTCGAGAAGGAACCGGAGCTCGCGCTGCACCAGACCGGCCGGAACAGCGGCGTCATCCACTCCCCCAACACGTACACGCCCGGGAGCCTGAAGGCCCGCCTCTGCGCCGAAGGACGCCGCGAGGCGCTCGCCTTCGCCGACGCGCACGGGGTCCCGTACGCGATGCCGGGTGAGCTCATCGTCGCGACCGATCCCGACGAGATCCCGCGGCTCGACGCGATCGCCGAGCGCGCCAGGGCCAACGGCGTGGCGACCGCGCGAACCATCGGGCAGGCCGAGATCCGCGAGATCGAGCCGAACGTCGCCGGCGTCCGCGCCCTCCACGTCCCGGAGACCGGGATCATCGACTGGCGCGTCTTCGCCGTCGCGCTCGGCGACGAGCTCCGCCGCCGCGGGGCCGAGATCCGCACCGGCGCGGCCGTCACCGCGATTGCCGCCGGGGACCGCGAGGTGCTCGTGTCGTCCACGTCGGGTGCGGTGCGCGCCTCCGGCGTGGTGACCTGCGCGGGGCTCTGGTCCGATCGTGTCGCCGCGATGACCGATCCGGGCGACGGGACGCGCATCGTGCCGTTCCGGGGCGACTACTACGTGCTCCGGCCGCGCGCCGCGGCGCTCGTCCGCGGGCTCGTCTACCCGGTGCCCGACCCGCGGTACCCGTTCCTCGGCGTCCACCTGACCGTCCGGATCGACGGGGCCGTCTGGGCAGGCCCCAACGCGGTCCTCGCGTTCGCGCGCGACGGGTATCGCCGGCGGGACGTGGATGTCCGCGACCTCGGGGAGGTGCTCGCCAACGGCGGGTTCCGGAAGCTCGCGCGCGCGTACTGGCGGACGGGGGCCGCGGAGATGTGGCGCGACTGGTGGGCGCCCTCGTTCGTAGCGGCGATCCGTCGCTACCTTCCGGCGATCGAGCGCGGCGACGTGGAGCCGGGGCCGTCGGGCGTCCGTGCCCAGGCGCTCGGACGTGACGGGACGCTCGTGGAGGACTTCCTGCTCACGGTACGGCCGCGGGTCGTCCACGTGCGCAACGCGCCGTCACCGGCGGCGACCGCGAGCCTCGCGATCGGGCGCGAGATCGCGGAGCGCGCGGAGGCGGCGATCTTCACGCTCTGAGTCGCACCGCCGCAGGGCGTCCTCGGTGGCCCGCCGGCCGGAACGTCCCGGCCAGTCGCTCAGTGGCGCGCACCGCCGGTCTCGCGGTCAGCCGCGCGGCGGGCGTGGCGTCCCGGTCCCGCCCTTCGAGCTGTCGAGCGTCGCGACATCCACGGCCCGCACCTCGTCGGCGAGGCTCCCGAACGCTCGCACGACGGCGGCCACGCGCGCTGTCGCGAACGCCGAGGGCCGCCGCTTCTGGCCGAACGAGTGCGCCTCGAAGCCGCGCATGCACGAGCGCGGCGTCACCGTCCCGTCCGGGTCGACGTTGTAGGCCACGAGGCACGCCACCTGCTCCGCGACCGCGCGCCGGTCCTCGTCGCGCGCGCTCTCGCCCCGCCAGGCCGAGGGGTATCGGGCGAGCGTCTCGAGCGTCCGCAGGACGTCGTACCAGAAGCTCGGCCACTTGACCGTCTTGAACCGGTACCCGTGGCCGAACATGTACGGCTGCGCGGTGCCGCGCTCGCGCCAGGGCGCGAGCGCGTCGCGCGCGACGGCGTCGATGGCCGGCGGCCGGTGCGCCTCGTCGACGAGCGAGAACACGCGGAGCGCCTCCAGGGTGACCTGCGGGCAGCGCTCGCCTCGGCGCCCGGGTCCCCGGAACCCGGCCCACGGCACGCACGGCCATGCCTGCCCGCTCGTCGTCTCGACGATGCCGTCCACCATCCGCGCGATGGCGCGCGCGACGCGCGGATCGTCGCCGCGTCCGAAGCGCATGAGCACCTCGACGATCGCATGCGTGTCGCAGAGCAGGGCGGACCATGCGCCCTCCGGCGTGACCCGGCTCGTCGCGAACGTGGCGAAGGCCCCGTCCGCCGTCCGCCCGGCCAGCATCGCGTCGAGTGTCGCGTCGATCCGCGGATCGTCGCCGGCCCGGATCCCCATGTCCGCGAGGAGTCCGAGGAGGTTCGGTGCGAAGACCGCGCTGTCGTGCCCGGGGAGCGCGAGCGGGGCGCCCCATTCGGGGACCCGATCGATGAGCGAGCGGGTGCCGGGATCGGCGAGGACAGCCGCGCGCGCGGCGGCGGCCTCCGGATCGTCGTCGGGACGGCCGAGCAGCGCCGTGAGCGCGATCCATCTGCCCGCCGGTTCGGGCTGCTCGAGGAGCCATCGACGGGGGTCCGCCGGCAGGATGTCGACCCACCGGTCGGCGCCGTCCCGGGCGGCCGTCACCGGACCGCCGCCGCCTCGTGGACGGCCCGCAGGACGCGGCATGCGCGCAGCGTCACCCACCGGCTCGGCTTGCCCTGCTGGTCGATGTTCGCTGCCATCTTGCTCACGTACGCGTACCGGTTGACGTATCGGCCGTCGGCGTCCTGCTGATCGAGGAGCCACGCGACGGCCGGCGCGAGCCGCGGGTCGCCGGCAGCGCCCGCCTCGCAGACCGCCTCGAGCACCTGGAGGACGTCCGCGACGTAGCCGGACGGGAAGCCCAGCTTGAACCAGGACGAGTTCGGCCTCTCGTTGCCCCAGCCCATCGGATACAGGGCGGTGGACGGATCCACCGAGAGGAGGAGCTCGACACCGGCCGCGAGAGCGCGCTCCACGTCGGGCGTCCGGTCCGCGACAGGGATCCGGGCGAGCCCCAGGACCGCCTTGACCGCGCCCCAGCCGCACGGGAGGTCCTGGTTGACGGAACATGCGAAGCCCGGCCCCGGGGTCCCCCCCTTCGTGTACCTGTGCCCCTCCGTCCCCAGGATCGCCGCGGCCTCCCACGCGATCGCGCTGCTGACGCGGGGGTCATCGCCGAGCCCGAGCCCGACCATCGCGCGGATGAGGTTCCCGTTCAGGCAGTGGATCTGGGCCGATGACTGCAGGCGGCCCTCGTGGTATCCCACCGCGAACGAGGCACCCGGCACCGTCGCGTGATCGAGGAGATGGGCGCACCCTCGCCGGATCCGGGGATCCGTCCCGTCCGCCCCGAGCTGCTCGAGGAAGATCAGGCTCCAGACCGTGGACCGGTACTTGGGGCCGTAGCCGGGGCCCGGCGCCACCCACCAGCCGCCGGGGTCCTGGGCCTCGAGGATCGGGGCGATCGGCGGCGCCGCCATCGCGGCTGTGCCCGCCTCGGCGACCTCGGGGTCGTCGGGACCGCGACCGACGAGATCGATCAGCGCACGGTGGCGGACCGCGGGCACCTCTCGGTCGAGGAGCCACGGCAGGGGATCGGAGCGGAGGCCTGAGCTCCACGCGGGTCTGTCCATGCGCCGATGGTGCGCCCGGACCGCGGGCGGCGGCAACTCCGCCCACCGTGCTCCCAGCTCGCGGCCGCGCGGACCCGCGGTCTGGCCCCGGGGTGTGCGTCGTCCGGTTGGGTGCCCTCGGCGTTCGGTCAGGCCCCCGAGCGGAACGACCAGATGTCCACGGCCGCGTCCGATCGACGGCCGTCCCGGCCCGGCAGCTGCGTCCCGTCGGCGATGAAGAGGGCGGAGCCGGCCACCGCGATCCCGGTCGGATAGCGGAGCGCGGCGGGATCGCCCTTGCGGTTGATGCCCATGCCGATGGTCGCGAGGTCGCTGATGCGCAGGACGACGACCGCAGGCGCCAGCTTGCCGGCGACCTGGTCGACGGTGATGTAGACGCGCCCGGCGTCCACGTCGACCCCGCCGACGTCCGTCGCCGGCTTCGCGCCGACCTGGAGGGTGCGGCTCCTCCAGGCGCCCTTGAGCGTGGCGGCGATCCTGGAGACGCGCACGGTCCCCCTCGTCTCGAGAACGAGCGAGAGCGTCCTGCCGTCCGTGCCGGCCGCCATCGCGCCCGCGGCGAAGCGGCCCACGGACGCTGTCTTCCATCCGGTGCCGTCGAACGCGGCCGCCGACAGGCGCGCGACGCGGCCGAGACCACCGTCCACGGCGAAGAGGACGCCGCCGGCCGCCGCGAGGGCGTCGACGCGGGCGAACCCGCCCCGGCCGGACCCCTCGTTCCCGTACGCCCCGGCCGCCTGGAGATCAGGTCCGCGGAAGCGGGTGATCGTCTGGCCGTCGGAGACGAAGACGAAGGCGCCGTCCGCCGCGAGGAGCGTCCGCGAGCACGGAGCCTCGATCTGCGCGATGAACGCGAGATCGCTGCGCCGCAGCGCGACGATGCGCGTCCCGGCGAGCGGCGCGGCGCTGGCGCTGTCGCAGACGTAGACCGTGTTGCCGGCGACGGCCGCTCCCTGGGGTGCGGCGAGCTGGCCGAGCGACCCGAACGCGGGCGAGCCGTACGTGTCCGCGACGGTCGGCGAGTCCGGCCACAGCCGCCGGAGCTCCACGAGGCCGCTGTCGTGCGCATCCGTCCCGATGTAGGTGCCCGTCGGCGTGACCGCGATGTCGGTGGCGAAGCTCATGGAGCTGACCGACACATCGGTGGGCGCGATGTGGATGCATCCGGCGCCCGACGCGGACAGGGACGCCGGGACCCGCAGGACCCCCGGGTTGATGTCGGCAGTGCAGTCGGACGCGCGGATGTAGAGCTCCTGGCCCTTCACCTGGAGCGTGCCGTACATGCCGGCGTCCTTGCGGTCGTACTCGGCCCAGCCGCTCCCGTCGAGCGCCGGCGCGATCCGGACGATACGGTCGTTGCCGGCGTCCGCGACGAAGACCGAGAGGTCGGTCGCTGCGATCCCCGCGAGGGTCCCGAAGCGACCGGTACCGGTCCCCGGGGAGCCGTACGTCCGCCAATCCGAGCCGTCGAGGGTCTGGGGCACACGCACCACGCGATGGTTGCCCGAGTCGGCGACGTAGAGCCAGTCGCCGAAGACCGCGAGCCCGGTGATCTTCCGGAACTGGCCGATGCCCGAGCCCTCGGACCCGTACTCGGCGATCCCGGAGCCGTCGAGCGCCGTGCCGAGCCGGACGATCCGCACGCCGTCCGTCATGAAGAGCCCGTACGGACCGGCGGCCATCACGGTCGAACCCACGCCGTATTGCGACCGCGGCGTACGGACGAGGAAGGGCGCGAGCTTGCTCGCGTCGAAGGACGCGATCGATCGAGTGGGGTCTGTGTCGAGCTTGACGATCCGTCCGCGATCCGCGGCGTAGAGGTAGTGGCCGTCCGTCGTGAGCCCGACGAACCACTGGAACTGGTCGAGTGCGATGGGCGCGCCCGCGACGCGTTCAACGGGGTGGACAGTCGCGAGGGCCGCCGCGTCGCTGCGGGCGGGACCCG
>JAKAJU010000189.1 GCA_021813655.1 Chloroflexota bacterium | reverse complement strand
GCGGGAGCGTCGCGCGGCACGAGGCGCGGCGCACCGCGGCACGAGGCGTGGCGCACCGCGGCACGAGGCGTGGCGCAGCGCGGGAGCGTCGGGGGATCGCCGCATGTCACCCGGGGGACTGAGGGAGGGCCAAGGGGCCAGTCGAAGCGCCAGATATCGCCCCGAGGACTGCGCGCGACGTTCTCATCGCCCCATATCACCCAGCGGACGTTTGTGGCGACCCTCCGCGCTCGGCCCGAGCGTCGGCGGCCCGGGCGACCGCGGCGCAGTCTCTGTCCGTATGCTCCGGGGTGATGGCTGGCGACACCGCGTCCGGCCCCGCCCCGGCGCCGTGCCCCCGCCGCGGCGCGCTGCCGCCCGGCGCCCACGTCTCCGCCGGCCATCCTCTTCGGCATCCCCGACCCCGCCGGCTCCTCCGTCCCGGCGCCCGCATCTCCACCGGCTGCTCCGTCCCGGCGCCCGCGTACCCCGCCGGCCATCCTCTTCGCCCCGCGCCGCCCATGCATCTTCATGCACGCCTATGCAGACGGTGCTCGCGCGCCGTTCCCTCCTCGGGTACCCTTTTGCGCACCCCGAGCCCCGAGGAGGAGAGCCCCATGTCCACGACCACACGGCCGGCCGGACGCCGGCTCACCGCGATCGCAGTCCTCGCCGCGTCCGTCGCGATCCTCGCGGCGGCGTGTTCGAGCAGCAGCGCGACCACAGCCCCGTCCGCCGCCGCACCCGCCACGACGGCCCCGAGCGTCGAGGCCAGCACGAGCGCAGCCGCCGCCGCATGCACCCCCGAGACCGGCACGTTCAAGATGGGCACCGAGCCGTGGCTCGGCTACGGGCCCTGGTGGGTCGCCGACAACAAGGGCCTGTTCAAGCAGAACGGCCTCGATGTGAAGGTCAGCAGCTTCACGACAGACGACGAGATCAACGCCGCCCTCGTGGCCGGCCAGATCGATGGCGCGAACATCGCGACCCACACCGCCATGCGCCTCGCGCAGGCCGGCACGCCGATCACGGCCGTCCTCGTGCTCGACCAGTCGAACACTGCCGACGCGGTCCTCGCCGCCCCGCCCGTCACCTCGATCGCCGACCTGAAGGGCAAGAAGATCGCGTACGAGGAGGGGACGACATCCGACATCCTCCTGCGATACGCCCTCTCGCAGAACGGCATGACGATCAACGACGTCGTCAAGGTCCCGACTTCCGCCGCCGACGCCGGCACCGCGGCGATCGCCAAGCGCGTCGATGCCGCCGTCACCTACGAGCCCTACCTGACTGCGGCGCTCCAGCAGGACCCGAACTTCAAGCTCATCTACACGGCCGACCAGAAGCCGGGCCTCATCTCGGACGTCTTCGTCGTCCGCAACGACGTCCTCGGCAACCGGCCGTGCCAGATCCAGACCCTCATCAAGACCTGGGGCGACGCGGTCGCCTACTACAACAGCAACGGCGACGACGCGAAGGCGATCATCGCGAAGGCGGTCGGGGCCACACCCGACGACCTCAAGACCGCGTTCGACGGTGTCAAGATCTACGACCTCGCCGAGGCGAAGGCGCTTCTCAAGGGCGACTTCGCGACGACCATGACCGACATCATGAAGATCGCGGTCGCCGCGGGGATCATGCCCGCGGAGATCGATCCGACGCAGATCCTCGACACGACCTTCATCGACAAGGTCGCCCCGTAGCCACCCCATCGCCCACGGCGTCGCCGGGCCGAATGCGGCCCGGCGACGCCCAGGAGACACCGTGACCGCGACGGCGCAGGACCGCACGACCGGAGGGGCCGGGGCGCCACCCGCGCGCGCGTCCGCGCCGCGACGACGGCGGCGCCACGAGTCGTTGCGCATCGGCGGAGGTATCTCGCCGCGCCTGTACGTGGCCATCGCCACGTTCTCGTTCGTCCTCCTCTTCGCGATCTGGCTCGCGCTCACGATCACAGGTGCCGTCCCGCCTCTCTTCCTTCCGACGCCCGGCGAGGTCCTCGATCGCCTCATCGTCCTCGCGCGCGACGGGACGCTCTGGAGCGACGTCCTCGTCTCGACAGCGCGCATCGCCGTCGGCTTCACGCTCGCGACCGTCATCGCGATCCCGCTCGGGATCCTCATCGGGACGTACTCGTTCTGGGAGGCGGCGGTCGAGCCGATGGTGGACTTCGTCCGCTACATGCCGGTCGTCGGGTTCGTCCCCCTCACGATCATCTGGATCGGGATCGACGACAGCCAGAAGTGGGCGATCATCTTCATCGGGACCTTCTTCCAGGAGGTCCTGCTCGTCATGGACAACGTGAAGCGCGTCCCGCGCGACCTCGTCGACATCGGGTACACCCTCGGCGAGCGCGACCGCGGGATCCTCGGCCGGATCATCTTGCCGTCCGCGGCCCCCGGGATCTGGGACACGCTCCGGATCAGCCTCGGCTGGGCGTGGACGTGGATCGTGCTCGCCGAGCTCGTCGCGGCGGGATCCGGCCTCGGCTACCGGATCACGACGGCCCAGCGGTACTTCCAGACCGAGACGATCATCGGCTACCTCATCGTCCTCGGGATCCTGGGCCTCGTGACCGACCAGACGATGAAGCTCATCGGCCGGCGGGTCTTCCCATGGGCGGAACGATGAGCGGGCCGGGCGGCGCCGAGTCGGCCCCGGGTGCGACCGCGACTGCGGCCGGTACGGCGACCCCGCCGGCCGTCGTCGGAACGGCGCCACGCCTCGAGATCCGCGACGTCCGCAAGACGTTCGAGGGGAAGAGGCCGGTCGAGGCGCTCGGCGGTGTCTCGATGGCGCTCGCGGCCAACGAGTTCGTCTCGCTCGTCGGAACCTCCGGATGTGGCAAGTCGACGCTCCTGTCGATCGTCGCCGGGCTCATCGATCCAACCAGCGGGGACGTCCTCGTCGACGGCGTCTCCATCGACGGGCCAGGCCGCGATCGCGGCGTCGTCTTCCAGACGTACACGCTCTTCCCGTGGCTGACCGCCCGCGAGAACGTCGCCTTCGCGCTCCGCGGCGAGAAGATGAGCGCGAGGGCCCGGGGCCAGGTCGCGGACGAGCATCTCTCGCTCGTCGGCCTCGAGGGCTTCGCCGACGCGCGGCCGCGGCAGCTGTCCGGCGGCATGAAGCAGCGCGTCGCGATCGCCCGCGCGTTGTCGTACAAGCCGTCGATCCTCCTCATGGACGAGCCGTTCGGAGCGCTCGACGCGCAGACGCGCCTGCTCATGCAGGAGCTGCTCACCCGTGTCTGGGAGTCACACCGGCTCACCGTCCTCTTCGTCACCCACGACGTGGAGGAGGCCGTGTACCTCTCCGATCGGGTCTTCGTCATGACGAACCGGCCCGGCCGCCTGAAGGACGAGGTGGTCATCGACCTCCCGCGCCCCCGGACGATCGAGCTCCAGGAGACACCCGAGTTCCTCGAGCTCCGCCGGCGGATCCTCGCCTCGATCCGCGAGGAGTCGCTGCGCGTGGAGCCGGGACTCGAGGACGAGCTCCGCGCGTGACGGGCGCTGCGCCGGCCGATCGCGCCTCCGACGGCTCTGCCACCCGATCGGCCAAGGGCCGTGCCGCGCCGGCAGCTCCCTTCGTCGAGACCGTCCTGGGACCGGTCTGCGCCCTCGACCTCGGACCGACTCTCGTCCACGAGCATCTCCGGATCGACCTCTGGCCGTGGTTCGACGCGCCCGGCCCCCACGCGACGGACGCCGAGCGCGCCGTCGCAGATCTGCGCGTCACCCGCGATCCGCTCGTGATGGAGCGCGTCCGCGCGGATCCCTTCGCGGTCCGCGACAACCTCGTCCTCGACGACCCGGTCCTCGCAGCCTCCGAGCTGGCGCGGTTCGCGGCGGCCGGCGGCCGGACGGTCGTGGACCTGACGCTCGACGAGATCGGGCGGGACCCGGGGTTCCTCCGCGACGTCGCGCTCCGGACGGGCCTCAACGTGGTCATGGGATGTGGCCACTACGTCGGCCGCGCCCAGCCGACGGCCGTGCGCGAGGCGTCCGAGGAGGCGCTCCGAGACGAGATCGTGCGGGACCTCACCGAGGGTGTGGCCGTGGGCCCGGCGCCCGGGGGGCGCCTCGGGTCTGACGCGAGCCCGGCCCCGGCCGGCGCGGGTCCCGCCGAGGCCGCAATGGCCGCCGCGGGTCCCGCCGAGGCCGCAATGGCCGCCCCACCCGAGCCCGTCCGCGCCGGGATCATCGGGGAGATCGGCACCTCCGACCCCGTCGACCCGCGCGAGGCCCGCGTCCTCCGCGCCGCGTGCGCCGCCCAGCGGATCACCGGCCGGACCCTCGTGGTCCACCTCGACCCGTGGGGCCGGGCCGGCCATGCCGTCCTCGACGCGTGCGCGTCGGCAGGCGTGGATCTCGACCGCGTCGTGCTCGCCCACCTCGACCCGTCGCTCCCCGACAGCGCCTACCACCGGTCGCTCGCCGCGCGCGGCGCGTGGGTGAGCTACGACATCTGGGGTGACGAGGACGCGTACGGCGCCCGCGGGATGCCCACCGACGACATGCGGATCGCGGGGGTCCTCGTCGCGCACATGGACGGCTGGGAGGACCGGCTTCTCGTCGCCCAGGACGTCTGCCTCAAGAGCCAGCTCCGCGCGTACGGCGGCGGCGGCTACGACCACCTTCTCGTGAACATGGCACCGCGCCTCGAGGCTTCGGGCCTCGATCCGCTGGAGGTCGAGGCGCTCCTCGTGGACAATCCGAGACGCGCCCTCACCGGCACGGACCTCTGACCGGCGGCCGGGCCGCCGCGACGACCCCGACAGCCAAGCACGCGCGCCACCCGCCCGCCCCGCACCCGAAGGAGCTCCGATGAAGGACCCGATGAGCGAATACCGCGGGATGCGGGTCACGGTGACTGACGGCGTCGCCGAGGTCGCGCGCGTGACGCGCGAGGCCGAGGTGAAGGTCGCCATCTCGCGCGGGGCACGTCGGGAGCCGTCCCTCGCGACGGGCCTCGCGTTCTTCGACCACATGCTCGAGATGATCGCCTGGCACGCCGGGCTCAACCTCGATGTGACGTTCGCGAAGAAGACGTACGCCCTGCGCCACGTCGTCACCGAGGACATCGGGATGGCGTTCGGCCTGGGGATCAGCGCACTGCTCCGCGAGGCGATGGCCTCCGGGGTGGAGGGTGCTGCCTCGGCCTCGATGGCGATGGACGAGGCGTTCGCGACGGCGGCGCTCTCGTTCGAGGGCCGTTCGATGCACTTCATCGACCGCGATGCCCCCGGATCGCAGCTCGAGTGGGTCGAGGACATGCTCGGCGCCGACATGGTCGCCTTCTACGAGGGCTTCGCACAGGGCGCCCGTTGCACGCTGCGCCTGCGGGTGAGCGAGGGGAACGACCCCCACCACAGCTGGGAGGCCGCGGCGCGTGCGTTCGCCGTCGCCCTGCGACGCTGCTTCGACCCGATGCCCTTCCGTGCGGGTCTGACGGCCGGTGTGAAGGGGACGCTCGACTGATGACGGAGGACAGGATGGCGGCGGGCGTGGGCCGGATGGGCGGGCGTGGGCCCGGCGGAGTGCCGGGCGGCCGCCGCGCGGCCGCCGGCGCGCGATTCGTCGGGAAGACGGCGCTCGTGACCGGCGGGTCGTCGGGGATCGGGCTCGCCGTCGCGACCCGCCTCGTCGCCGAGGGGGCGTCCGTCGTCATCCTCGCCCGCGACCGGACGCGCATCTCCGAGGCGGTCAAGGGCCTCCGCGAGGTCGCGAGCGTCACCGCGGAGATGCTCGGTATCGAGCCGCCGCGCGTCGAGGGCGCCTCGGTGGATGTCATGGACGAGGAGGGAGTCCGGATCGCCGCGGACGCGGCCGCGAAGCTCGGCCGGCGGCTCGACGTCTGCATCGCCTCGGCCGGGATGGACGGCGCGGCGGAGAACGCCATCGACCTGACCGTGGAGGGCTTCCGGAAGGTCCTCGACGTCAACGTCCTTGGCCTCTTCATCGCCGCGCGGGCCGCCGCGGAGCGGATGACGCGCGACGGCGAGGGCGGCTCGATCGTCCTCGTCGCGAGCGTGAACGGCCTCATCGCCGAGCCCGACTTCGCCGACTACAACACGAGCAAGGGCGGCGCGGTCATGCTCGCGAAGTCGCTCGCCCGCGACCTCGCGGCCACGTCGATCCGCGTCAACGCGATCTGCCCCGGCTACACGCGGACGGCGATGACCGAGGCCTACCTCGCAGACCCGCCGACCGCCGCGACGATCCTCGGACGGATCCCGCTCGGACGCGTGGCCGAACCGGCGGAGATCGCGTCCGTGATCGCGTTCCTCGCCTCCGACGAGGCGAGCTACATGACCGGGTCCGCCGTCGTCGTGGACGGGGGCTGGACGGCGTAGAGGCGACGGGGCGCGCCAGGCCGTGAGCGGAGCCGCGCCATGCGACGCGGCCCCATGCTCGGCCAGCGGCGGACCCCGCGCGCTCGCCCGTCAGAACGTGGCGAACATCTCGCAGGTCGTATCGGTGTAGTCGGCCGTGGAGAAGACGACGTGGAAGACCTCACCGCCCCCGATGACCCACAGGTTCGTGGCGCCCGGGAAGATCGTCGGGTTCCAGCCGGCGCCGATCCCGGACCCTGCGGCGAGCGTGCTGCCCATTGACGCCGATCCGCCGGTCGCGACACCGTACGTCACGGTCCCGGTGGACACGTTCTCGATGAAGTAGTGGGGCTCCGGCGGCGCGCCCGCCGACGGGGTGCAGCCGATGCCCACGTGGAAGACGGAACCGGTGAAGATCGGGAGATTGAACGACGCTGCCGGGAACGAGAGAAGCTCGGTCGTTCCCGATGAGCCCGGTGCGCCCTGCGCCCCGGTCGCTCCCGTGGGGCCCGTCGGTCCCGTCGTGCCCGTCGGTCCCGGGACGCCTGCCGTGTCCCAGTAGACGAGGCGCCCGCCGCCGGTGAGCTTGCACTGGTTCGTGTCGCTCATCGCGACGGCGCCCGTGGCGTTGTAGCAGGCGTACAGGGTCGCCGGGTTGCTCGCGGCGACGGTGCCGCCCACTGCGACAGCACCGAGCAGGAAGACGGGGATGCCGACCATGGTCGCGCGCAGTCGGGGATGGAACGCGGGCATGGGAGCCCTCCCCTCGTCCGTGACGCGGCCCGGGTCCTGGCCGACGGGCCCGCGATCACGGCAGGATGCAGGGCTCGATTCCCGATGTCAACGGCCCACCCTCGTCCGCTCGCCGCTACGGACCCGCGATGGGAACCGTCGACCACGTTCGTCCGCCGTCGCGCGTCATGATGAGGTGGCCCTCCCCGACGGTCGCTTCGCCGAGGGACGTCGTGATCGCGACGCCGTGGCTGGCGGTGGTGAACGCGAGGTCGGAGAACGTGCCGGCGCCCGCGAGCACGTAGGCACCTGTCCACGACATCCCGCCATCGAACGACGCCACGAGCGCCGAGCCGACGCCCGACAGGCTGCCTGCCACGATGACGCTGGACGGTGACGGTGCGCCCACGCCATCGACGCTGAAGACGGGCGGACGGGTGGCCGCCTCGATGAAGGAGGCACCCGCGTCCGTCGAGACCCACAGGTGCACGCCCTTCGGCGTCGACCACAGGCCCTCGTCACAGGCCGCGACGAGATCCCACTCGCTCGCGGCGGCGAGCACTGCCGGCCCGGCGAGGTCGGCGCAGGGCGGTCGCCATGCCTGCCAATCGCCGGCGACGAGGCGCGCCCCGCCCACCACCTGCCGGTCGACCTCGACCAGCCAGCCGGCGGTGCCGTGGAGGACGAGCTGGGCGTGTGGCACGGGTCCCGCCCCGACCGGGATGGCGATCGCCGAGCTCGTCCACGCGTCCCGGTCGACCGGGCTGGTGGCGATCCTCAGGGCCGAGGCCGCGGTGTCGAAGAACGCCACCTGCACTTCTCCCGCGGTAGCCTCGAGCGCCGAGACTCGTGACACGACGCCCACCTCGGGCCGCCAGGAGCGCGTGACCTGGAGCCACGTGGACCCCCCGTCATGGGTGGCCCAGAGGTCCGGACCGAACGCCCACCCGTTGAGCGCGTCGGCGAACCGCAGCCCGCTCACCCCGGTCGAGCCGCCCTCGGGCCCGCCGGGCATGATCGACGCATCCGGCGCCGGGATGCTGGCCCAGGTGCGACCGCCGTCCGTCGTCCGGACGATCGCCGCCGGGCAAGGGGCGCCGGCGCAGGGCGCGGCCCCGAGGAGCCAGCCCTCGCTCTCCGAGACGAACGTCACGGACACAGGCTGGAACCCGGCCGGGACCGGACCGCCGGTCGGCCCGACCGCGTCGATGGTCGCTTCCCGCCGATCGCCCAACTCCCGGATGACCGTCCGCAGCCGCTCGACGATGCGCGAGAGCGACGACACGCGGTCGGTGAGCCCGACGCTGGACGGCGGGCCGCCGACGGGTGCGACCGGCGTGAGCCCACCGAGGAGCACCGCCCCGGCTACCAGCAGGACGAGGCCCGCGGCGGCCGCGCTCAACCCGAGCCGGACCGCGGAACGCCGGCCGGCGCCAAGCCCGACTGGCGCCCGGGCACCCCGCGGGAGTCCGGGTCGGACCTCGTGCGGGATCGAAGCGACGCGCGCGATGAGCCTCTCGGGGGCCGGCTCGGCGGGCTCATCGGCGAGCGCATCGCGGATCTCCCGCTCGAACGGATCAAGCGGCGGTTCTCGCGTCATCGCGCTGCCCTCCCCTCGCCGGCCGTCTCGACCTCGTCGCGGAGGCGGCGAAGCGCGTGATGGAGCCGGGACTTCACGGTGCCGGCGCGCACGCCGGTCCGCTCGGCGATCTGGTCGATCGTCAAGTCCGCGTAGAAGCGGAGGACGACGACCTCGCGGTGCACCGGGCTCAGCGACATGACCGCGCCCCGCAGGAGCTCGCGCCGGGCGACCGCGTCGGCGGCGTCGGCCGTCGGCGCATCGCCGAGTGGGTGCACGCCGGGCGCGTCCACGCTCACGGGCAAGCGCCGGCGAGCGCGAAGTCGATCGCGGCATGCGTTGATGAGGATCCGGCCGAACCACGCCTCGAAGCGCTCGGGATCGCGGAGCTCCGAGAAGCGGCGCCACGCGGAGAGAGCCGCATCGTGCGTCGCGTCCTCGGCCTCGGACGGGTCGCCCAGGATGAGCCGGGCGGTCCGGTACGCGCGGTCGAGCGCGCGGCGATCGACGAGCGCGGCGAACGTTCGCGCGCGGACGTCCTCGCCCGAGTCGGGCAGCTCCATCGCCGCCACCGTACACGTCGCCGGGGAGTCGATCACACCATCACGACGTCATGCGGCGACGGAACGTTCAACCCACGGGCGGTCGGCGCTCCGGAGCGGGACCGTGCGGCGCTCCGGAACCGGACCGGGGAGCGCGGTGCCGGTAGAATCGGTGGCCCGCTTCGTCCACCCCGGAGACCGCCCATGCAGCTCCTCGCACTCCGCCGCTGGTCCGACCTCGACGACGCCGACAGGCGGCGCATCCTCGCCCGGTCGAATGAACGGATCTTCGATCCGCAGCTTCGGGCGGGTATCCAGACGATCTACGACGATGTCGCGGCACGCGGGGATCTCGCCGTCTCCGAGGCGACCGCCCAGTTCGACAGAGCCGACATCCCGCCCGCCCGGCTCCGGGTGACGGAGGACGAGCTCGCGGCCGCCCACGCGTCGATCGCGCCGGACCTCCTCGAGGCGATCCGTGTGGCGATCGCGAACGTCCGGGCCTTCAGCGAGGCGCAGCTCGCCGCGACCGCCTCCGGGTGGCGCGCCGAGATCCTCCCCGGCGTGGAGGTGGGGGAGAAGTTCTCCCCGATCCCGTCGGTGGGCCTCTTCGTCCCGTGTGGGAAGGCGTCGTACCCGTCCGTCCTCGTCCAGATCGGGACTCCTGCCGTCGTCGCCGGCGTGCCGGACATCGCGGTCGTCGTCCCGCCGGTCCCCGGTACCTCCGAGGTGGACGTGGCGACGCTCGCGACGGCGCACGAGCTGGGGATCACACGCGTGTACCGGGCGAACGGCCCCGCGGGCATCGCCGCGATCGCGCTCGGGACGCAGACGATCACCCGGGTGCGGAAGGTCGTGGGCCCCGGGAGCCCGGCCGTGACGATGGCGCAGATCATCGCCCAGCAGTACGGCGTCCTCACGAGCATGATCTCCGGACCGTCGGAGAGCGTCGTCGTCGCGGATGAGGCGGCCGATCCGCACCGCGTCGCGCTCGACCTCATGAACGAGGCTGAGCACGGTGAGGATTCGGCTGCGCTGCTGCTCACCGACTCGCTCGCGCTCGCCGAGGCGGTGGACGCCGAGGCGGCGCAGATGATCACGCTCCTCCCTGAGCCGCGCGCCAGGGCGGCGCGGAGCGCGCTCGGGACCTGGGGCGGCGCGTTCGTCTTCGACTCGATGGCGGAGGCGATCGACTTCGCGAACACCTACGCGGTCGAGCACATCCAGCTCGCGACGACCGACCCGGAGGAGACGCTCGGCGGGCTGCGATACGCCGGTGAGGCCCTCCTCGGCCAGCACACGACGATCAGCGAGACGAACTTCGTCATCGGCGTGCCGGCGACGCTCCCCACGGGCGGCTTCGCCCAGGTCACGGGGGGCGTGACGGCGCGGACGTTCACGGTCCCGATCGCGATCAGCAAGCTCGACGAGTCCGCCCTGCGCAGGCTCGCCCCGCCCACCCTCCGGCTCGCCGACCACGAGGGCTTCCCGGCGCACGCGAACGCGCTGCGACTGCGGGGGCTCGGCTCGTGAGCAGCGGGCAGGACGATCGCGTCGCCGACGTGGCCGCCGGCACCGGTCGCGACGACGACTCCATCCTCGGCCTGGGGCCCGCGGCGCCGGCCCACGAGACCGGGATCGTCCTCAACGTCCACGACGTCGAGAGGATCGCGGCGCGGGTCCTGACGCCCGGGGCGTCGGCCTACTACGACGGCGGCGCGTGGGACGAGTCCACGCTCAGGGACAACGTCGCGGCGTTCGAGCGATGGCGGTTCCGGCCGAGGGTGCTCGTCGACGTCGCAGACCGCGACCTCTCCGTCGAGGTGCTCGGCCGCCGGTGGCCCACGCCGTTCGGGACGTCGCCGCTGGCGCTCCAGCGCCTGGCATGCCCGGACGGTGAGCTTGCCGCAGCGCGTGCGTGCGCGGCGCGCGGGGCCACGTTCACGCTCTCCACGCTCGCCAGCTCGACGATCGAGGAGGTGGCCGAGGTCGGCGGGCCGCGCTGGTTCCAGCTCTACATGACCCCGGACACGGATTGGACGATGTCGCTCGTCCGGCGGGCCGAGGCGGCCGGGTACGAAGCCCTGGTCATGACCGTGGACGCGGCGCCGCTCGGTCGGCGCGAGCGTGACCATCGCGTGGGGCTCCGACTCCCGGAGGGGATCCGGTACGTGAACATCCTCAAGCGGCCGCCGGGGGTCAGGCCCAGTGGGGTTCCGGACGACGAAGGCCCGCAGATCTACGCGAAGGAGTTCCTCAAGGAGGCGCTCACCCCGGCGGATCTCGCCCGCCTGGTCAGGGAGTCGCGACTTCCCGTCATCGTGAAGGGCGTGCTCCGCGGCGACGACGCGGACGCGGTCGTCGAGGCCGGGGCCGCCGGCGTCTGGGTCTCGAACCACGGAGGCCGGCAGCTCGATCGGGCGGTCGCGGCGGTGGACGCCCTGCCCGATGTCGTGGCCGCCGTGCGCGGTCGAGTCCCCGTCCTCCTCGACAGCGGGATCCGGCGCGGGATGGACGCGCTGACGGCCCTCGCTCTCGGCGCGAACGCGGTCTTCATCGGCCGCCCGCTCCTCTGGGGGCTCGCCTGGGATGGCGAGCGCGGCGCCGGCGCCGTCCTCGACATGCTCCGCGACGAGTTCGATCTCGCCATGGCGATCTCCGGGAATGCGCGCGCGTCGGCGGTCGACCCGTCGGTCGTGGTCCACGCCGATCTCGCCCACATGGCGCGGAGGATCCGGTGAGCGACGACGAGTCGCGACGCGGGTTCGCCGGATCGGCTCCCGAGGCCGACGGGCCGCGGCCCGTCCCGCAGCTCGCGGCGATCGCCCCGTACGTCATGGGCAAGCCGCCGCGGAGGGACGAGCCGCAGGGTGCCAAGCTCAGCTCGAACGAGAACCCGTTCGGGCCGTCGCCGCTTGCGATCGCGGCCGCCGTCGGCGCCCTCACGAGCGTGAACCGGTATCCGGACGACCAGGGGGCGCTCCGGGCACGCATCGCCGCCTTCCACGGGGTGGAACCGGCGAACGTCATCCCCGGCGCGGGCAGCGACGAGATCATCCACCTCGTGTGCGCCGTCTACCTCGAGCCGGGGCGACGGCTGATCCTCGGCAGCCCGCCGTACGGGATCCACCGCGTCGCGGGCCAGCTGTCCGGCGCCGAGCTCGTCCGCGTCCCGCTCGTGGACTGGACCCACGACCTGTCGTCGATGGCGGCCGAGGCGCGTCCCGGCGACGTGATCGCGGTCACCAATCCGCACAACCCCACGGGAACGGCCGTTCGCCCGGACGATCTCCGCGCCCTCCTCGCCGCCGTTCCGCGCGAATGCGTCGTCCTCGTGGACGAGGCCTACCACGAGTTCATGGACGACGATGTCCGCGTCTCCGCGATCGGGATGCTCGACCTCCACCCGGGACTGATCGTCAGCCGGACGTTCTCGAAGGTCTACGGCCTCGCGGGCCTGCGGGCCGGGTACGGCATCGGGAACCCGGCGACCCTGGAGCCGCTCGACCGGGTGCGGACGCCGGCGAACGTCAACTCGGTCGCGATGGCGGCCGCGATGGCCGCGCTGGACGACACGGCGCACGTGGGGCGGACCGTCACGCTCACGGTGGAAGGACGGCGACGACTCGAGGACGCGTGCGCCCGCCTGGGGCTCGACCACGTCCGATCGCAGACCAACTTCGTCCTCGTCGCCGATCGCGACGGGTGGCCGGAGGCGCTGGGTCGCGACGGGATCTCGGTCCGGCCGGGAGCGAACCTCGGAGTCCCCGGCTGGCACCGCGTCACGATCGGGACGCCCGCGGAGATGGACCGCCTCATCGCGGTCCTGGACCTGCTGTTCGTCTGAGGGCACCGCGCCGCGGCTGCGCGGCGCGGTGACGGCCCCGTCGCTCCCGGCTCGTCGGCGTCGTCGCCCCCGACTGGTCGCCCTGCCGGCCGTCAGCCCTTCGCGCCCTCGAGCAGCGCCCGTCCGTAGCCCTTCATCCCAGCCTCCAGGACGCTCACCACGATCCTTCCGTCGTCGAGCCGGAGGTGGTACACGGCCGCGCCCTCAACGCAGAGGGTCGTGTCGACGCTCCGACCGCCGATTGCGCGGATCTCAGTCGTCGAGACACCACCGGCAGGGGCACAGGCGGCCTGATCGAACGACGGCCGCCATGACGCGAAGAAGCCGTCCGGCGGCGTGGCCGACCGCAGGCGCACGATCGACGCGATCGCGAGGTCGCTCGCGTCCGCGCCGAGGACCTCGACGGCCGCGAACGCCTCCGCGTCTGCGCCGAGTGTCGTGGACGAGCGCGCCGCGGCCTCCGTGTCGGGCGCGCGCTGTACGGCGATGCCGTCCACCGTCGTCGGCAGGATCCCGGCGAGCGAATCGTCGATGACGACGGGCGGCGCGGATGAGCCCGAAGGGAACGGAGGGGTCTCGAGGCCGGTGGGCGGCGCGTCGGACGGGTCGGGGGAGGCGATCGGCGCGACCGACGGACCGGTCGCCGCGGCGAGGGGCGTCGCGGCCGCGACGCTCGTGGCGGGGTCGGACGCCGTGCCTGTCGCCTCGCCCGAGGTCGGCGCCTGGCTCGGACCCGACGCGCCGCACGCGGCGACTGCAAGGGTGGCCGCGAGCGTGGCGACGACGAGCGGGAGCGTGCGACGCGTGGCGCGCGGACGGCGCGGGGCGGTCTTCCGGGGCATCGCCGGGGACGGTAGCACGAAGCGGCCAGGAGCCACTCGTTGGGCGCCCGCACGGCCCGAGGCGCGCCCTCGCAGCCGGCAGGCGCACCGATGCGTGCTCCCGCGGCCGCCCCTCAGAGCTCCCGGCGAGCCACCGGGAACCGCGCATCGTCCACGACGATCGCGAACCCGGCGCGCACCCAGAACCGGGCGGACGCCGCGCTCGTGGCGTCCGGGGACGCACCCGCCTCCGGATACGCCTCCACGGCCGCGAAGCCGCGCCGCGCGAGCTCGTCGCACACGTCGCCCACGAGGTGGAGCGCGAGGCCCTGGCCGCGCGCCTCGCGCGTCGTGGCGATGCACGTGACCACGGCCGGCAGCGGGCTGTCCGGCAGCTGCGGGTAGAGCTCGCGCAGACGCTGGGCGCGCGGGTACGCCGAGAGAGGCCCGAACTGCGCGTATGCCGCCGGCCGGTCGTCGACGAGAAGGACCCGCGCGTAGCTACCGAAGACGCGAAGGCCGCGCGAGAGGAGCGCGACCTTCCGCGGGCACGCCCGGGTCGAGGTCGCCCGCGGCGCCGGCGCGCCCTCGCACACCGGGAGCCGCACTGCCGGTCCCGGATCCGCCGCCGGGGGCGAACGGGTTCGCGGCGCGCGCGCTCGACGGCGCGAAGGGGTTCCCGGCGAGCGGGTCGCCGTCCGACCCCGGCGCGAACGGGTTCGCCTCCCGCGCGGCCGGAGCCGACGGGGTGACCCAGTCGACTGGGAGCGCCGCGGCGCCGAACGTCGCGTCGGCATCGTCGATCGCGAACGGGTTCGCGCGGGGTCGTGGCGCCGCCGGAGGGACGGGTGGCTGGAGCCAGGACGGCCGGCTCGCGCGCGACCCGTTCGGGTTCTCCCAGTGGTCGCACGTCCGATGGTCGAAGGCCGGGTCAGCGCACGGAGGAATGAGGCCGAACGACGGCCCGTCGGTGACGTCGACGATCCGGATCCCACTCACGGCCCGAGTCTATCGCGAGCCTTGCCGGGCTGGATCAAGTCCACGGCAGCCCTGGGAGGACGGACGACGGACGGCACTGGCGCGCCTGTCGCGGCCGCCGTATGCCGCCCCTCGGGAGGCCCGGGATGCACACGCGATCGGCCCGTCTGTGGCTGGCCATCATCATCGCGGCAGGAGCGATCCTCGCGGCCCTCTTCGCCGTCGTCTGGGGCGCCGCTCCGGACGAATGGCGAGGGATCCTCCTGGCCGCGGGCCTCGTTGTCGCCGTCGCCACGTACGTGATCGGCCATCTCGTCGTGCGCCGGCTCCACTGGGGCTGAGCGCCGCGGCGATCACGCTCACCGCGGCTCGCGCGTCCCGCTGGGTCGACCGTCGTCCGGCGAGGAGTCGTCCCGCCACGGTGAGTCATCCCGCCACGGTGAGTCGTCCCGCCACGGTGAGTCGTCCCGCCACGGTGAGTCGTCCCGCCACGGTGAGTCGTCCCGCCACGGTGAGTCATCCCGCCACGGCCCGGAGGTCGGCTATCCTGCGCGGGCATGCTCGCCTTCATCGACCAGATCGCCATCCCCTTCCTCGAGCACCTGTACGGAGCCCTCGGGTACCTGGGCGTCCTCGTCGCGATGACGATCGAGTCGGCGATGATCCCGCTGCCGTCGGAGCTCATCCTCCCGTTCGCCGGCTTCCTCGTGTCCGACCCGAGCCAGATCGAGCCGCTCACCGGCCAGCCCTGGAGCTACTGGATCGTCGTCGTCGTCGCGACGGCCGGGAACACGTGCGGGTCGCTCATCGGGTACGGGATCGGCGCCTATGGCGGCCGGCCGTTCCTCGAGCGGTACGGCCGCTACATGCTCATCCGCCCGCACGAGATCGAGATCGCCGAGCACTGGTTCGCACGGTGGGGCTCGCCGACCGTCTTCTTCAGCCGGATGCTCCCGATCGTCCGCACGTTCATCAGCTTCCCGGCCGGCGTCGCGCGCATGCCGCTCGGGAAGTTCGTCGTCTACTCGACCCTCGGCGCCGTCCCGTGGTCGATGGCGCTCGCCTGGGCGGGGACGCAGCTCGGTGCCAACTGGGAGCAGATCCGGACGGCGCTCGCTCCGTTCGACCTCGTCATCGCGATCGGTGTGATCGGCCTCCTGTCCGTCCTGCTCCTGTGGCGCCTCGGGTGGCCCGGGCTGGGCCGCTTCCGGGACGCGGCCGGCGACAAGGAGTAGCCGGAGCAGCCGTTCACGACCGGCAGTCGGCGGCGATGGGTGGCCGCCGTCGGGCGGGGGCGGGCGTCAACCCCAGGGCGCTTCGCCGCGCCGACGCAGGTGCGCGGTCTCGTTGAGAAGAAGCAGCTCGGCGCCATCGGGATCGGCCGCGTCGGGCCACTGCAGGACGGTGAGGCCGCACGGGTCGATCCGGAAGCGTCGCCGGAACTCGCGGATCGGCTCCCCGAGCGCGACCGCGCAGAGGATCCGCCCGACCGAGCTGTGCGAGACGACGAGGATCCGCCTGCCGTCTTCACCCCCCACGGGGCCGGACGCCTGCTGCGGACGGCCGAGGGGCGAGCCCGGATCGAGGACGTCGCGCAGGAACGCACGGAGACGCCGCGCCACGTCGTCGCCCGACTCGCCGCCCGGGCAGCGCAGAGAGCCCGGGTCGTTCTCCCATTTCGTCCGGAAGCCCGGGTGGAGCGCCCGGACCTCGTCGTACGTGTGGCCCTCCCACTCGCCGTAGTCCAGCTCGGTCAGGCGGGCGTCGCCGACCACGGCCCTGCCCGCTGCCACGATCTCGGCGGTCTCGCGGGCCCGGGTCATCGGGCTCGTGAGGATCCGGTCGAAGGCGATCCCGTCGAGACGGCGCGCAAGGGCGTGGGCCTGTCGCAGCCCCTGGGTGGAGAGGGGGACGTCGATCCGCTGACCGATGTGCTGCTCCGGCACTGAGCGGGTGGTGAGGCCGTGTCGCGTGGCGACGAGGGTGAGCACGGGATGGAGTCTAGCGTGCGAGAATGCCTCGACGACGCACGCGGAGGCCACAGATGTCCGACGAAACGACGGCCGGCACGTCGGGCCCCGAGCCCGGGCCCGAGGTGGTGTCCGACTTCGCGGCCGCCGAGGACGCGGCACGCGACGAAGCGCTCGCACAGGCGCGCGGCGCTGCGACGAGCGGCGCACACGACGCCCATGCCGCAGCGGTCGCGGATCACGACGCGGACGCGGGTGTCGGAGGCGATGTCGAGGGTCTGCCGCACGCCCAGGACAACCATGCCGCGGATGACGCCCACGGCGGCCACGGCGGACGTGCGCTCGGCCCCATCGATTGGCGCGCGTACGGCGCGGGCATCGTCGGGGCGGCTCTCGGGCTCGCCGTCGCGGCCGTCCTCGCGGTGACGACCGGATACATCGTGCTGTGACGGCCGGCCAGGATCCCGAGCGCCCCGCAGAGAGCACGTCGGCCGGTGCGGCTCCGCTGGAGGATCTCCTCGCCGAGCTGCGGCACCTCACGGACGGCGACATCATGGCGCTCGCCGGGTTCCGGGCGGGCGAGGACGCCGCTGCGCTCGCCTCCGCGCGCGGACGTGCAGAGGCGGCGGTCACGGGCGCCGGCCGCGATGCCGCCCTCGCGAAGGCGCGCGATACGATCGCGCGGTGGGCGGAGAAGGTCGGCGGCGGGGAGGTCTCGGGCTTCCTCGGCGGTACCGATGGACTCCGGCGACTCGACCAGCGCATGGATGCGGTTCCCGCTGTCCTGGACGCGGCCCTCGCCTACATCGGGACCGGGATTGTCGGCGAGGTGGACGTGGCCGTGCTCACGGCCGCGTGGGAGGAGCTCGAGGCCGGCGACGGAGAGGCCGACCTCGACGCGATCGCCGAACAGGCCGCGGCCGACCCGGACGACCCGAGTGGGGCCCGCCTCTAGCCGATCCGGACCGCGCCGGCCGGATCTGCACGCGGAGAATGGGCGGCAGGGCTGACGCACCGCCCGGCCAGGGCGCGGGCCGATCTCGAGCTCCGACCGGGCGCCTGACCTCGCCTCCAGAGCGCGGCCAGCCGCGTCCGGGACCCGCCCGCCCGGCACACATTCTCCTGGTGTATGGATGGCGTGGACTGGGAACGCGGCGAGCGGGCGGCATGCGCCACGGTCCACACGACCTCATACGGTCGCCCGGCGGACCGTAGAGAGCCGGCGAGGCTCGATCGCGCGCCCCGCGCGCCCGTGCGAGTGCGTGACAAGCGTGGCGGAGGCACCCGATGGTCCGGTGTCAGGCGCCGATCGGGGCCGGGAGTCGTCTTGCGTCCGCCGGGCGACCATATGAGAAGGATCCGAGGTCCGGCGGAGGATAGCGATCGCCCGTCGGACGTTCGAGCGAGTCGCCCCCGCGAGCGAACCCTCGCACGTGAGTCGAGGGGGGTGCACCGAGCATCCGACCCGAGAGGGCAAGGTGTTGCGACTTCACGCCACTCAGGGCACCTCAGAGTCTCCACCGAAGTCAGGGCGGTTCACCGGATCGGACGCCGCCATCATCGCCGGGAACCTCGTCACGGACGCGTCCGTCGGACCGAAGCACACCGCCACCGCCGATCCTCGTGACGACGATCAGCGCCGACCTTACCGGCGGCCTGCTCGTGGGCGCAGACGCCGCCTATGGCTCAGCATCGGGCGTTCCGGTTCCGGTGCGCAGGCCGAACGCGATCGCGTCGGCTCGACCGCGGGCACCCACCTTGCCGTAGATGCTGGCAAGGTGGCGCTCCACTGTCCTCGGGCTGAGACGGAGCTGGGCCCCCATCTCCTTCGATGTGTGCCCGTGCGTCATGAGCTCGAGGACCTGCCGCTCACGGCGCGTCAGGCGGCCAGCCGACGGCTGCGCGGCGGCGCCACGGTCCTCCCCCAGTGATGACGCCAGAGCCAGCGACGTCGCGGCCGGCACACCGAGTCCTTCGCCAGCCGCCCAACGCGCGTCGAACTCCGCCGTCTTGACCTCGTGGCGCAGATCCACGAGGCGGTCGCGGTGGAACGCCTCGTCGGCGGGGGTCGATGGCACCTCGATGTCGCGCCGGAGTCGGGCCGCGGCGGCGTACAGCGTCACGGCGACGCCGGCGGCGGCCAGCGCCGCGAGGCCTTCGAGCGCGGTCGCGATCCCGTCGGGTTCGTTGAGGGCCGAATACCGCGCCAGGGCCTCCCGGAAGTGATGTCGGGCCTCGCCGCGGTCGCCGCCGCGAAGCGCCGCCGTGGCCAGGTTCTCGTACGAGATCGCGATGCTCTCCTCGTGGCCGAGGGCAAGCCGCATCGCGAGCGCCTGTTCTCCGAATCGCCGCGCCGCCTGGTAGTCGCCGTCGTCGGACGCAAGCACCCCGAGGTTGCTGAGCGCGGACGCGAGCCCGTGGCGATCGTGCCGGCTCTCCCACCACGCGACGCCTTCCTGGAGGATCGCGCGCGCACGGCAGGTGTCGCCCGCGCCGTGGAGTGCGCCCGCGAGGCTGTTGTAGCCGTCAGCGATGGCGTTGTCGTCGCCCAACTGCCGCGCCAGCGTGAGGTGCTCGCGGAGATACCGGACGGAGGCGGCATAGTCGCCGCGCTGCCGGGCGAGCGCGCCGGCTCCCAGCAGGGCCCGTGCCCGGTCCGCTCCCGGGACCTCGCCTGGCAGCGCGAGTGCGGCGTCCAGACGCCGCAGCCCGCCCCGAATGTCGGAGCGCGAATACCAGTAGCGCCAGAAACGGCCGGCAAGCCCAACCGCCCGCGCTGCGTCGCCGCGAGCCACGGCCCACGCGAGCGCCGACTCGGCTGTGTCGGCTTCGAGGGCGGCGGCCACCAGCCACGTCCGCTGCTCAGGCCCTACCATCCCCGTGGCCGCACGGCCGGCAAAGTCGTGCGCCCACGCGAAGAGCAGCGCCGACGCTTCATCGAGCCGGCCACGTTCCGCCAGCCGCTCGCGGCCGAACTCGCGGAGGCTCTCGAGCAGCTCATATCGCCAACCTGAGCCGTCCGTCCGGACCTCCACCATCGACTTGTCGACCAGCGACGCGAGGCCCAGGAAGACATCCGACGCGTCGGATTCGTCGTCGTTGCGTGCGCCGACCGCCTCGGCCGCATTGAAGGAGAAGCTTGCGGGGAAGATCGACAGGCGTTCGAAGAGCCGCTGTTCGGCAGGCTCGAGTAGGTCGTAGCTCCACGCGACCGTGGCCTGGAGCGCCCTGTGTCGCTGCGCTGAACCAGGGTCGTGCGACACGAGAAGCTGGAACCGATGGTCGAGCCGTTCGGAGATCTCCGCCGGCGACAGGGCCGGCAAGAACGCCGCGGCGAGCTCGATCGCGAGTGGCAGGCCGTCGAGGCGCCGGCAGAGCACCGCGATCGCGTCGACCTCACCGGCACCCGGCCCGTAGCTGCTCATGCGTTTCTGGACGCGGTCGATGAACAGCGCGACCGCGTCGGAATGCTGCGGATCGTCGGCTCCCAGCCCGCTCACGCGGACGACCGATTCGGCCGCCAGTCCCAGCGGCTCCCGGCTCGTGGCGAGGATGCGAAGGTCGGGACGGTCCGCCAGCAGACGCGTGACGACCCTGCGCGACGCCTCGAGGACGTGTTCGCAGTTGTCGAGCACCAGCAGCCGCGTCCCGGCAAACGCCTGCGCGAGCGCGTCACCGCCATCCGCGCCGCCGGCAGCGTCGCCAACCTGCGCGACGAGGGAGCCGGCGAGATCGTCGTCTGCCACGAGTGCTTCGAGGCTGGCGAATCGCACCTCGCCAGCAGGCTCTGGCGTGCTGCTCGTCAACACCTCGACGGCCAGCCGCGTCTTCCCGCTCCCGCCGGCGCCCACCAGCGTGACGAGCCGAACGGTCCCAAGGAGTTGGCGCAACCGCTCCAGTTCTGCGGCCCGGCCGATGAAACTCGTCATCGGGGCCGGGAAGCCCACCGGGCCTCGCGCCGCGGCGGGCGCCGACGGGATGGGCGCAAGCGATCGGATCACTTCGAGCCGCTGCAGCGCCGCTCCGCGAGGCCGTGAGCGGCCGCGCTCCCAGCGATTGACGGTCGCGAAGGAGACGCCGACCCGTCGGGCCAACTGCTCCTGGCTGAGCGAGAGCGCGTGGCGCATTCGCCGGATCTCCGTCGAGGGCAGCGCGTGCGTGTCCCCGTCGCTCATGTCACGCCGGCAACTGTCATAACACTCGATTGCCGCACTGGGTGGAATCGCGAGCTATCGCCCGTGCGCAACTCGCAGGAAGGTATGCGTGGACGCTGGCGCGGGATCGGTGCCGGTCCGTTGGGCCACGACGTACCGAGGGGTGCGGGGACGATCGACGCGGCGCCCATCGGAGGAATCATCGCGATGCGTCACCCCCGCCTCGGTGCCGTCCTGCCGGCGTTGCTGCTCGCACTCACGTCAACGATTGCACCCCCCGGACTTGGTGTCCAGACGACGCGCGCCGCGGCAGGCGGCACCGACTGTGCTCTGCCGCATGCTACCGGCCCGGGATCGACCTGCGATGCTTATTGGAATGGGCATCTCGTCGGCACGATCAGCGTGGACCAGGCGAACCCGAAGCCGGGCGACACGGTGCGGATCGCGGTTCGCGTCGAGTATCCGCCCGTCCAGCGCCTGATCTGGGAGTACGACCCGCTTGACGCCATTCCGCACCCGGTCTTCAACACGACCGGCACATGGAACGTGGTGCTTCGCTTCCCGGGCGGCCGCCTCACGGGCTGGGGCGGACCGTCGAACGCGGTGGTCACGAGCAGCTCCGCCGCGCAGAGCACGATCATCTGGGCGTTCTCCGATGACGGGTGCGTTCGCGCCGGCGCAGCGATGGACAACAACCTCCCGCTGTGCGGCATCCAGCCGGGCAGCGAGCTCTGGGCGGAGTTCACGGTCCTCCGGCATGACGAGATCCCTGCGACCTGGTTCGAGCCCATCACCCAGGCCGAAGCTCCGTTCGTCGGCGCCCGGACGGCGGCGGCCTGGTTCTCGGCGGGAACGCCCGAGCTTGGCCCCGATCCGTCGTGCGACGGCTGCGTGACCAACCTCGGTTACACGCCGTTCCGGCGCCCGTCCCCGCAGGAGACCATCAGGTTCTGGCCGCAACCGGGCGATCCGCGGACGCAGGTGTACCTGCTCGATCCGTCCGTCTCGGGCACGATTCGCGATGCTGCCGGCCGGCCCCTGTCCGACCGGGGCGTGCTGATCTATGAACGTGCCGGCGCGACCGACTCGCCCTGCACCGCGGACCCGCGTCCGTCGCCGTTGACCGTACCGCGCACCGGCCCCGATGGCTCGTACAAGGCCTTCGTCGACGATCCGGCCGACTACGAGGCCTGCCCGGACGACTCATACGGGATGGTTCCCGTCTACCGCGACGTTTCCAACGAGTTCGTACCCGATGCGATCGCGAACTTCGAGTTCGATGGCTACCGGCTGTCGGGATACGTACGCGGCAACGACGGCGAAGGGGTGGCAAACGCGGAGATCACGATCGACGCCGACCCGCCCGCCGCCGCGAACCCGTCGCGATCGGTCACGACCGACGGGACGGGGTTCTACGAGACGTGGCTGAAGCGCGGCACGTATCGAGTGCGTGCCTCGGCCGACATCGAGGACTGTCCGCCCGACAGCGGCGACTGCACAATCCGGCACGTCGACGGCCGACCTGAGAGCCGAACGGCGGACCTCTCGACCGGCGACGCCACGGCCGACTTCGAGCTCGGCGACAACCAGCCGCCGGTGGCGTCCTTCATGGCCACGCAGCAGGGCGACGACCTGCTCCACTGGCGGTTCGACGGCTCGGGCTCGTCCGACCCGGACGGGCAGGTCACGACGTGGCGCTGGGCCGTCGGCAATGCCGACCATCCGGCCGAGGTCCTGGACGGCGAGGTCGTCGAATTCGACTTCCCGGCGTTCGAGACGTTCACCGTGACGCTGGTGGTGACCGACGACCGCGGCCGCACCAACAGCACCGAACAGCAGGTCGACGTGGCGGGTGCTCGCCTCGAGGCGAGCTTCACGTCCATCGAACCAGCGCGGTTCAAAGTGAACAACCTCGTCGCGCTCTCCGCCGGTCTCTCGAACACCGGCCTGGTGACGCTTGACGACGTCACACCCGCGGTGTCGATCGAGGGCCCCAGCGGCGTCCTGACCGTGCCGCCGTCGGCGTCAATGGGTTCGCTCGACCCCGGCAGCGGGCTGCAACTTCACTACACGTTCACGCCGACGGAGCCGGGCCTCTACACCATCACCTTCTCGGGCACCGGGACATACAACGGGGCGACCGTCCCGGCGCCGGAGGTCTCGGCGACCCACGAAGCCGGCGTGTTCGAACAGAAGCTCGCGGTCTACAAGGTGGGCGTCGATACCCCCATCGACACCTCGAGCGCCGTCCGCAGCGGCGCGGCATACGACATCAGTGTCGGTGAGATGCTCCAATATCGGGGGACGGGCTGGGACCCCGAGGGCGGACCGATCGAGGTGCGGATGCCCGGCCATGGCGCCGGCCAGGACTACGTCCAGACGTTCGCTCCAGCGGAGACGTTCGAGGCCGCATTCACCGTGGACTTCCCGATCCTGACGCGGCCGAGCGTGAACCCCGACTGCGCGAACGAGCTCGTCGCGACCCAGGACGGAGTCCAGCGGCGGTTCCACATCGATGGGCCTCACGCGGATCTCGTCGCGTATGCCTATCACGTGAACCGGGTGACCGGTGGGTTCGCCGTCAGCAACTCCTGGGAATGCGTGGGTTGGCGGGCCGAGTTCAAGGATCCCGCCGCCGTGCTCGTGGTCCAGGACGCCGGCGGCGATGGCAGGTTCTATCGCGGGTCGTACCCGGGGACGTTCGGCGAGCCCCCGTTCCCCGGCTACGAGGGCCTGTGGATCATCGCACCTGGCTTCGGTGTCGATGTCTACGGCGTCTTCGGCGACATCGAATTCGTCGCGAACTATCCCGAACATATCCTGGTCCGCGGGCTTCCGGTGCAGGACGGAGGCGTTGGCAGGGTCTACGGGCCGTGGCGGCAGCGTCCGGACGGGCGCGTGTCCTGGGCGGCGGCGAAGGTGATTCTCGGCGGTGATGCGCGCTCGGCGCTGCTGGGCACACCGGCCGACGCCGGTAGCGCCCACCTCGACGCCAATATCGACGGACTCAATCCCGGCGATCGTCTCCGGATCAACGGCGGCGGCCCGAACCAGGAGCTGGTGGAGTACAGCCAGCACGGCTCGATCGTGGTCGCGGCGCCCCTGCGCTTCGCCCACCCGGCCGGCGAGCAGATCGTCGTCCTGGCGCCGGGTGCCCCCGGCACGTGTGACCTGGAGGCGACGACCGCCCGGGGTCACCGGCTCACGGCAACGACGCGCTGCCCGGACGATGGCGATCGTCGCTACTCGCTGATGCAGGCCCCGTCGCACGGCACTCTTGAGCTCGCTTCCGACGGATCGTTCGTCTACACGCCGGCGGCCGGATACGCGGGTCCCGACCTGTTCACGTTCCGGTCGGTCCATGTCGTCAGCACGGCGACGAGCCTGGTCGGCGATTCGGGTCCGCTGACATTCCGCATCACCGTCACCAACGCGACGCCCTCCTGCCAGGCTCTCAGCGCGACCGTCATCGCAGGTCAGACCGCGGAGATCGCGCCCGGCTGCATCGACGCGGATGGCGACACCATGACGGTATCCATCAGTTCGGTGCCCACGACCGGCTCGGCGTCCGTTGTCGGCGGCATGATCCGATTCACGGCACTGGCGGCCCCATTCGTGGACACCGTCACGTTCACGTATGCCGCGACTGATGGACTGGCAACCAGCGATCCGGCCATCGTGACGGTGCGCGTGACGGGCAACGCAACGCTCAGCGTCCGCATCGCGATGATCCGTCCCGAGGCCAGGCGCGCCGGGCCGCTCCTCGCGGCACTCGGGTCGTTGACGCCGCCGCGGGGCGCCGGCCTTCAGTGCGGTCAGGACGTCACCGTTACCGTCGGCTCGCTGTCGGAAACGGTCCCCGGCGCGACGTTCCGGTCCATCCATGGCGTCTGCACATACGTGCGCCCCCGATCGGGGCGGGGCTTCATCGCCAACGTGGCCTTCTATCCGAAGACCGGCGCCTGGGCGCTCGGTGGGATCGGCCCGACGCCGTCGGCCGCCGACCTGGCCTCGGCGGTCCCGTTCCGGCTCACGATCGGCGGCTCGACGGGCGCGGAGTCCCTCTCGTTCGTCCGACGTGGCGAGGCGTGGTGGTACCTGGTGTGATCGGCCCACCATCCCGGATTCGCATGCGACCGTCGCCGTCGGCCGCGCGGCCCTGCGCCCGAGGACGAGGACCGTCACGCGCGTGGCCATCTCGCGTGGCCGCAGGCGATCCGCCACGCACCATGGTCCAGCTTCTTGCGAACTGCGTCGAAGCCGAGGCTCGCGCCTTCGCGCAGAATGCCCCCGGCGCCAGCGCGTACTCGATCTCCCATACGGGCTTGCGGGCTGCGACGAACGGTCGCGCAAGGTCGCACTCGCCGCAGACGAAGCACTGCTCGACCACGGCCGCGTCCACGTATCCGGCGAGCCGCGCCGCCTGGTGCAGATCGTTCTTCAGCGTCACCGCGAGACCGCGCCCGTGCGCCTCGTTGGCCAGCCAGGCGATGAAGCGCGCCTCGTCGTCGGCGGTGAGCGCGAAGCCCGTCCCGTTGACCCAGCCGTCCACGTTGTCCGGGTCCACCGCGTCGAAGCCCTTCATGTGGCAGAGGTCCAGGCGGGCGCGCATGATCGGCGCGAGGACGTCGATCGTCCGGATGTCCAGCCAGCGCTCGTCGCTCCAGCCCTGCAGCGACCGCCCGATGACCTGAGGTGGGAACCGCGCAGCGTCGGGCCGCCAGCCCTCGAGGCTCCCGGCGCTCATGTAGCAGACGGCGTGTCGCCGGATCGCGTGAAGCGTCGCGACGACGGAGGCGGGCGTGTCGAAGAGGTCGAGGTCCGGGGAGCGCCCGCTGGACCGCGCGCCGGTGCTGCCCCGGACCCCGGCGGGTCCGTGCTCACCAGGGACGCAGCCCGAGGACCGTGCCCACGAGAACCGCGCCCGCGAGGAGTTCTGCGAACCGCCTCACTCGCGCCTCTGGCTAGAACAACCCGACGATCTCACCGTTCGCGTCGATGTCGATGTCGTTCCCCGCGGGCTTCGACGGGAGCCCGGGCATCGTCCGCATGTCGCCGGCGAGCGGGTAGACGAACCCTGCTCCCGCAGAGAGGCGCACGTCGCGCACCGGGAAACGGAACCCGGTCGGGCGCCCCTTGAGCGACGGCTCGTGCGACAGCGAGAGGTGGGTCTTGGCCATGCAGACCGGGAGCGATCCGTAGCCGAGCGCCTCGTAGTCGGCGATCCTCTTCGACGCCCCCGGTGCGAAGTCCACCCCGGCTGCCCCGTAGATCTCGCGGGCGATGGTCTCGATCTTCTCGCGGAGCGGCATCTCGTCGGGATAGAGGAAGTGGAAGCCCGGGGCACCCTCCTCGGCGGCCGACCAGACCGCATGGGCGAGATCCTCGGCGCCCTTGCCGCCCTCCGCGAAGTTGCGCGTGACCACGGCGTCGTGGGCTCCGGCGGCGAGCGCGACGTCGCGGATCGCCGCGTACTCCGCATCGGTGTCCGTGGGAAACGCGTTGATCGCGACGACCACAGGGACGCCGTACCTGCGGACGATCTCCACGTGCGCCGCGAGGTTCTCGGCGCCCTTCCGGACCGCCTCGACGTTCTCCTGTGTGAGCGCGGGGTCGAGCGGCTTGCCGGCGACGATCCGGCCCACCCCGCCGTGCATCTTCAACGCGCGGACGGTAGCGACGATGACAGCGGCATCCGGCCGGAGCCCCGACGCGCGGCACTTGATGTCGAAGAACTTCTCGGCGCCCATGTCCGCGCCGAAGCCAGCCTCGGTGCAGACGATCTCGTTCGTGGCAAGGGCGACGCGGTCCGCGAGGATGCTGTTGTTCCCGTGCGCGATGTTCGCGAACGGTCCGCAGTGCACGAACGCGGGGCCGCCCTCGAGCGTCTGCAGGAGGTTCGGCTTGATCGCGTCCTTGAGAAGGACCGTCATCGCGCCGGCGACCTTCAGGTCCTCGGCGGTGACCGGCCCCCCGTCCCGCGTCCGCGCGAGGACAACGCGCCCCAGCCGTTCGCGGAGGTCCCGCAGGTCACTGGCGAGCGCGAGGATCGCCATGACCTCGGACGCGACCGTGATGAACCACTCGGTCTCGCGCGGGATCCCGTCCTCGCGACCCCCCAGGCCGATGACGGCATGGCGGAGGGCGCGATCGCTGATGTCCACGACGTGCGGCCAGAGGATGCCGTGGACGTCGATCCCGAGAGGGTTGCCGTGGTGGAGGCTGTTGTCGAGGAAGGCCGACGCGAGGTTGTGCGCCGCGCCGATCGCATGGACGTCGCCCGTGAGGTGGAGGTTGAAGTCCTCCATCGGGATGATCTGGCTGTAGCCGCCGCCCGCGGCGCCGCCCTTGATCCCGAAGACCGGACCGAGCGACGGCTGGCGCATCGTGACCGCCGCGCGATGCCCGATCCGGTTGAGGCCCTGCGCGAGCCCGACGGTCGTCGTGGACTTCCCCTCGCCGAGGGGTGTCGGTGTGATCGCCGTCACGACCACGTACTTCCCGCGATGGCCCTCGGCCTCCACGCGGTGGAGGCCCTCGAGTGTCACCTTCGCCTTCGTCGAGCCGTACAGCTCGATCTCGTCGTCGCGGAGCCCGAGGTCGTGGGCGATGTCGACGATGGGCAGGGGCGTGACCGAACGCGCGATCTCGAGATCGGAGGGGAAGCTCATCGGGTCCTCCAGGACGGTTGGCGGCCGGACGGGCCGGGCGCGTATCTCCGGGGCCCGGACCGCATCTCCGCCGTCCGCGGGCCCGGATCGAGAGATGTCAGTGGAGTGCCTGCGCCGCACCGGTCCGGAGCGCACGCCGCCCGCGCGGTTCGGCTGCCGCCTGGCGCTCGGCAGCGGTCATCAGCTGGGTCAACAGGATCGCGTTCGTGACGGGTCCCACACCGCCAGGGACGGGGGTGATCGCCGAGACGACCTCGCGTGCCGACGCCTGGTCCACGTCGCCGACGATCGTCCCGTCCACGACGTTGATCCCCACGTCCACGACCACGGCCCCACGCTTGAGCATCGATCCGGTCACGAAGCCGGGCCGGCCGATCGCGACGACCACGACGTCGGCGGATCGAAGGAGACCCCGCAGGTCGGCGGTCCTCGAGTGCGCGATCGAGACCGTCGCGTGGTGGCGGAGGAGCAGGAGGGCCGCCGGCTTCCCCACGACGTTCGATCGGCCCACGACCACGACCCGCCTGCCCTCGAGCTCGATGCCGGAGCGGACGAGGATCTCCACCGACGCGCGGGCTGTCGCGGGCTGGAAGCCCTCCTTGCCGAGCGAGAGAAGCCCCGCGTTCAGGGGCGTGATGCAGTCCACGTCCTTCGCCGGGTCGAGCGTCTCGGCGACCGTCTCGAGGTCGAGGTGCCGAGGGAGGGGCATCTGGACGATGATCCCGTTGATGAGGGGATCCCCGTTGAGGTCGGCGAGCACCGACCGAAGGTGCGCGTTCGACGCGCGGCCGGAGACCTCGACCATCCGCCCGTGGACCCCGACGCTCCGGCAGCTCCGGAGGATCTGCTGGAGGTACACGGCGGAGGGCGCGTCCTTTCCGACGAGGACGACGGCGAGCGACGGGCGATACCCCTGGCGGCGCTCGTAGGCCCCGACGGCTTCCTTCACGCCGGCCCGGATCTCCGCGGCGATCGGCGCGCCCGCGAGAAGACGAGGCCCCCCGCGCGGGCTCATTCCGCGACGGGCTCGCGGAGACTCCCGGCGGCGACGACCGCGCGAACGGCGCGGGCGATGCGCTCGACGTCCGCGAGCGCCTCGGTCGTGCGGAACTCCAGGTCGTCAGCGAGCTCCCGATCAGGGACGGACGGAAGGTTCACGCGCACGTTCTCGGCGGCGGAGTGCGCAGCCGCGACGGAGAAGTGCGCCGCGACGCCGAGATCGCTCGCGGCGTTGCGGTTGCTGCGGCCGGCGAGCTCCTCCGCGGCGGACGCGATCTCGCGGCAGGCGAGGACGACCGCCAGCGGGACCTGTGCCGCCACCGTCGCGGCCTCCCCGAGAGCGGCCGTGCGGCGCGCCTTCTCGTCGTCCGTCTCCCGCGGCATCTTCATGGCGGCGGCGAAGCGTCCGTACGCCGCCGAATCCTCGTCCGCGAGCGAGAGGCAGCGTTCGGAGAGCCGCCTGCCCTCCGCTTCGCATCGCTCGATCGACACGAGGTACTGCGCATACAGGGGTCGATCCCGCGAGAGCGACGCGACCATCGCGACGAGCGCTGCCGCGATGGCGGCTCCCACCGCCGCGGCGCTTCCGCCTCCCGGGATGGGCTCGGCCGAGGAGAGGTGCGCGACGAAGCCTCTGAGCGTCTCGTCGCCGAACGCGCCATGCCGTTCCGCCATGCGCCGATCGTAGCGACACGCGCGTGCCGCGACACGGCCGACGGACCGTGCCCGGGGGCCGCTTCGGCCCGAAAGTGGCGACCCTGGAAGGGCGCGTACCGGCCGCGTCCTCCCAAGGTCACGGTGCAGCCGCGTCGGCGCGCGACCGCAAATATGGTGCGGGCGCCACGCCCGCACGCGCGAGACGCGCGCGGACCCGCCGGTCAGCGCCCGGCGATGGACCGGGCTCAGGCGGCGCGCAGATCCCCCACCCGCTCGTACGCCTCGATCTCCCACTTGCGGGAGCGGTGGCGGAACGACAGCGCCACGCGCGCCTCGCGCGTGAGGACCTCGAAGACGGTGCGCGGTCCGGTCGAGACCGGGAACGCGGAGACCTCCCTGCGGACCGCCGACACCTTCATGACCGGGACCCGCAGGCCGTCCACGACGATCTCGCGCGGAGTCCCGGTGAACCAGTCGGTGCGCACGTCCACGCGGATCGGCTGCACGCGGACCATCGCCATCGGTCGGCTCCTTTCGGCATTGCAGCGTCGCGCGGGGCACTCGGCGACTGAACAACCGTTCGATTACGACGACGACTGTAGACCGAACGGATGTTCGATGTCAAGAGGGGAAGGGCCGCCCTACACGTCCTCCGTGCCTGCATCCGCGTCCGGCTCGCGCTCGCGTGTCACCGGCTCCGGCTCGTCGGACGCTTCGTCCACACCGCGACGCGCCAGTGGCGACGACGGGTCGCGCTCGAACGGCGCCGGCAGCCCCTTGTCGAGGAGGCGCGCCCGGACGATCGTCCGGTCGCCGAACTTCCGCTTGAGTGCGTCGGCGGCTTCCATCGCCCGGTGCCGTCGATCCTCGTCGGCTGAGAAGAGCCCGAGCTGGTCGGGCGCGTCGAGGTGCGTCGCGGTGACACCCAGAAGTCGGATGCGCTTCCCCCGCATCTCGGGTCGCGCCAGGGCGAGGGCGGCCTGGTAGATCGGCTCGGCGAGGTCCGTCGGCTCGGGCAGAGGGGCCTGACGGGTGACGGTGCGGAAGCCCGAATCGCGGACCTTCACGACGACCGTCCCGGCACGGATCCCCATCCCGCGCAGACGCCATGCGACGCCATCGGAGAGGCCGAGGAGGGTCCGCTCGAGCACCTCGGGGTCGCTCGTGTCGTGGTCGAATGTCGTCTCGTGCCCGACCGACTTCATGGCGTCGGGCTCGTGGACCGGATCGCGGTCGATGCCGTGGGCGCGCTCGACGAGGTCGGCCCCATGCTTCCCGAACCGGCGGGTGAGGGCGTCGGGCGGCAGGACGGCGAGATCGCCGATCGTCGCGACGCCGAGCTCGGCGAGGGCAGTGGCCGTGGCCGGGCCCACGCCCCACAGGCGCGAGACGGGCAGGGGCGCGAGGAAGGCGGCCTCCTCCCCCGGCGGCACCACCACCAGCCCGTCCGGCTTGCGCAGGTCGGAGCCGATCTTCGCGATCAGCTTGGACGTCCCCACGCCCACGCTCGCGGTGAGTCCGGTCTCATCGTGGATGGCGGCCTTGATCCGTCGGGCGATCTGCTCGGGAGGGCCGAAGAGCGCCTCCGACCCGGCGACGTCGAGGAACGCCTCGTCGATCGAGACCTGCTCGACGCGCGACGTGAAGCGCCGGAGGATCGTCATCACGCGCCGGCTCTCCGCCTGGTACTTGGTGCCGTCCACCGGCAGGAAGATCCCGTCGGGACAGAGCCGGCCGGCCGTGCGCAGCGGCATCGCGGAGCGGACGCCGAACTTCCGGGCCTCGTAGCTCGCGGTGCTCACGACGCCGCGGTCGTCCGGGCCGCCGCCCCCGACGATGACGGGCTTCCCCCGCAGCTCGGGACGGTCGCGCTGCTCGACCGCCGCGAAGAAGGCGTCGAGGTCCACATGGAGGATCGTCGCAGGGGTGCCGGGGGCGCGAGAGGCGCCAGGGCCGCCGGGGGTGCCGATCCGCGGCGCGCGCGCATCTCCGGGTCCCCGGCCCGGTCGCCGGGTGGGCGGGGGCGTCCCGCTCATGCGACGAAGTCCCCGCGGACGAATGTCGCTGCGGCCAGCCCGAGCAGGAGCGTGGAGCCGATCGTCCACGCGAGGTCGAAGCGGCGGCTCCGGCCGGCGATCCCGAGAGCGGCGAAGACGGGGAACAGGACGAGGAGGAACCGCAGGGTCGAGGTGAGCGGGATCGGCTGGATGCGGATGGCGATGAGCAGGAGCGATGCCGTCGCGTAGAGCGTGTACGAGACCGGAAGCCGTCGGGCGGCGAGGACGACGACGACCGCGAAGAGCACGAGGAGCCCCACGTTCAGGAGCTCGATCCCCGCCGACTGGCCGCCGGCCCGGACCCAGTCGATCGCCGCCCCGAGCGTCTCCCAGGGCGGGTGGAACTCGCGGCCACCCCATGCGTCCTGCGCGTCGAAGAACGGGAGGCGCGCCACGGCGGACGTGTACCACCCGAAGATCGCGATACCGGCGATCGGCGCGCCGATGGCGCAGACCGGCGCGAGCCGATCGACGATCGACGGACGCACGATGTCCAGGACGGCGAGGGCTCGTGGCGCGGCGCGGGGCCGAACGAGATCGCCCGACCGCCACGCGACGGCGACCTCCCACGCGATCGGCAGGACGAGGAGCACGCCCTGGGGCCGCGTCAGCCCGGCGACGAGAGCGGCCGCCGCCGCGAGCCACCAGCGCCGCTCGCGGGCGCCGACGAACGCCCAGACCGTCGTCGCGAGGAAGAGTGCCTCGGTGAACGGCGCGTAGAGGAACAGGGCGGCCGGGAAGACCGAGAGGTAGACGACGGTCCTGTCCGCGACGCGGACCCCCAGGTCGCGCGTCACGAGACGGTGCAGGCCCGCGAGCCCGACGACGGACAGCACCAGGTTGAGGACCATCCCGGCGAGCGCCACGTCGCCCGCGAGCGGCGCGGCGACGGCCCGCATGAGGAGCGGGAAGGCCGGGAAGAATGCCGTCGCGTCGGTGCCCGGCTCGTAGCCGAACGCGGCGATCTTCGTGTACCAGCACGCGTCCCACCGCTGCCAGACCCCGACGAGCGGGAATGCGGCCCCCGAGCCGTCGAGCGGGGGGATCGTGGCCCAGCCGTTCCGCGCGACCTCGAAGTGGCACGGGCCGGGCGCGCCGGCCTGGAGCCAGACGACGACGCCCACGAGAAGGAGCCCGATCCGGACGATGAGCGTGATCCAGATCGCCTCGCGCCAGGAGCGCGGGATCCGGGAGGCGAGCGCACGGGACCACACGGCGCGCGGCCGGGGCCGCGCGCCGTCGGGAGCGACGATCGACGGACTCTCCGGCATGCCCACGGCGAGTGTATCGTCGGGCGCGCGATGCCCGGGACGAGACAGGTACGCGCCGCATGACGGCCGCAGTCGCCGGCGCCCGCTGGCGTCCGTCGCGGAACGTCGCGATCGCGGCCGGGCTCGGTGCGCTCGCGGCGGCCGTCTACCTCTACGCCTCGTCGCGGGACAGGGAGAACCTCGACTACTTCGTCCGGCTCGCGGACGCGATGATGCACGGGCGCCTGTACCTCACCGAGGCGCCGTCCTGGCTCACCGAGCTGATCCCGCGCGACGGCGTCTGGTACGTCGCGTACCCGCCGATGCCGGCGGTCATGCTCATCCCGTTCGTCGCCCTCCTCGGCCCCGACCTGCATGAGCAGATCGCGAGCGCGATCTTCGGCGGGATCGGGGTGGGCCTCACCTACCTCGTCCTCTGCCGGTTCGCGCTCGAGGAGCGGGTCCGGGTCCTCCTCGCCCTGGTCTTCGCGTTCGGGACGTGCTTCTTCTACACGGCGGAGGCGGGCAACACGTGGTACCTCAGCCACGTCGTCGCGGTCGTGTTCGCGACTGCCGCGCTCCTCCTCGCGCTCGAGCGGCGACTGCCCCTCGCGGTCGGCGTCCTCCTCGGGCTCGCCGTGCTCTCGCGCCTTCCGGTCGTCCTCACGGCGCCCGCCTACGCGGCGCTCCTGGTGGGGCTCGGCTGGCCTCCCCGCCTGCCGGCCGACCGTCCGGCCGCTCTTCGATCGGCCATCCTCTTCGGCGCCGGCCTCGCGGTCCCGCTGGTCGTCCTCGCCCTGTACGACGTGGCGCGCTTCGGGAGCCCGTTCGAGCTCGGCTACAGCCTCATCCCGGGTGTCCTGCAGGAGCCCTACTACCAGCAGGGGATCTTCTCGATCGCGTACATCCCGCGCCATGTGTACGCGATCCTCTTCCAGTCGTGGAAGTACGGCGACGACTTCCCGTGGATCACGCCGTCGTGGTGGGGTCTCGCGGTGCCTCTCACCACGCCGCTCTTCCTGTGGCTCCTGAAGGCGCGGTGGCGCGATCCGCGGGTCGCCTGGTCGGCCGTCGGCGTGGGACTGGCCCTCATCCCGCTCGTGACGCACGGCAACGTGGGCTTCACGCAGTTCGGGTACCGCTTCAGCCTCGATCTCCAGCCGCTCCTCTTCGTCGTCCTCGCCACCGTCTTCGAGCGCGGGATGCCGCGGCTGGCCGTCGTCGCGGCGGTCCTCTCGATCGCGGCGTGCACCTACGGGGCGTGGGCAATCGGCGCGGGGTACGTCGACTTCTGAGGATCGGCGGCGGCCGGTGCCGCTCTCCTAGAACGCCCAGCCGCCGGTGACGAAGATCGCCGTGAGCGCGAGCATGCAAGCGGCCGAGACGAGCGCGAGGACGGCCGCCACGACCGGCCATCGCGCGAGCCCGCCGAGCATCAGGAAGACCGGTACGACGCCGATGACGTACCGCGGGACGCTGATCGGCCACGTCAGGGTCAGCAGGGTCACGAGGGTGAGGATGGTGTACGCGGCGTAGGAGGCCCTCGACCGGCGCGACACCACCGACCAGACCGCTGCGACCGCGAGGAGCCCGAACGCGAGGAGGGGCGCGACGAAGACGGTCGCCCATTCCTCGTTCCGCGGGCCAGCGACGACGCCGTTCACGAGACCGCCCACCACGACCCAGGGCATCGCGTTCTCGTGGAACCAGTACTCGCGCTGCATCCGGAGGAACGCGAGCGGATCGCCGAACACGGCGACGTTGACCCCGAGGTAGAGCCCGAAGGCCGCGACCGGGAGGAGCGCCCAGAGGAGGGGGCGGATCGCCCGCCCGGAGCGCCCGGAGCGCCCCGAGCGCCTGCCGCGCCACGCTTCGAACACGAGGGATGGGACCAGCAGGATCCCCTGCAGCCGCGTAAGGGCGGCGAGGAAGCCGGCGACGCCGGCGCGGGCCATGGCCGAGCGACGGGCGAGGACGAGCGACCACGTGGCGGCCGCGAGGAAGAGCGCCTCGGTGTACGGCGCGACGAGGCTGAACGAGGCCGGGTAGGCGAGGAGGAAGACGACCGACCAGCGGGCGACCGACCGGGAAGCATCCATGCGGGCCAGCCGGTACAGGCCGACGGCGCCGGCGACCGTGGCGACGGCCGAGATGGCGCTCGCGACGAGGAGTGGGTCCGCGAGGGCGGACCCCAGGCGGATCAACGCGGGATAGAGCGGGAAGAAGACGATCCGTTCAGGCGAGGTCGTCGCGCTGTACCCGTCGGCGACGATCCCGAGGTACTGCCCGACGTCCCAGTGGGTCCAGACCGCTCGGAGGTCGACGCCGGCCGGCGGCGTCGCCACGGCGGCGGCCACAACCGCGAACAGGTGGATTCCCGCGACGAAGAGGACGGCGGGCAGCGCCGCGTCGCGCGCCTCGTCACCGCGGAGCCAGGCGCGCGCCGACGCGAGGGGTCGCATGGAACCGGCCAGGGCCCTGCCGGAGGACGGCGCGGCGCTCACGCGCGTGACGGGCGATCCGCCGCCCGGGCCGTGACCCCGGATCGGATCGCCGGGCCGTCAGCCCTTCGGCTCGACGACGATGGTCACCTCGGGCGTCATGCCCGCGTGGACCTTCACCGGCACCTTGTACGTGCCGAGGGTCTTGAGCGGCGCCTCGAGGTCGATCTTGTGCTTGTCGACCGTGATCCCGCGGCGGCCGAGCGCGTCGGCGATGTCCTGGGCGGTGATCGAGCCGTAGAGCTTGCCGCCCTCGCCCACCTTCACGCCCATGGTCAGCGTCGTGCTCGAGATCCGGTTCGCGGCGACCTCGGCCTCCTCGCGCTCGCGCTTGCGCTTCTCCTCGCGGCTGGCGATGTCGTGCTGCCAGGCGCGATACGCGCCGCCCGACGCCGGCACGGCCTTGCGCTGCGGGATGAGGAAGTTGCGGGCGTAGCCGTCCGCGACGTCACGCATCTCGCCCGACTTGCCGAGCTTCGCCACGTCGGCGGTCAGGATGACCTTCACGCGAGAGAATCCTCCATGCTGTCTTCGCGGACGCGCGGGTATCGCCGGCGCACCCGGGGACCGGAAGTGTACCAGCAGCGGCGTCCGTCGCCCGCGCGCGATCCCGCCGGCCCTTGACAATCGAACACCCGTTCGGTAGTCTGGCGTCCGAAGGAGGTCCCGGTGACCAAGCACGACGCTGAGCGTAAGCGGCGGATCCTCGAGTACATCGCGGCCACCACCCGCGAGACCGGCTTCCCTCCGTCCATCCGGGACATCGCGCGCGCCGTGGACCTCGCGTCCACGTCGGCCGTCCACCACCATCTCCAGGCCCTGGAGCGCGACGGGTACCTCGAGCGTGTCTATCTCGACGGCCCGGATGCTGCCCATCGGGCCGCGCAGCCACGCGCCCTGCGGCTCACCCCGGCAGCCGCGATCATGCTCGGCCTGCAGCTGGAGATCGCCCAGTCCTCCACAGCGGGCGCCTCCCACGTGCTGCCGGTCGTCGGCGAGATCGCCGCCGGTGGACCGATCGAGGCCTACCAGGATGTCTCCGAGACGGTGCCGGTGCCGGGGATGCTGTCTCCGGACGGCGACGCCTATCTCCTCCGCGTCCGGGGCGACTCGATGATCGAGGCGCACATCACCGACGGGGACTACGTCGTCATCCGGCCGCAGCAGACGGCCAGGAACGGGGACATCGTCGTCGCCCAGGTGGAGGAGAACGCAGTCACGCTCAAGCGGTTCTTCCGCGAGCAGGGGCGCATCCGCCTCCAGCCGGCCAACCCGGACTACCCGCCGCAGTTCTACGACGAGGTGCGGATCCAGGGGAAGCTCATCGGCGTCATCCGCCGGCTCGACTGACCCGCGTCGGCGGGACCGTGCGCGGAATCCACAGTCTGTGCACACGCCGCCCACGACGGCGAGCCGGGTATCCGATCTTCGTGGACGAGGTCGTGGGTAAGTCGGTGGCTTCCGGCCGGGCGGGGACGCATGATCGGTCCCGTCGCACCCCAGACCGGAGTCACGAGTGATCGACCGCCTGCCGCCCCAGAGCGTCGAAGCCGAGGAATCGGTCCTCGGCGCCATCCTCATCGACCGCGACGCGATCGTCGAGATCGCCGAGTTCCTGCGCCCCGAGGACTTCTACCGGCAGGCGAACGGGACCGTCTACGGCGCGATGTTCGAGCTCTTCGAGCGGCGCGAGCCGGTCGACATCGTCACCGTCGCCGAGACACTCGAGCGCGCCGACCAGCTCGAGGCGGTCGGCGGTCGCGCATACCTGTCGACCCTCTCGAACCGGACGCCCACCGCCGTCCACGCGATGCACTACGCACGGATCGTCGAGCGCAAGGCAGTCCTCCGCAACCTCATCGCCGCGGCCGGGAAGGTCGCTGCGATCGGGTACGAGGACGGCGCGGACGTGCAGGCGGCGATCGACCGAGCCGAACAGGAGCTGTTCGCCGTCAGCCAGCGCCGGGTGGACGACGGCTTCGCGCGGCTGCGCATCCTCCTCCATGACGCGTACGACCGCCTCGACTATCTCCACGCGCACCGCGGCGAGGTGAGCGGCGTCCGCACCGGGTTCGCGGACCTCGACGCCCTCACGACCGGCCTCCAGAAGAGCGACCTCGTCGTCCTCGCGGCGCGCCCGAGCGTGGGCAAGACAAGCTTCGCTCTCAACGTCGCCGAGCACGCGGCCGTCCGCGACGGGAAGTCGGTCGGCATCTTCAGCCTCGAGATGAGCAAGGAGCAGCTCGTCCTGCGCCTCCTCTCGAGCGTGGCGAACATCGATTCCCAGCGGCTTCGGAGCGGATTCCTCGAGGAGATGGACTTCGCCCGCATCGCACCCGCGATGAATGCCCTGTCCGAGGCGCCCATCTACATCGATGACACGCCCAACATCTCCACGATGGAGCTGCGCACCAAGGCCCGACGGCTGCAGGCGGAATCGGGCCTCGACCTGATCGTCGTCGACTATCTCCAGCTCATGCAGGCGACCGTGCAGAGCCGCGACGCGAACCGGGTCCAGGAGGTCTCCGAGATCTCGCGCGGGCTCAAGGCGCTCGCGCGCGAGCTGAGCATCCCGGTCGTCGCTCTCTCGCAGCTCTCGCGCCAGGCCGAGATGCGCGAGTCCAAGGAGCCGCGGCTCTCCGACCTGCGCGAATCGGGCGCGATCGAGCAGGACGCCGACCTCGTCATCTTCCTCTGGCGCGACAAGGAGAAGCCCGACGACGCGGACGCCGACGGCGAGATGGTGAACGTCCGTCTCGCCAAACACCGCAACGGACCGACGGGAGAGCTCCAGCTCTGGTTCAAGAAGCGACAGACGCGCTTCGTGGGGTACGCCGGGGACAGGGCGGCGGCGGGGGCCGCCTAGACTGCCCGGGGCGCCCCAGAGCGGCGTCCCGAACAGGAGGCTTCGATGGGAGTTCTCATCATCCGCGAGATGGTCGGAACGAGCCCCACGTCGTGGAGCGACGCGGCGCGTCAGGCTGTCACCCGGGCGTCCCGGACTGTCAGGAACATCCGCCAGGTGGAGGTCGTGAAGTCCACCGCGCGCGTCGAGGACGGAGAGATCGTCGAGTACCTCGTCGAGGTGAAGATCACCTTCGAATACGAGAGCTGACCCGCGCGGGGGGCTGAGTAGCCCCCCGAGGAGTGGCCTCGGCGTGTCCGTGGTGATCCGCGGGTGATTCGGGTCGGGCACCATCGCCCGACCATGCCGCCCTCCTACCGAATCTCAGCGACAACTCAACGTCCGTGCACGACGCGGGAGAGTCACGCGCCGTTCGAAACGCCTGTATCGTCCGCACAGGCCGATTCCGGCGCTGGGGGGATGGCGGCACGCGTCCCGGTCGGACCCGGGGGCGCGCCGCCGCACCAGGGTCGGACGGCCGCGTACTGGGCGGTGACCGATCCTCCGATGCGGTTGAGCAAGACCCAGCCGCCCCAGCTCCGAGCGGACGTCCTGTCGCGATCACGGCTGCTGGACTGGCTCGACGCGAAGATCCACCGGCGCGTGGTCACGGTCGTCGCCGAGGCCGGCTACGGGAAGACCACGCTTCTGGCCGACTTCGCCCGGCGGACGCGGATCCGGACCATCTGGCACCAGCTCGACGAGGACGACGGCGACGTCGTCACGTTCGTCCGATACCTGCTCACCGCCTGCCGCCGGGTGGCGCCCGAGGTCGGCGAGACGACTGCGGGACTCCTTCGTGACATCGGCACGCTCGCCACGCCCGCGAGCGTGCTCGTCGACACCTTCGTCCGGGAGCTTTCGGCACTCACGGACGAGCCCACGGTGCTGATCTTCGACGACGTCCAGGCACTCGACCACGCACCGGAGGTCCAGCACGCACTCCGCGAGATCGTCGCCCGCGCGCCGGACCGGATGACAGTCGTCCTCTCGGGCCGCCAGCGCCCGCCGGTCGCGCTCGCGCGTCTGCGCACGCACGGAGAGGTCGCGGAACTCACGGCGGACGACCTCCGGTTCGATCACGCCGAGACCGAGACTCTCTTTCGCGAGACGTACCGGCGCCCGCTCGATCGTGAGTCCCTCGCCGCGCTCGAGGAGCGCACCGAAGGATGGGTCGCCTCCCTCAACCTCGTGCGCGCCGCGATCCGTGACCGTTCGGACCGCGAGGTCCGCCGCTTCATCCGCGACCTCTCCGCGACGGAGGGTCCCCTCTACGACTACCTCGCCGAGGAGGTCGTGGGGGACCTCGACCCGGACCTCCGGTCCTTCCTCATGCGGACGTCACTGCTCGTCGACGTCGAGGTCGGCCCCGCGATGGATGCCGCGGACGTCGACCGGGCGACCGCGGTCGAGGACATCGCGCAGGCGCAGCGCCTCGGCCTCCTGTCGATGGGCCGCGGTCGCTCCGCGCGCAGCGGCGCCCAGTATCACCCGCTCGTGCGCGGGTTCCTCACCGCGCGGCTGGCGCGGGAGATCGGCGCCGACGGCGTGCGGGCTGTCCACCTGCGGATCGCGGCGGCCGCCGAGCCGATCGACTGGCGGCGTGCAGCACACCACTACGCCGAGGCCGGCGACGCCGACGACCTCCACCGAGTGCTCGTCGCCGCCACGCGCTCGATCATGTCCGCCGGCGACTACTCCTACGCCGAGAGCTACATCAGCCGGTTCCCGACGGCGGACGAGACGCCCTGGTTCGACATCATCCTCTCGCGCCGCGAGCTCCGGAGCGGCCGCGTGGACGACGCGATCCTGCGCGCGGAGCGCGCGGTCGCGGAGCTCGAGGCCCCGGGCCCGGACCGGCACCTGGCGCTCGCGAACCTGATGACGATCCACTTCTTCGCGGGCGACTTCGAGAAGGCCCGGGCACTGGCGGCGACCGTGAGCGAGCTGGAGGACGAGCCGTACCTTGTCCCGATCGCACTCGGCACGAGTGCCCTTATTGACGTGTCGCGGGGCGGCAGCCTGACACTCGCGGAGGAGCGGCTGCGGGCCGCCCTCACTCTTCAGACGGAGGCGTCCGGCCGCCACTACCGGGGCGTAACGCTCCTCAACCTCGCGTTCGTCTGTCGCGTTCAGGGCCGCGCAGACGCAGCGCTCGAGTGTGCCAACGAGGCGCTGGCGGCGTTCGGCGACTCGGCCGCGTCAATCGAGCGGAGCTCCGCTCACCTTGCTCGGGCGTGGGCCCTCGCCCACCTGAACCGGCCGCAGGAAGCGATGAGCGACCTGGAGGCCGCACGCGATCTCGGCAGTCTGGGAATCATGGACGAGGTGCTCGCTGAGGGCGCGGACGTGCTCGGTGCGTACATCGACCCGGAGCAGGCCGACTCGTGGCTGCAGCTAGGAAGCGAGAATCTGCCGTCGGGTTGGGTTCCCGGTGACGCGATGCTGCCCCTTGCTCGCGCGGAGAACGCGGTTCGCCTCGGCGCCCTCGAGGATGCTGCCAGGCTTCTTGAGCAGGCTGAGCCGTCAAGCGGGGCTCTCGATGTCGGCGCCGTTAGTCACCTTGCCGCCTCCGTTGCCGTCTTGGCCGTGCGACGAGGACAACCCGAAGCCGCCTCACTGTGTCGGAGGGCCCTGTCGGTGGCAAGGGCACAGGGCGCCGACTACTGGGCCGCCAAGGCACAACTCGCCTTGGCGGCGTCCAGTGCGGACCGGAGCGTGATGTCGCATGCCGTCCTCGACATTGCTCGACGTGACGCAGCGCTTCTGTCGGCCTTCGCTGAGGTCGTTGCGCCCTATCTTCCGCTACTCAACACAGAATCCGAGGCGGTCGTGGCGACGGCCGCTGGGGAGCGTCCCGCGCGGTGGGCGTCTGCCTTGCGCGACGTTCTGGCGACAGGGTCCGCGGAGTCGGTCGTCGAAGCAGCCAGGGTGCTCGAATCGGTGGGTTCGAGTCGTGACGTTGCGCCGCTCCGTGAAGCAGGGAGACGCGTCCGGAGACTCCGCGAAGTCGACGTGAGCGTGCGGCGACTTGCCCGTCGAGTGGCACCGCGGGTAGAGATACACGACCTTGGCGCGGTCTCCGTAGCCGTCGGGGACACCGTCCTCGCGGGCTCCAGCATCAGGCGCAAGGTGCTCAGCTTGGTGTGCTACCTGTGTACCCGCCCCGAGATGACGGCAACGCGCGAGCAGGTGCTTGACGCGATCTGGCCTGACCTCACACCAGAGCTGGCGTCCAATTCGCTGAACCAAACGGTGTACTTCCTCCGACGCGTCCTCGAGCCTGACTACCACGACGAGACCACGCCTGGGTACGTGATGAGCGACCAGGACATGGTGTGGTTCGACACGGAATTGGTAAAGGCGGATTCCCAATCCTGCCTCGTCCTGCTCAGGTCGAAGGCGTCCGCGGAATCCGACGACTCCGTCTCGATCCTCGCGGAGAGCTACGGCGGTCGGTTCGCACTGGACTTCGAGTACGAGGACTGGGCGACAACGCATCGAGACTACCTGCACGCGCGGTATCTCGAGGCGATGGAGCGAGCGATCCTGCGGTTCACCGAAGCTGGGGACTACCCCAACGCACTGTACCTGGCGCACCGTGTGCTGGATGTGGACTCCACGGCGGAGAGCATTGAGCGAACTGCGATACGGCTCTACCGGTGCATGGGCGCCTTCGCGGCGGCGGCCGAGCAGTACGCGCACTACGCGCAGGTACAGAGAGCCGAGTTCGGTCTTGAGGTGCCTCCCATAGACGCGCTGTAGCCCGCAACTGGTGTGCGACGGTTGGCGGCTGTCGGTCGAGAATACGGCAGACGGCGGAGAGTCGATAGGCATGCGTGCTTATTGACCCTTCCGCGAGCGGCCGCCTATAGTCCGGTGCGCTGGCAGTACGAAAGTACTAGCGGCACGAATTGACGCTCGGACGCTTCGAAGCCCCTCCTGAACTGGGCACTTAGGGAAGGGCAGAGCGACTAGTGCAACCGACCGACCCCGAGTCAGGTCGGTTTCCTGTTTTGCGAACAGGAGGCCGCAGGAGGTACGAGCGTGCGGATCGAGTCCTTCGTCAAGGGCTGGTAGGCAGGTCGAGAGCGGCAGAGGTATCGCTAGATGAAGTTCAGGATCCTCCGCCTCATCACGGCCGTCGGCGCGGTTGCTGCAGCTGCGCTGGCTGGTGGGGCCTCTCTGAAGGGTTTCTAGCCCGCGTTCCGTTCCCCCAGGCGCCACCGGGAGGTAGTCTCTACCGGAGCGGCGCACCGAGGGAGCGGTACTGGCACAGGTGACGACACCCCTCAAGGCCTACATCTCGGGGCTCGTGGGCGTCAGCGCCGTCGCGCTGGCAGCCACGAGCCTCACGATTCCTATTCAGGAATGGATCGCGCCCAGCGGCATCGATCTGTCGGCTCAGGCTGGGCTCATCGCAGGCGTCGCGTTCTGGACGTTTGTGACTCTGCTGCTATCTGCGATGCCAGTTCAGCTGGCCAGTGGGACGCGGGTGAACGTAGCCACGGCCCCCGTGGTTGTTGCCATGATTCTTGGCGGACCCACCGCGGCTGGGTGGGTCGCGCTCATCGGCGCGACGGAGATGCGGGAACTCCGCGGCGACATCCCGTGGTACGGGACGCTATCGAACCACGCCGGGGTGGTGCTGCCCGCGATCGTCGGAGGACTGGTCATCTGGGGTGCCGGATCGGCCTTTGGCTTGCAGCCGAGCCAGCCATCGGCCGACCCGCTCCAGGCGCTTCTGGGGATCGCTACGGCTGCTGTCGGAGCATCCGTCTTCTTTGTGCTGAACTTGGTGCTCGCCAGCAATGTGGTCGCTCTCCGGACGGGCGCCCGACTGTCGACAATCATCCGCGCAGACGCTGAGCTGTACACGAACCTGCTGTTCCTTGTCCCGCTCGCGTGGCTCATGGCACAGATGTATCAGGTGCTCTCCTGGGCCACGCTTCTCTTCGCCGTCCCGCTCTACACCACCCGCGTCGCGTATCACCGCTTCGTCGAGATGCGCGAGATGTTCACGCAGACGATCGAGGTGCTGGCCGAGGCAGTCGACGCCCGCGACAAGTTCACGTCGAACCACAGCCGCCGGGTGATGACGATGTCTGTCGACATCGGGCGCGTCCGGAAGGTCTCCGCGGCCGATCTCGACTCTCTCGAGTGGGGCGGCCTGCTGCACGACGTCGGGAAGATCGGCGTGCCGGATTCGGTGCTCCTGAAGCCGGGGACGCTCACGAAGGAGGAGCGCGCGCTGATGAACGCGCACCCGGTCATGGGTGCGAACATCATCGGCCCGGTCACGAAGCTGGCCCCGGTCGTGCCCCTCATCCGCCACCACCACGAATGGTTCAACGGGTCGGGCTACCCGGACCGCCTCGTGGGGATGGAGATCCCGGAACTCGCGCGGATCCTCGCGGTGGCGGACGCGTACGAGGCGATGACGGCCGCCCGCCCGTACCGGATGACGCCGCTGACGCACACGCAGGCTCTCGCCGAGCTGCGACGCTTCGCCGGCATCCAGTTCGACCCGCAGATGGTCGAGGCGTTCGCGAAGACGCACTGGGTTCGCGATGTGCCGGACCCGGGACGCCCGAACGAGAACCACCCCGTCCCGCTCATCCGCGACGTCGCCGACCGACTCGCGACCGCCACCTCCGGTGGGGGTCCCGACACCACGCCGGCACCCGCCAAGAACAGCTAGAGAGTGCTCGCCGGGGCGATCGTCCTGGGCCTGGTCGCGGGGCTTGCGGCCGGCGGCTCGATCTGGCGCCTGGCGTCGGTCCGGATCGCGTACGTCTGGATGATCTTCGGCGCGCTCGTCATGCGCGCGATCGTCGAGTTCGGCGTCGGAGCAGGGTGGCCGGTCCCGGAGCCGGCGCGGACCGCGCTCCTGACCGTGGCGTACGGCTTCCTGGTCGTGGGGCTCGCGGCCAATCGGCGCTACCCGGGCTTCCTCCTTGCGCTCGTGGGCGTCCTGAGCAACGGGATCGTCATCCTGTGGAACGCGGGCCGGATGCCGGTCTGGGAGCCGAGCCTCCTCGCGGCCGGCTTCACGGTCGGCGACGTGAGCCCGGCGCTCCACGTCCTGCTGCCGGGGACGCTCGACACGTCCTTCCTGCTCCACCTGGGGCCGTTGAGCGACGTCATCCCGATCCCGCTCCCGGTGGTCCGCAACGTCGCCTCCATCGGGGACGTATTCATCGCCGCCGGCCTGGGCACGTTCCTCTTCGCCGCCGTAGTGGGCCATCCGGCGTGGCTCGACGAGGCGCCGACGCCGGCCGCCCCGCCCGCCGCGGCCGGCGGGCGCGCCACGCTGCGCCTCGGTGCGGTCGCCGCGGGGATCGCGGAGATGAGCGAGGCCGCGGCACTCCCACGCGCGCGGCTCCTCGGAGGCCTTGGCGGCGGACCCTCGGTCTCGGCGGAACGGGCGGCGCCCTCGATCGGGAGGCGCGTCCTCCGTCACCCGTACGTCCGGCTCGCGCTCAACGGGGACTTCTCGGCGCTGTGGGTCGGCCAGCTTGTGAGCTTCTTCGGCGATCGGGTCAACCAGATCGCGATCGTCTTCCTGGTCCTCGGGCTCACGGGGTCCCCCATCGCGGTGAGCGCGGTCTTCGTCGCCGCCTTCCTCCCGAGTCTCCTCCTCGGACCCGTCGCCGGGGCGTTCGTGGATCGCTGGGACCATCGGGAGGTGATGGTCGTGAGCGACCTCCTCCGGGCGGCGGCGGTCCTCCTCGTCCCCGCGGCGGCGACGGTGAACGTCCTCCTCGTCTACCCGCTCGTGTTCCTCGTCACGAGCATCACGATCTTCTTCCGACCGGCTCGGACGGCGGTGATCCCGCGGATCGTCGGGGACGACGAGCTCGTGACCGCCAACTCGGCGACGTGGATCGGCGAGACGCTCGCAGACGTGGTGGGGTACCCGATCGCGGGTCTCTTCGTCGCGTTCCTGGGATCGGCGCTCGCCCTCGCCTTCTGGCTCGACGCGCTCACGTTCGTTGCGTCCGCGATCCTGATCGCGACGATGGCGATCCCGCCCGTGGTGCGTGCGGCCGGGCGAGCGAGCGTTGGCGTTCGGGGGGTCATCGAGGACCTCCGCGAGGGATGGCGGTTCCTCAGGAGCGAGTCGGTCCTGCTCGCCAACACGCTCCAGGGGGCGATCGCCCAGGTGAGCGTGGGCACGACGATCGCCCTGACCCCGGTCTATGCAGCCCAGGTCCTCGAGCTGGGCCAGCTCGACGCCTCCACGACGTACGCGCTCCTGGAGACGGCGGTGGGCGTCGGCAACCTCGTGGGAGGGTTCCTCGTCGGCCTCGTGGGGATGCGCTTCGCGCGGGGGAGGATGGTGATCCTGGGATTCGTGCTGTACGGCGCATGCACGGCGGCCCTCGGCCTCACTGGGAACGTGCCCATCGCGATCGGCCTCATGGCGGGCTGTGGCGTCGCGAACATGGTCTACGTGATCCCGAGCCAGACGCTCTTCCAGGAGCGGACGCCGCAGGAGCTCATGGGGCGTGTCGTGAGCTTCCGGTTCGCGTTGGTCACCGCGTCGATGAGCGCCGCGATGGCCGTCGCGGGCCTGCTCGCCGCAGGGATCGGGATCTCGACGGTCCTCGCGATCTCGGGGCTCGTCACGCTGTCGACCGGTCTCGCCGGGCTGCTCACGCGGTCGGTCCGAGCCGCCTGAGCCCTGTGCGGCTGCCGCGGTGACGCGCGTTGGGTACACTGGCGCCTGCCGTGAGGCTTCGGCGCCGTCCCCGCGCGCCTGCGGCCCGCGATATCGCTGCACACGAGGGCCCCTCGACCGGGCACGGCCGACACGGAGCATGACGACGCGATGACGGACAACGACACGCAGGGCGCGATCGAAGAGGACGACGAGGTCGTCGACGAGGAGGGCCTCGCGGGGGAAGAGGCCGTGGCCGCCGCGACGATCGTCGTTGCCGCCGCGGGCGGTGGGGGCGGTGCGGCGGAAGGCGCGCCGACGGAGCCCGCGCCGGGCAGGGCACCGGCGAAGCCTCCGGCCCGAGGCCAGGCGCCGGCCGCCCCCGCGAAGCCATCCGAGGTCGGCCGCCACGTGGACGATCGCATCTCGATGCTCTTCGTGGGCATCTCCGTCGCGGCGTTCGTCCTCATCGCGCTCTACGCGCTGCTCTTCGGTCACGGCGGCTTCTTCACGCCGATCGCGAAGCCGACCCCGGCGCCCGTCGTCACCCCGGCACCGGTGACGCCGGCTCCGTCGGCCTCGCTGCCGACGCTCGTCCCGATCGTCTCGCCGAGCCCGGCGACGTCCGCCAGCGCGAGCCCGGCGACGTCCGCCTCCCCGGCGGTCTCCGCCAGCGCGGCGCCCACGCCCTCGCCGTCCTGAGTCCGGGGCCGCGCCGGGCGGTCGCTGCGACCCCGGTCTCGACGCCTGCAGGCGCCGGTATACTCGCCGGGCCATGACCCACGTCTTCGTCGCGCCCCACCCCGACGACGTCGCCCTCTCCTGCGGCGGGCTCATCGCCGGTCTGCGGGAGCTCGGACAGAACGTTGCGATCGTCACGGTCTTCTCCGGGATGGGCGCAGTGGGCACGCTCACCGGGTACCAGCGCGAGGCTCTCGGCTTCGGGAACAAGGCGGTCTGGCCCAACACCGAGGCGTTCAACCGCGCCAACGTGGGCAACGACTACCCGTCGTCCACCGACGGCGCGCTCGCTCCGTGGCTCGCCGCAGACGATCGCCTCGCCGCCACCCAGACGGCGGCCGATGCGAGCGCACGTCGGTTCTGGCAGCGCGCATCGTGGTATCGGCGCGCCGACATCCACGCCGGGTCGCAGGCTTCGGGGACGGCTCCGGACGACGTCGCCCAGCAGGGCGCGGTGCTGACCGACGCGCTGGTCGACGCGGGGATCGCCGGCGACGTCATGGCCGAGCGCCGGCTCGAGGACGAGCGGTACGCGGCGTTCGCCGAGGCCTCCGTCATCTTCCTCGACCTCCCCGACGCGGTCTTCCGGGGCTACGAGGGCGACGACCAGCTCCTGGGCGCCCCGCGGCCCGACGACCGCGCGCCGATCGAGATCCTCCGGACAGAGATCGCACGACTCGAACCCCAGAAGGTGTACCTGCCGCTCGGGATCGGCGGCCATGTCGACCACCAGCTCATGCGGCAGGTTGGAGTCGCGCTCCTGACCGAGCGCGAGGACTGGGTGATGCCAGGTCCTCGGTGGGCCGGGAGCGTGGCCTTCTATGAGGACTTCCCGTACGCGTACTGGGGTGAGTTCACACGTCTGGAAGACCTGCCCGCTGGGGCGCTGGACGGCATCGCGTCGGACGTGGCGCTCACGCCCGAGTACGCGGCGATCTCGGAGGTCGTAGAGCGGAAGATCCGGGGGATCGCGCTCTACGAGAGCCAGATGGACCGGCTCTTCGGCGGCGTGGACCCGATGGCCGATGCAGTACGCGCGCACGCGGCGCGGATCGGCCGGCTGGGGGCGGTGCCGGGCGGCGCGGAACGGTACTGGGCGACGAGCCTCCTCTGACGCCATGAGCGTCGGGGCCGGGCGATCCACGGCCGGGGTCGCCCCCGCCGGAGGCGGCACCTGGACCCCCGCTCTCATCGCCACGCTCGCCCTCGGGCTCGCCGGCGCAGCGATCCTCCGCCTCCTGCTCCTGCCGACGGAGGGCCTGCCGGGCGATCTGGACGTCTTCGCCCTGTGGACGCATCTGCTGGCAATGGGCGTTCCCCTCGATCGCATCTACGAGCACGGCCTCTCATTCGGGCCGGTCATGGCCTACCTCTTCTGGGCGATCGGACACCTGCAGGCGGCATTCCAGACCGCGACCGACGCAGCCGACCCGACCGTCCGGATCTGGCTCAAGATCCCCGCGTCGACCGCGGACATCGCGATCGCGCTCGTCATCGCGTACGCCCTGAAGGACCGGCCGCGCATCGCCGTCGCGTCCGCGCTCGCGCTGTCCTTCGTGCCGGTCACGTGGTACCTCAGCGCCTTCTGGGGGCAGTCCGAGTCGATCTACACGCTCTTCGGCCTCCTCGCCGCGGTCCTCGCGCTCCGGGGCCGCTGGGCCCTCGCCGGCGTGATGCTCGGGCTCGCGCTGGGAACGAAGCCTCAGGCGATTCCATTCGTCGTCCCCCTCGCCGCGTACGCCGTCGCGCGCATCGGCGTTCGCCGAGCCGCGCTGCCGGTGGCCGCGACCGCGGCGACCCTCGTCCTGCTCTGGCTCCCCTTCCTTGCTGCGGGTGGCCCCGTGGCCTACCTGCGGTCGGCGTTTGCGTACCAGGGCGAGACGTTCGCGATCCTCTCGCTGCGCGCCTGGAACCCCTGGTGGATCCTCCAGTCGCTCGCCACAGCAGGCGACGGGCTCCTCGCGGACACCGGCGCGATCGTCGGGCCGCTCACTCCGCGGCTCCTCGGATACGCGGCGGCCGCCGTCGGCCTCGCCCTCGTCTTCGTCGCGCTCCGGCGAAGGCCGACCGGGAACGCGCTCTACCTCGCGCTCGCGGCATCCGTCCTCGTGGCCTACTGCCTCCTCACTGCGATGCACGAGCGGTACGCCTATCCGGCCGTCGTCTTCCTCGCGCTCCTCCTCGCCGACCGGCGGATCCTGGTGGCGTGGGTCGTGCTGGTCGTCGCGACGTCGGCGAACTACCTGGCCGCGGCTCCGCCCGGGGGCGGGCCCGGCTCGCTGGTCCCGCTCGGAGGTCCGGTCGGGATCGTCGGCTCGCTCGCGATCACGTGCGTCGCCGTCTACGTGCTCGCGATCCTCGTCCGCGGGACGCCTGACCGGTCCGACGAGGCGACGACGACGCCCGCCATACCCTCGGCCTGACCGCGCAGGTGGCGACTCAGCCCGACCTGGGCATCCGAATGGCCGCCCGCGCCCTCCCGATGAACGCGGCCCGATACCAGCGCAGGTAGTGCGGGAGCCATGCGCCGAGGCGGAACCGGCTCTGCCCGGCGGTGCGGTCGCGCCAGGTCGCCGGGACCTCCGCCATCGGGCGTCGCGCGAGCGCTGCCTTCACGGTCAGCTCGGTGGCGAGCTCGAAGCCGGCCGTGCTCTCGATCGTCGTGGACTCGAGGAACTCACGACTGTAGAGCTTGAAGTTGTTCGTCGCGTCGTGCACGGGGACACCCGCGAGCCGGTGGAGCGAGAGGCCGGCGGCGCGCGAGAGCGTCCGCTTGACGAGCGGGCCGCCGTACTGATGCCCGCCATGCATGTACCGGCTGGCGGCGACGAGGTCCGCGCCATCCCGGGCGAGCGCGACCATCGCCTCCACGACCGCGGGGTCGTCCGATCCGTCAGCCATCGTGACGAGGATCCATGTCCCGCGAGCCGCTGCGAAGCCGGCCTTCATCGCGTTGAGCACGCCGCGCCCCAGGTCGTTGCGCACGAGCCGCACCGCCGGAAGCTCCGCGGCGAGTGCGCGGACCGGAGGCACGGTGGTGTCCGCGTCGAAGTCGTACACGACGAGCGTTTCGTGCGGGGTGGAGAGCGCGGCCTCCAGCGCGCGCAGCACCGGCACGACGGCGGCGCCCTCCTCGTAGACCGGCATGACGATCGTGAGATCCGGCCGATCGGGCCGCCCGGCCGTCGCCACGCGCGCGTCCGTCACGCGGGCTTCCGTCCCACCCAGAGCGTCTGCCGCCCGAGGATGCGCCACGCGGGTGGGAATCGCAGGTACGCGCGGACGAGGCGCGGGTCGGCGGGCAGGCGTCCCTTCGTCGAGTAGGGCAGGTAGCGGACGATGGTGCGCTCGGTCGGCAGCCCGGCGAGGGAGCCCGCCTCCTGGAGACTGCGCTCCGTCAGGGGGACGTGATGGTCGATGAAGTCCCAGTAGGCACCCCCGACGAGCCGGATGTTCGGCTGGAGGACGACGAACCGGCCGCCGGGCCGGAGGACGCGCTCGACCGCGCGCATCTGGTCGAGCACCTCGTCCGACGAGGCGAGGTGCTCGAGGTAGTTGCTCGCGAAGACGGTCGCGAAGTGGCCCGCGGGAACGGCGTCGTCGAGCGCGAGCCCGGATGCGCGGACGAACCGCACGCCCGCCGGGAGATCGGCGGCGACGTCGCGGACGTCGCACGCCCACAGGTCCTGAGCGCGCACGTGCGCGATGAAGTAGCCGCGATCGCAGGCGAGGTCGAGCACCGGGCCGTCGATCGGGACGATCCGTGCGATCGACGGCACGATCTCACGCCACAGCGCCATCTTCGCGCGATGGTCGGCGTCGTCGAATCGCGCGCGGTAGACACGGCCAAGGTCGGTCATCAGATGGCCCCGGCTGCATCCTCGGCGCGGATCCACGGGACGACCTCGTCCAGCATCTCGGCCAGCGTCGTGTCAGCCGTGAAGCCGAGGATCTCGCGCGCCTTTCGCACGTCGGGGACCCGGTGCTGGACGTCGTGGTCGAACGGCGGATCGGAGACCCATGAGAACCGGCGATCCGGCCCGTGGATCGTCCGCCAGATGAGGCGCGCGAGGTCGAGCACCGTCGTGCTCACGGGCGTCGAGAGGTTGAAGTCCTCGTTGACGGCGGCCTCCGACTCCATCGCGAGCCGGATCCCGCGGGCCAGGTCGCCGCCGTACGTATAGCAGCGGACCTGCGTCCCGTCGCCGAGGATGTGAAGCGGATCCTGTCCGCGGAGGACCTTGAGCGCGAGGTCCGGGACGACGTGCGAGAGCGCGAGCTTCACGTTCCCGCTCATGACGGTGCTGTCGCGGACGGCACGCCGCTCGCCGATCCCGACGCAGTTGAACGGCCGCAGGATCGTGTACGGCAGCCGGTACTGCTCCCATGCTCCTCGCGCGAAGTACTCCGAGGCCAGCTTCTGGAAGCCGTACGTCGAGACCGGCGGCGGCGACGAGAGCTGCGCCCCCTCCGGCGTCGGGAAGACGGTCGCCGACTCGTAGACCATCGACGAGCTCAGGACGACGATCCGCCGGAGGCTGCCGTCGAGGTGCGCGTCGATCGCGGCATCGAACGTCGCGGCGAGGATCCGCTCGTTCTCGGCGATGAGGTCGTACGCGAACTGGTGGAAGTAGCTGATGCCGCCGATCATCGCGGCAGCCGCCACGACCTGGTCGCAGCCGCGGATCAGCTCGCGCAGGAGCGCGACGTCCTTCGCGTCCCCCTCGACGAAGGTGTACGCGGGGTGGTCGTCGTAGCTGCGACGGGCGGGGCCGTACTTGCTGAAGTCGTCGAGGCCGATGACCTCGTGCCCCGCCCCGAGCAGCTCGGGAACGAGATATCCGTTGATGAATCCGGCGGCGCCGGTGACAAGGATTCTCACCAACCGACCACGCGCCTCCTGCGAACGGATCGCGCCCGACTCTAGCAGACGGGCGCGGCCAGCCGGGACGAACCGCTCCCGGGGGTCAGCGCGCTCGTGCGGCCATCGCGCGCGCAGGGCGGTCCGTAGACTGCGGTCGTGGCAGGTCTCCCCCGCGTCGCCCGTGTCGCGATCCTCACCACGACGGGCCTGTTCGTCGTCGTCGGCATCGCCGAATCCGTCTGGCTCTGGAGATACGTCGACGGCCAGCACGCGCTCGGGTTGGACCTCGCGTACTTCCGGTCGATCGCCGAGCGGTGGTTGGACACCGGCGAGTTCTACCTGCCTCGCCAGCTGGCCGGGCCCTACATCGTCGAATCGAACGTCGACGTTCTCTACCCGCCCAACGCGCTCTTTCTGTTCGTCCCCTTCCTCTTCCTGCCCTGGCCGCTCTGGTGGGCCGTCCCGATCGGCGTGTTCACCTGGTCGCTCTGGCAACTCCGACCGGCTCCGTGGACATGGCCGCTGATGGCCGCCGGGATCGCGTACCCGCCTACGATATCGCCGCTCCTCTACGGGAACACGAACATGTGGATCGCGGCCGCGCTCGCGGCCGGCGTCGTCTGGGGATGGCCGAGCGTCTTCGTCCTCCTCAAGCCATCGCTCGCACCGTTCGCGCTGGTGGGCGTGCGGACCCGCGGGTGGTGGATCGCGCTCGCGGTGCTGATCCTCGCCTCCGCATCGTTCGGCGCGCTTTGGGCGGACTACGTCGTGGCGATACGGAATTCCTCGCTCGGGCCGGCTCACGCGCTCGTCACCGTGCCGCTCCTGCTCGTGCCGATCGTCGCGTGGTTCGGCCGCACACGGCGCCGGTCGGCCTCATCTCTCGGGTGGCGATGGCCGGGCCGGTCGAGCGCTCCGGCGACCCGTTCACCAGCGCCGTCAGATGCCGCGCCTGAAGCGCCGCACGCTCCCCCGGGAGACCCTACAGCGTGATCCCGCGGCCGAAGGCGTCCCAGATGTCCACGACGTCGCGGTCGCCGATCTCGAGGCCTCGGTACGCGCGATGCGGGACGCCGAGGATGATCGTGTCGGACTCCTCGAGGACCACCTCGAGCGGGACGAGGCGCGGGTCGGGCACGTACGGGTCCGTGCACAGGACGCGCGCCCCGGCCCAGGCGAGCAACTTGCGAAGCTTGTAGCTGAGCGACGCCCGATTGTCGTCCGACTCGGCCTTGAACGCCATGCCGAGGATCCCGACCGTCCTGCCCCGCAGTGTCCCGTGGCGCCGCTCGAGCGCGCTCACGATGTAGGCGGGCAGGCCCTCGTTCACCTGCATCGCCGCCTGACCCATCGGGAAGTGGTCGCTCGTGAAGGCCGCGAGTTGCATCGTGTCCTTGAAGAGGCACGGCCCGGCGGCGAAGCCCGGGCCGGGGAGGTCCGCGGCGCGCGGGTAGTCGTGGCGGATCGCTTCGAGGATGTGCGCGTAGTCGAGGCCGGCCTGGTCCGCGACCATGAGGAACTGGTTCGCGATCGCGAACTTCATGTATCGCCACGTGTTCGTGAAGAGCTTGGCGAGCTCCGCCTCGCGGGAGGTGGTTCGGACGATCTCGCCGCCGAGCCGGGCGAAGAGCGCCGCGGCGCGGTCTGATACGGCGGGGTCGTCCGCGCCGATGATCTGCGGCAGGGTCCGGAACTCCTCGAGAGCGTGCCCCTCCGCGACGCGCTCGGGGCAGAAGGCGACCTGGACGCGGCGATGGTGGACGGCGAGCGCGTTGGCGACGTACTCGGTCGTACCCGGGTAGACGGTGCTCCGGAGCACGACGAGTGCGCCGTCCTGCACGTGGACTGCGATCTGCTCGACCGTCCGCTCGAAGAGCGTCATGGAGGGCCCGAGGAACTCGTCCACGGGGGTCCCGATGACGATGACGAGCGCCTCCGCGCGCCGGATGGTGGCGGCGTCTGCGGACAACACGAGCCTGCCCGTGGGGAGGACGTCGCGCAGAAGCTCCTCCGCGCCGTTCTCGCGGAAGGGCATCCGCGCCTCGGAGACCAGGGCGAGCGTGGCGGCATTCGTGTCGTAGATGCCGACACGGAGGCCGCTGGCCGCCAAGGCGAGACTCAACGGCAAGCCGACGTGCCCGGCTCCTCCGAGGACGACGACGTCGAGGTCCGGTTCGCTCATGTGAGCGAGCGTACCAACCTGCGATGCATGCGGTACCCCTCGAAGGTCCGGCCGACGGTCCTCACCGGACGAGCACCACACCGTCGTCGTCGGCGTAGACCCGGCGCCAGCCCGAAGCCGGGTCGGCCGCGATCGCGTCGAGCAGCCCCTGCTGATCGTGGCGTGACGCGACGATGAGGTCGGGCGCGATCCGGTCGATGATCTCCCGCCAGTCGAAGCGCCCGCTCGAGACGGCGACCTGGTCGCGCCACGCGTCGGCGGGGATCACCTCGAACCGCGAGTCGGTGTAGACGAGCGCGTCAGGCACGGCCCACTCCAGCCACGATCCCCAGCGCTGGGCGTTGAGGATGCGGGTCCCGGGCGGTGCGGCTTCGCGGACCGCGGCGGTGATCCCGGCCGGAGCGTCGACGAGGACCCCGGCGGGACCCGTGACCGGGTCGGACGGGCGGGACAGGATCGCCACCGCGAGGACGGCGGGCGCGGCGGCGATCGCGAGCGCGAGGACGCCGTTGACGATGGAGACTGGCCGCGCCCCCCCGCGCGGCCCGGCGCCGATGCTCCCCGCGCCCCTCGTCGAGCCCCCGGCCTCGTGCGCGGTGCCGCCCGCGGCCTCCGCGCGCCCCAGGACCCCAGCGATGGCCACCGCGCCACCGACCGCCCACCAGACGATCCCGCGCTCGGTCCACGCGCCAAGCACGAAGAGGCCTGCGAGCCAGAGGAGCGTCGGCCAGGTCGCGCCGCGCCGACGCGCGCCGAGCACGACCGCCACACCGACGACGGACGCGACGAACGTGGCGCCGGCGAACGTCTGGATGGTCGTGGGCTGCCACTCCGACACCAGGCCCGCGACGGCCGGCGTCGTGACGAGGCCCGCGACGTACGACCAGACACCCGCGCCGAACGGGGTGACGAACGTCGCGACGAGCGAGAGCACGAGGATCGCCATGTCGCGGCGAACCGCGCTCGACAGAGCTCGGGGGTCTGGCGCTGGCCCCGCATCCGCCGCCTGCGCGCCGTCGTCGGCCGCAGCGCCGAGAGGCGAGCCGGTCGGGAGGCGAGCGGCTGCCACGTCCTCGAGGAGCACCCACGCCACGGCGGCGAGCCCCAGCGGGAAGGTGCCATGCACGTTCGCCCATGCCAGGACCACGAGAGGGACGGCCAGGAACGCGCGGGGCGACCGCGAGCGCCCGGCGACCAGGGCGAGGATCGCGGCGAAGCAGAGGACCCCGAACAGCTGTGCCCGCAGCGCGAGGCCACCGAGCGCCACCACGAACGAGGCGATCGCGAGAAGAGCAGCGGTGCGGTTCCGGACGCCCATCCGGGCACAGGCGAGGACGACCAGGCCGAAGATGGCCGCGACGACGACGGCCCGCAGGACCAGGAGTCCCGTCCACCCGGCGGGCGCGAACCCGGCCGCGAGGGCGACGGCCGCGGCCCACTGCTGGACGGTCCACGGCAGGCCGGCCGCGGAGAAGGTGAGTGTGTCGACCGACGGGATCGACCGACTCGCGAGGATCATGTCCCCGGTGCGGACCTGGTAGGCGAGGTCCTCACTCGTCAGCGGGGCGAGGAGCGCCCCGAGCGCCGGGAGCGCGACCGCAGCGGCGACCCAGACGGCGTCGATCGAGACCCGGAGAGAGCGCACGAGAGGATGCTACATGGGCGGGCGCGCCGCTCGGCCGCCCGACGATCCGTCAGACCGCGATCGCGTCCCGGAGACGCGCCGCCCGCGCTCCCTCGTCGTACGCGTCCTCGACGGCGCGCACCATGAACTCGATCGAGAAGCGCTCGTGGACCACGTCGTGGCCGTTGCGGGCGATCGTGTCCGCGAGCGGATGGTCGAGGAGGAGGCGAGCGATCGCGGCTGCGAGCGCATCCGGGTCGTGCGGCGGCACCAGCACGCCGCTGACGCCATCCTCGATCATCTCGGGGATCCCGCCGACGTTCGTCGCGACGACGGGTCGTGACAGCGCCATCGCCTCCAGGACCACCATGCCCTGTGCCTCGCGGTACGAGGGCAGAACGGCGATGTCCAGCGCGGCCGTCACGGCGGGAATGTCGTCGCGGCGGCCGGTGAAGATCACGCGCCGCTCGATCCCCAGCTCACGTGCCTGCCAGACCAGCTCGGTGAGCAGGGATCCCTCCCCGACCACGATGAGGCACGCCGTGGGGACGCTGCGGAGGACCTGCGGCCACGCGTCGAGCAGCGTGCGGTGGCCCTTCTCCGGCTCGAGACGCGCGACCACACCGACGATCGGCGCGCCCTCCTCGATGCCGTACTCCTCCCGCAGGGTGCAGCACGGCTCCTGGTGGTCGTACCGATGGAGGTCCACCCCGTTGTAGACGAGCCGGACCGGCGACCCCTCGCGCTCCTCGTGGCGGATCTTCTGCACGATCGCGTGCGAGACCGCCACCAGGAGGTCGATGCAGGGCGTGAGGCGACGCAGCTCGGCCCGGTCCTCGGGCGATCGGACGCGACTCGAATGGACGGTGGAGATGACGTACGGCCGTCGCTTGCCGATCTCGCCGAGCGCGATGGCCGCGCGCGTCCCCACGAGCTCCGCCCGGTACATGTGGTTGTGGAGCACGTCCGGCCGGACGTCGGCCAGGTGTGCCGCGAGCGCGCCGACCGCGATCGCGTCGTCGGGCTCGTCGAGCACCAGCGTGGGGACGCCGAGAGCGGCGATCCGTCGGACAGCCGAACCGGGCGAGAGCGAGACGACGGTCGGGAGGTACCGCTCGCGGTCGAGGCGCGAGAGAAGCCCGTAGACGTGCTCCTGGGCGCCGCCGTTCGTCCCCGTCGCGAGGAGCTCCACGACGCGGACGGGCCCGCCCGGGGGGAGCGGCCCGCGCGGAGGCATGATGTACCGCGGGTCGTCGGGGAGAGGAGCGCCCACAGCCTACGTCCGCACGACCAGCAGGCGGCGGATCGGCTCGTCCACGGCGCCCCACTCGTACTTGTACGCCTCGTCACCTCGGAGGAAGTCGAGACGCCGCTTCCCGCGCTGGAGGGCGCCGCGCACGTAGCGCTCCACCATGACGACGCCCGGCGAGAGCTCCCGGGCGTCGGGATCAACGCCGGCGTTGTAGTAGTAGACCGACGATGCGTCCGCGAAGCCCACGCCGGCCGCGATCCGTCGACCGTCGATCTCGAGGAAGCGGAGGTCGAGAGTCCCGTCCGGGGCGAGGAGCTCGATGAGGCGAGCGAAGAACCGGCGGCTCATCGCGCCGCCCTCCGTGGGCGGGAAGAGGCCCTCGGCACCCCACCGCTTCTGGTGGAGGTCGACGAAGGCGTCGAGGTCCGCGAGCGGGTCGGCCGAGGGGACCAGGTCGATCGATCCGGCGGCCTCGGCTCGCCGGACCTTCCGGCGGATCTCGTGGCGTTCCTTCTTCCCGAGCGTTCCGAGGAAGGCCTCGATGTCGGCGTCAGCCGGGAGCGTCGCCACCGGGCACACGTCCTCGGCCTCGACGCGCACGTCCCAGCCGGCAGCGGCGGCGCGCACCGAGAACGCCGACCGGAGCGCGTCGAGAGCGGGATCTCCATCGCGGAGGCGGCGGAGGTCCACGATGTCCCACGGATCGGGGTGCGCGTCGAACGGTCCCGCGTCCGACGCGAGGAGGTCGACGAGTGCCTCCGCGACCGCCGGGAGATCCGACGGGTCGGCGAGCACGGTCGCGTAGTCGGCGTGATAGGAGGCGCCGAAGAACACGACCTTCGCCGCCGGTGCGATCGGCGTGAGCGCCTCGTCGGACTCACGGCGGAGCATCGTGTGGCGGGCCGCGTCCGTGGGCTCGACGCCGTGGCGGTGCATGAGCGGCACGATCGCTACGAGGGCGGCGTCACCGCGGGCCTCGGCCGCCGGGTCCACGACGAGAACCGTCTCGTCGTGGGCGTTCTCGCCGTACCCGTCCCACCACGCGCGATGGAACGCCCACCGCGCGAACGGCGTTGCCCACGGGTTGCGGCTTGCGAGCGCGTCCCATGTCGCGGGCGGGACCGCATCCACGATCGCCCGGCGCGCCACGAGAGTGCCCGGGGCCGGGCGCGTGAGCGGGGCTGGGGCCCCCGCTGCGGAACGTGCGGGCCCGACGCCGGCGGGAGCTGGATGGGTCACGGCCGCGAGGATAGCACCGCGGGCTTCGGCGGCCCCACGACCGCGCTCGGGTCCGGGAGGATGCGCGCGATCGTCGCGCCGTCGCCGTCGTACACGACCTCGTACCGGGGCGACGTCCGCACGGTCTCGCGCAGGGGCACGCAGCAGTCGTCCGGGCCGGCCGGGCCGGCGACCCTGCCCTTCGGGATGAAGACGTAGTCGGCGGCCCGGTGGTCACGCATCCACGCATCCACGCACGAGACGGTCCGGGGCGCGCACTTGACGAGCTCGTCGGCCGCGGCGTTCTGCGCCAGCCATGCGTCCCGCCCGAGCCACTCGTACCCCTGGAGCGTCCCGACGCTGCGGCGCCCCGTGAGCGTCGGGAACCACTCGGCCGTGGCGTCGTCGAACCAGTCCCGGCCCGACACCACGAGGAAGGACGCCTGCGGCTCCGTGTTCGCCCGTGCCCACGCCATCGCGTCGCGGGTGGCGGCCGGGACCGGGATCATGTACCCCGGCGAGACGGCAGCGAACGACCCGGTGACGATGCCGAGGATCACGACCGCGGCGAACAGGGCCTCGAACCCTCGGCGCCGGACGACCGACGGGGGCCACACGCTCCGGGCGTCGAACGGCAACGCCCCCGGGAACAGCCTCTCCACGAGCACGTCCACGAACCCGACCGCGGCGAGGAGCGAGAGCGGGACCATCGTGAAGTTGGCGGCCGACCGAGGATCCGCGAGCACGAGCACGACGGTCCAGGCCGGCAGGAGCCAGCGGCGTCGCGAGAGCTCGAACAGGAACCCGACGAGCCCGAGCGGCGCGACGATCCGCCAGAACGTCTCGTCGGTGAGGGCGAGCGATGTCAGGTAGGCGATGCTCTGGATCGGGTTGGCCCCGGACGAGGCAGCGGACAGAAGGGGCCCGGTCCCGTGCTCGGCGACGATGAGCGCAACCCAGGGAAGGAGGACGGCCGCGCCGATCGCGACGGCTCCGGCGGCAAGGCCGAGGGCGCGCCTCGACCGCGCGTACGCCGCCGTGATGATCGCGATGCTCACGAGAGCGAAGACGAGCGCCTGCGGGTGGGTCAGTCCCGTCAGCCCGATGCAGACGCCTGCAGCCATGGCCGACCGCGCCGAGGCGCGCCTTGCGACGCCGATCGTCGCGAGGATCGCCAGAGCCGCGAGCAGGAAGCCCGGCGCCCGCGTGATCCCCCCGCCCATCACGAGCCACTCGAACGACCGCGGGACGAACGCGAACAGCAGGGCGGCGACGAACGCGTGGAACCGCGAGGGGAGGATCGCCCGGCCGAGAAGGTAGACGACCGGGATGGTGGCGAGCGCGACGAGCGCCGGGACGAAGCGAAGGATCCAGATCCCGTCGCTTCCGGTAAGCCCCATCGCGATCCCCGTCAGGTCGAGGGCGAGCGGCGGATACGCGAAGGGGATGCCGAGCCCGTTGTACGAGGCCGTCGACGGGATGAGCGCGCCCGACCTCCGGACATCGTCCGCCATCGCGAGGAAGAGGCCACCGTCGTTGAGCGGGAAGCCCGCCGTGACGACCGGGACCAGGCGCGTCAGCGCGCCGACGCCCGTTGCGACGGCGACGGCCGCGATCTCGGCAGCCGCCGACATGTCACGACCCGGCGGATCGGCCGACGCGGACACGGGGCCGCTGGCCCCCGGCGCGGAGCCGGGCGGCGTCATGGCAGTCATGGCCGGGGCGCTCCCGCCGTGGCCAGGTGCGCGAGCGCGCCCGCCGCGGCGCGCCGCCCGGCGCCGATGGCCTTCGACACGCCCCGGTCATCCGGGTACACGTGCGCGAGGCTCGCGTGAAGAAGGCCGGGGATCCCGGTCTCGACGGTCAGGCTCGGCATCGGCCCGCCCACCAGGGGGACCGGCTGCGCGAACCGGTCGCGCGCGAGGTGGAGCCCCGTGATCCATCCCTCGTCGAACCGCGGGTTCACGGCCCGGATCCCCGGGACCGCCGCGCGCACCAGGTCCTCGGCGCTCGCGGTCCAGGCGGGATCCCCCTCCCCGACGTAGTGCGCGAGGTAGAGCAGCGACCGGCCGCCGTACCGCTCGGGGTCCACGAGGTTCGTGTGCTCGATGATCGCGACGCAGCCCATCCCGAGCCGGTCGGTGACGTTGATCCAGTAGTACGGGCTGAGCGGCCGGTCCATCTCGACGAGGACGCACGCGATGCCGCGGTGGGGGATGGCGGCCATCGCCCGCGCGTACGCGGGCGGCAGGTGGACGACGCTGCCGAGGATGCCGCCGCTCGTGCATGCGACGACCGCGCGGGACCGGATCGTCCCCTCGGTGTCGCCGTCCACCGAGACGACGAACCCTCCGTCCGACGGAACGATCGAGCCGACGCGCGTCCCCGTCATGATCGCGACCCCACGTCCGTCGAGGTCGGCGGCAAGGGCGGCCGCCAAGGTGCCCAGGCTGCCACGCAGGTAGCCGAGGCGGTCGCCGGTCGCCCGCCTCCCGCCGGCGCGCTGGCGGATCCGTGCGACGAGCCAGGCCATGGCGACGCGATCCGCGTACGGTCCGAACTTCGCCGTGAGCAGCGGCTCCCACAGGACGGCATACCCGCGCCGCCCGAACCAGTGCGGGCCGTCCCGCCCCACGGAGACGGCATCGAGGCGCTCTCGATCGCGCCGAACGAGCTGGTACGCGGTCGCCGCGCCCATCCGGACGCGATCGAGCGGAGAGACCGCGGAGAACCGGAGGAGATCGAGCGGGCTGTCGAACGCGAGGACGCGACCCCGGTGGAGGATCCCCATGCTCGCGGGCAGCCATTCGAGGCGTCCGGAGAGACCGAGTCGCGCGATGAGCTCGAGCGTCTCGCGGTCCTGGGGGAAGACGTGGTGGTAGTAGGGCTCGATCGGCTCGCCGCCCACGACAGTCGCGCGCGCAAGCCCGCCCACGTCGGGCGCCGCTTCGATGACGGCGACGCTGATGCCGGAAGCCGCGAGGGCATCGGCGGCCGCGAGTCCGGCCATGCCGCCCCCGACGACGACCGCGTCGACGTTCCGCTCCGGCACGATCCCCTCCGCTACGAGTGGTAGACCCAGTAGACGCTCGCGACGTTCACCGCCACCCCGAACAGGATGAGGATCCGCCAGACCCACCCCACGCGGACGCGGGCTGCGGCGAGCGAGACCAGCGCGATCACGAACGGGATCGAGTCGAGGAAGTAGCGGTACCCGAACTGCAGCCAGCCCCCGCCGTAGTACAGGAGGGTCGGGACGAGGACGAGGAGCGCCGCCCCGAGCAGCGCCCAGGACGTCCGGTCACGCCAGTCCGCGCGGATCGCGAGCAGGAGACCCGGGCTCGTGAAGAGCACGGACATGCCGAGCCAGTCGGGCTTGATGAACGGGAACGTCGCGATGAACGCCGGCAGCTTGAGGAGCAGGTAGTCGATGTTCATCGGGACGTGGACGAGCGCGAAGAGGCCCTGGGCACGCTGGGCGGCCAGCCAGTCGGGTAGCCCGGCGAGCCCGTAGCCCGATTCGAACGGCGACCCGAAGCGCGTCGCGTTGTACCAGAGCGCGAAGACGAACGCGGGGGCGAAGCCGGCGGCGAGGACGATCCACCGGCGGACGACCGATGGGTGCCGGCCCCCCTCCCACCCGCGGTCGCCGTGGCGGGGCATGACCGCCCACGCCCAGAACGGGAGCGCCGCCGCGAGAGGGGCGCGCGCGAGGAAGCCGGCGCCGGAGAGGAGCCCGAGCACCAGCGGGCGCCGTCGCCCGAACGCTTCCATCAGGCCGAGGAACGTCGCGATCGAGGCGACGAGCTGGGCGGTGTGCCAGACGCCGCCTCGCGACGTCACCCACCACGTGACGGTGCTGAACGCGAAGAGGACGACCACCCAGACGCGGTCCGAGGTGCGGCTGACGCCGAGACGCCGGGCGAGCGACCAGCAGAGCGCCACCCCCGCACCGGAGAGCACGGCGTTGACGACGGGCTCCCACGCCACAGAGGTCGCGAGCCCTGCGACGGCCACGAGCGGCATGAGGACGAACGCCGGGCCCGGGGCGAACGGGACGTAGGCCCGGCCGTCGATGACGACCGTGTCCCACGCGCCGAGCGAGTGGGTCAGCCACGTCCTGCCGTGGAGGAACGCGTCGGCGAGCCAGAAGAAGTCCGGGCGGCCCGCATCGAAGAGCTTGCCGCCGGGCGCGAAGACCCAGCTCGCCGCGAGATACGTGATGGCCGCGAGGATCCAGACGACGAGAGCCGACGCGACGGCCGGCGTCGACGGGACCGACAGGGCCTGGGGCCGGGCGCTCCTCATGCGGCAAGCGTACGCAGGGAGATCGCGCCGCGCGGTCGGCCGGCGCCCCAGGCGGCCGCGAGCCCGACCGCGAAGAGGATCGGGTAGACGGGCGCCGGAAGCCAGCCGGCGATCGGAAGGAGCGCGATCGGCCAGGCGCGCGGGCCGAGGCGGTCGAGGACGAGAGCGACCGGCAGGAGGAGGACGACGGCGTAGTGGTCCCAGACCAGCGGCGAGACGCACTGGGACGCGACGGCAGTCACGACGAGGCTCGACGCCGCGTCCCGTCGGAGCCAGGCGAGGATCGTGACGATCGCGACGGCCGCGACGAACGCCCACTGGATCGCCGTGGCGACCGTGGAGTCCGCGCCGAGCCCCAGCGCGATCGCCCCGGGGCTGACAGCGTGCGCGGTCTCGACCGTCGCGCCCACGCCGCGGATGAGGCCGATCCAATCGAGCCAGGCGCCGGTCCCGACGATCGGCACCGACGCGGCGCAGATGACGAGGATGGCTCCCGTCGCGACGGCGGCGGCCCGCCATCGTCCCGTCGCGAGGGCCCACGGGACCAGGAGGACCGGCTGGAGCTTCAGGATCGTTCCGGCGGCGATCGACAGCCCCAGCGGGACGGGCCGGTCGAGCCAGCGCCAGGCGAGCGCGAAGAGGAGGACCAGCAGCGGCCCGACCTGCCCGAGCTTGACTGCGTAGAGGACCGGCCATGTGAGGCCCGCGACCAGGAGCACGGCCCAGCGGACCCACGCTCGGACCGGGAGCGCGACGACGGCTCCCGCGAGGGCGGCGAGCAGGAGGCCGAGCCACACGAGGGTGGGCGCCAGCGTCTCCGGGAGGAGCGCGATGGGGACGAGCGCCACGGCGACCGGCGGTGGGTACTGGAAGAGGCCGACGACGCCGGACGACGTCACGCCCGTCTCGTAGAGCGCCCCTCCGTCCATCAGGCGTCGGGCGGCGTCGAGGTAGGCGCGGAAGTCGTAGCCGAGCGTGTCGCCCGCCACGAGGAGGATGAGCCCCGTCGTGAGGATCGGGACCACGACGGCCGCGGCGACGAGCAACGGCGGCGCGGGCTCCGGGGGAGACGCCGCGGAGCGCGAGGAGTCGGCGATGGCGCGGCCGACGGGCGGCTCGGCCGGCTCGGTCACCCCGCCGCCCTCCTCCGAGGACGAGCGTCGCGGCGGTGGATCAGCGGGATCCGAAGGAGGTCCCACGCGACGCGCAGCGCGAGTCCCGGCCGTGGATGCATCCGGGATCCCCGGCGGTCCGCCCACCGGATCGGGACCACCGCGATCGAGTACCCGCGCCGGCGCGCGAGGTAGATGATCTCGACGTCGAAGACGATGCTCCCGACCCTCTGCAGGCCGAACAGGTCGTGCGCGGCGTCGCGCGAGAATCCCTTGAAGCCGCACTGGGTGTCCTGGACCGGCCCGACCACCCACACCGACGCGAACGCGTGGAACGCCTTCCCGAGCAGCCGCCGGAACAGCGGCTGGCTCGCGCGCATGTCGGAGCCGTCCGCCTGGATCCGGCTCCCGAGCGCGACGTCCCGATCGCCGAGCGCCGCGACGAGCTTCCCGAGCTCGTCCGGCGGCGTCGCCATGTCCGCGTCGGCGAAGACGACGAGGTCGGCGTCCGACGCGAGCATGCCGGCCCGGACGGCCGATCCCTTGCCGCCGTGGGGGACGCTCAGCACGGCGAGACGGGGCCGGTCACCGGCGCGGGCGACCGCTTCCGGACGGTGATGGACGATCGCCGCCGTCCCGTCCGTGCTCCCGTCGTCGACAACGAGGACGCGCACGTCCGGTGGGAGCGCCGCGCGGCCGGCGTCTCCGTCGATGAACGTGAAGAGCTCGTCGAGGCCCGGCCCGAGGCGGGCCTCCTCGTTGTACGCGGGCAGGACGATCGCGAGCGAGGCAGGCGGCATCGCGTGGAGTCTAGACGGAGTCCCGGGCCTCGGGCCGCACTGGGATCGCCTCGAACCGCTCCGGGATCGCCTCAGCTCGCTCGCGACGGCCCGAGCATCGCGTCGTCCGTGAGCCCCGGGCGCCGCTGTGCGATCGGCCAGAGCGCGGCGAGGACCGCGAATCCCGTGGGCCACAGGACGGGGAGCGCGAGCGTGGCCGCCGCGGGGACGGTCCACGGCCGATCGGTCAGGCCGCCCCATGCGACGAGGATCGCGGCAGCGGGCAGGCGGAGCGCGAGCGGGATCGGCAGCGAGAACTGGTTCAGCGGCGAGCCCTCTGCCGTGACGAGGAGGCTGTCCTCGACCCAGGACCGCCAGACCTGCGGCTCGAGCACGAGCGAGACCCCGGCGATCGCTCCGGTCACCGCGAGCGCGATGGCGAGGCGCCGCCACTCCCGCCGGACGGCGAACCAGACGAGACCGACACCCGGGGTCACCTTCGTGAGGAGGACGAACGCCCACGTCGCCGGCCAACGGAACCCGAGGACGATCGCCGCCGCGAGGAGGATGTGGATGTTCCCGTGGTGGATCTCGAGGGCGACCGGCGGGAACGCGAACAGCGCGACCGCCCAGCGGCCCCCCAGCCAGGAGGTCGTCCCCACCTGGAGCGCGGTCCAGAGCACCAGGAAGGTGGAGAACGGGACGAGCTTGAACCAGCCGAACGGTCACGCGATCGGCGGCGAGTATGTGAAGGCCCCGAGCGCCCCCGCGGTCCGTCCGTACGGTTCGGCTGGATCGACAGCCCAGTACGCGTACGCGTCGAACCCGAAGGTCTGCGCCCTCGGAGCGACGACGAGGAAGAGGAAGGCCGCGAAGAGGAGACCGACCAGGATCGCGCCGTCGCGCAGCGCACGGAGGAGCGGCGATCGCCCGACGGCCCCGGTCAACGTCACGCCCGCATCGTACGGCCCCGCCGCGACCGCTCTCGGTCCGCGCCCCGGGTGACCCGGCCGCCGGGGCATCTCCCGATGCTAGAGTCGGGCCGTGCGCACGCCCCTGCTCCTGTTCGGGCTGGCCCTCATCGTCCGCCTCGCGCTCATCGCGATCTACCCGGACGCCGCGTATCCCGATTCCTACTACTACGTCGAGGTCGCGCGGTCGATCGCGGGAGGCCACGGCCTCACCGTCCCGTTCGTCTGGATCTTCGCCGAGGTGGGGAACCGGATCCCGGCCGTACCCGTCCTCCCGGTCCCCTCGAACGCCCACTGGCTCCCGCTCGCGTCGTTCATCCAGGTCCCGTTCATCCTCCTGCTCGGACCCACCGGCTTCGCCTCGGCGCTCCCGCTCGCCCTCATCTCCGCGACGGCAGCGCCGCTCACGTGGAAGATCGCGAAGGATGCCGGCGCCCAGCCGATCGTGGGGGCCGGCGCCGGCGTCCTCGCCGCGATCCCGGCGGCCGGGACGGTCTTCATGGGCCAGCCCGAGAACTTCGCGCTGCTCCTGCCGCTCGTCGCGGCGACCCTCTGGCTCGTCGCACGCGGCCTCAAGGGGAGCGCGTGGTCGTTCGCGCTCGCGGGGCTGCTCGCGGGCCTCGCCTCGCTCGCCCGGAACGACGGCGTCCTCCTGATGGGCGCCATCGGGCTCGTGTGGCTCGGGGACCGGCTCCGCTGGTGGCTCGCCGTCCGCCGCGACCGGATGAGCGGTGCCGCCGCCGCCCACGGGGAGCCGTCCGCACCCTCGGGGTCGCCCGCCACCCGCCGGCCCGTCAGCGTCCTCGCCGCCGTCGGAGCCGTCGCGCTGTTCCTCGCGGTCATGGGGCCGTGGTGGCTCCGCCAGCTGGCCACGTTCGGATCGATCTCCCCGACCAGCTCGAACGGGGCCGCGATGTGGATCCGCACGATCTCGGAGTGGAACTCGATCACGGTGGACCCGACGCTCGGACGGTTCCTCGCGCAGGGGCCGGGGCCGATCCTCGCGAGCCGCCTCGGCGGGCTCGTCGCGGCGGTCGCCAACTTCGCGGTTGTCATCTGCTCGGTCGTCCTGCTGCCGCTGGTGATCGTCGGCGCATGGGAACGGCGGCGGTCAATCGACTTCGCGCCATGGTTCGTCTACGCCGCTGTCGTGTTCGCCGGTGCGACGCTCGTCTATCCGCTCCACGTGCCCGGGGGCGCGTTCATCCATTCCGCCATCGGGCTGGCTCCCTACGCGTACATCCTCGGCCTCGAGGGCGTGCTCGCTGCAGTCGCGTTCGTGGCCCGGCGCCGGCCGTCGTGGCGCGAAGGGTCGGCGGGGCGCGTGTTCGTGTGGGTGACGGTCGGCTTCGTCGTCCTGACCTCCATCCCGTTCGGGCTGGGGACGCTCCGGGCTTGGGACGCGGAGCGCCAGCCGAGGATCGCGCTCGCGTCCGAGATGGACCGGCTCGGCGTGGCGCCGGATGACCGGCTGCTGTCGATCGACGCGGCGGGGATGCACTACTGGACCGGACGACCGGGTGTCGTGACGCCCAACGACCCGATCGGGACGATCGAGGCCGTGGCGCGCGCGTACGGGATCCGCTGGCTCGTGCTCGAGCGCGACGCCGTCGCGTCGAGCCTCGTGCCCGTCCTCGAGGGAGCGGCGAGGCCGTCGTGGATCGGGGCGCCCGTCTTCGCGGTGCCATCCACCGACGGGGGCATCCCGCGGCTCGCCCTCTATCCGGTCTGCCTGGACCCGAGCGACACGCGATGCGGATGACGGGGCGATGACCCGACGCGAGGCCATCGTCTCAGCGGCGGCGATCTTCGGGCTCGCCGTCGCGGTCCGGATCGTCGCCGCCGCGGCCGTCCCCTTCGCGGTCCCCGAGGACACCGCGTACTACTGGGGCGTCGCGCGCAACGCCGTCGAAGGGCGCGGGCTCGTGAGCGACGCACTCTGGTCGTACTACCTGCCGCCGCTCACGCTCCCGCGTCCGGCGTTCGAGATCTGGCTCCCGCTGCCCACGTTCCTCTCGCTCCCGTTCCTCGCGGTCCTCGGGACGACATTCCGGTCCGCACAGGTCGCCGGCGTCCTCGTGAGCGCGATCGTGCCGGTCCTGGCATGGCGCCTTGCCGCTGACCTCGCCGAGGAGCGGCGGCTCGCCCCGCTCCGCGGGCGCGTGCTCGCCGTCGGGTCGGGCATCGTCGCCGCGCTCTACGGCCCGCTCGTCCTCTACGGCGCGCTCCCGGACTCGACGGCGCCCTTCACGGTCGCGGCGGTCTCCGCCTGCATCCTCATGGAGCGCGTCGTCCGCGATCCACGGGGCGCACGCCTCGCCGATCCCCGCCTGCTGGGCATCGGACTCCTCCTCGGCCTCGCCGCGCTGACCCGGAACGAGGCGGCCTGGTACGCGCTCGCGTGGGTCGGGGTCGCGTGGGGGGCCACGCGAGCCGTCGCGGGCGAGGGGGCGCGGATCCGCGCGTACGTCCGCCTGCTCGCCACCCCGGCCCTCGCGGCGATCGCCGTCTACGTGCCGTGGACGATCCGGCAGTGGGCCGTCTTCGGCACCCCGCTGCCCGGGCAGGCGCTCTCCAACGCCTACTTCCGCACGGGCAACGACGTCTTCGGCTGGGCGGACAAGCCGACGCTCGGTGCCTGGCTCGCCCAGGGTCCCGCGAAGCTCGTCTCGGACCGCGTGGACGCGTTCCTGCACAACACCCTCGCCGTCCTGCTGATCCCGGCACTCCCGGTCGGCCCGATCGGGATCGTCGCCCTTCCCTGGTTCCTGCGCTCCGTCGTCCTCCGACCGCTTCTGGTCGGGGCGGCGCTCACGTTCCTCGCGACCACGCTCGTCTTCCCCGTCGCGACGCTCTGGGGCACGTTCCTCCACGCCGGCGGCCCGATCCACGTCCTCCTCGTCGTCAGCGCGATGGCCGGCCTCGACATGCTCGTGGCGTGGGTCGCGACGCGACGCGGGTGGGGACGCGGGTCGGCACTCCTCGCCCCCGCGGCGGTCATCCTCTTCACGATCCCGATGCTCTTCGTGACGATCACCGGGATCGGGGCCGTCTCGACCGAGGCCGAACGGCGCTACCGGGCGCTCCTCGACACGACCACCGGCGCCGGCATCCCCCTCGCCGAGAACGCGCCCGTGATCGCCGACTTCCCGATCTGGCTCGCCGAGACGGCCCGTGTTCCAGCCCTCGCCCTGCCGCAGGAGTCCCCCGCCGACGTCCTGGACCTGGCGCGGACCTTCGGGGCGAAGCTCCTCGTCGTCTCCGTCGAGCCGGCGCACGGGGAGTGGCCGGCGATCCTCGATGCGGGTGGGGAGGCTGCCGGCTGCTTCGACCTGGTCCCGGAGGCGACGGTGCGCGCCGATGACGGCTCGGACGCGATCCGCGTCTATCGCATCGCGTGCCCGTGACCGGCCCGCAGCCACGCGCCGTCGTGTCGCGAGCGTGGGCGTGACGGCGAACGGCCTCGCCGGGGCGGACGACGCGACAGCCTCCCGCAAGGGGGTCGCGTGGAGGTCGGGGAAGGGGCTCGGGACGCCCGTATACTCCGCATGATGGAGGCTTCTCCCGGCTCCGACGCTCCCGTCGTGCATCCGTCCGAGGATGCCGAGCGACTCGACGCTCTCTACGCGGAGGCGAAGAGCGCGCTCGGGTACGCGGCGAACCAGTTCCGCGGGCTGACGGACCTGTACCGCGAGACGCACCGGCTCGCGCTCCGGCGCTGGCACCACGACCGCGACGAGCTCGCCCGGATGGACCGCCGCCTGGTCCGCGGCGACGGCCCGCCGCCGGCAGCCGAGGCGGCGGGCGGCGTTGAGGAGCCCGGATCCGATGAGGCCTTCGCGCTCGCCGCGGAGGGCGCGGCCGAGGGCGCGGTCCGCCAGGAGCTCCGGCGCGCGGTGGAGATCACCGGATCCGTGCTCGGCGACGAGCAGAGCGACCTGTCGCGCCTCGAGATCGTCACGCGGAGCCTCGAGAACGCCTGGCTCTTCCTGGAGCGCCACGACACGTCGCTCGGCGTGGACGACGGCGTCCCGCTGAGCCCGTCGGATCTGCGGATGCGCGTCGTGGAGGCCCAGGAGCAGGAACGGGTCCGCCTCGCGCAGGAGATCCACGACGGGCCCGCCCAGACGATCGCGAACGCCTTCTTCCAGGTGGACTACGTCGAGCGACTCATGGACCGCGACCCACGGCTCGCACGCACGGAGCTGCGATACCTGCGCGAGGTGATGCGGCGCGAGCTCGCTGACGTCCGGAGCTTCATCGGCCAGCTGCGCCCGCCGGCTCTCGCGGAGGTCGGGCTCGACGGCGCGATCCGGGAAGCCGTGGACACCTTCACCTCGAGCGTGGAGGTCCGGACCGAGACAGACCTCGAGGGGCCCGCCGAGGCGCTCTCGGAGATGCAGCAGGTCGTCGTCCTCCGTGTGCTCCAGGAGGCGCTGCAGAATATCCGCAAGCACGCGGCCGCCCGGACGGTCGCCATCGTCACGTCGCGTTCCGACGAAGGGTGGGTGCTCGAGGTCCGCGACGACGGGCGCGGCTTCGACGTCGACGCGATCGGGTCGCGCGGGCGGCACAACTTCGGGCTCCAGTTCATGCGGGAACGCGCCGAGCTGGTCGGGGGGACCGTGGTCGTCCGATCGAAGCCGGGGGCGGGCACCGTGGTCCGACTCAGCATCGAAGGGGAAGGGCAGCCAGGATGACCGATTACAGCGGGCCGGATCGGCGGCGTGGCGGGCCGGATCGACGCGGGACCGGAGAGCCCACCAAGATCCTCATCGTCGACGATCACGCGTTCTTCCGGATCGGGATCCGGGACATCCTCGCCCGCGAGGTCGACTTCATCATCGTCGGCGAGGCGGACAACGCCCGCGACGCCTTCGACATGGCGGTCGAGCTGACGCCGGACATCGTCCTCATGGACCTCACGCTGCCCCTGTCCAACGGGATCGAGACGACCCAGCGGCTGAAGCGGGAGCTCGCGGCCACAGGGATCATCATCCTCGCCGACGAGGAGGACGAGGATGCGCTCTTCGACGCGATCAAGGCCGGGGCTGCCGCGTTCATCCTCAAGGACGTGGGCCCGGACGATCTCGTCACGATCATCCGCCGCGTCCGCAGCGGCGAGTACCTCATCAACGACAAGGTCTTCTCCAAGCCCACCGTCGCGGGCCGTGTGCTCAAGGAGTTCCGCGAGCTCGCCGTCTACGGGCAGGAGGCGCAGCCCATCTTCGCGCCCCTCTCGCCACGGGAGGTCGAGATCCTCGACAACATCGCCCAGGGCATGACGAACAAGCAGGTGGCGTTCACGCTCTCGATCAGCGAGCAGACCGTGAAGAACCACATGTCGAGCATCCTGCGGAAGCTGTCGGTGAACGACCGGACGCAGGCCGTCGTGTACGCCATGCGCCAGGGCTGGATCAAGATGCCCGATGACTGATGCGCGAAGCCGGGGCCGGCCCGCGGAGACGGACCCGGCGACGGCACCGGATCTCGTCGCGCGCATCACGTCGGACGTCGTGGGGCTCGAGGCTGAGCTCGCCGAGATCGACCTCCTGCTGCAGCAGGCGCGCAACGAAACGTCGCGTCACGAGCAGCGCGTGGAGCAGGCCGGAGAACGGATCGCCCAGGTCACGAGCGGGCGGTCGGTCGCGATCCACGAACTGACCGAGGCGTACCAGGCGCTCCTGACCATGACCCGCAAGGCCAGCGTCATGCAGGCGTCGATCGACGTCCTCGAGGGCAAGCGCCGCGCGATCGCCCGCTTCCGCGACAGGCTCGTCGAGATCAGGGCGGAGCTCGAGGACATGGACCTGCCGTCCGGCGGTGCCGGCGAGAAGGAGCGCTCCGGTGGCGTCTCCCGGATCGTGCTCACCGCGCAGGAGGACATGCGGCGCGAGATCGCACGCTCGATGCACGACGGGCCGGCCCAGAGCCTGACGAACATCGTCCTCCAGGCCCAGATCGTCCAGCGGCTCCAGGCGTCGAACCCCGACGCGGCCGCGGCGGAGATCGCCGAGCTGGTGCGGATGGTCGAGCGGACGCTCGAAGCGACGAAGACGTTCATCTTCGACGTCCGGCCCATGGTGCTCGACGATCTCGGGCTCGTGCCCACGCTCCGGCGGGTGGCGCGCGAGAGGAGCCGCCGCGCGCTGATCCCGATCGACTTCGACTCGCTCGGACCCGACCGCCGCCTCCCGATCGACGTCGAGAGCACGCTGTTCCGGATCATCGACGAGACGCTCGCGGGATTCATCTCCACGCATCCGGATCACGTCTCGCTCCGTCTCGACTGGGGCACACGGCTCGTCGCGGTCATGGCGACCCCGTACGCGGCGCCGGTCGCCGCGCTCGCGGCCGGAGTCGCAGAGGCGGAGACGGCAGAGGGCGACAACGTCCCGCCCGCCCTCGCGGCCATGATGCGCCAGCGGGTCGTGGACGCGGCGCCGAAGATCCGCGAGGCGGCCGAGACCGCGCTCCCCGAGGAGACGATCCGGTCCGTGGAGCAGCGCGCCGAGACGATCGGCGCGGACGTGGAGATCGACGAGGAAGGGCATCGACTCCGCGTCGCGATCGACCTGCCCGAGGGATGAACACGGCCTGCGCACGGGTCGCCTCCGCGCGCATCGGCCGCGCGGCCGGGACCGCGGCGGACGGCACCCGCGGCCACGAACGCGGGCAGGGCCTCGTGGAGGCCGCTCTCACCCTCGGGATCGCCGTCGTCGTCGCGACGATCGCGATCGTGGTATTCGGGCCGCAGCTGGCGGCGATCCTCGACTTCATCGGGGCCCAGGTCCAGCAGTAGACGCTGCTCGCGCGGGGCGTGCGATCGCCCGGGAGAGGCCCGGGGCGGGACGAGTGGAGGCGGCCCCCAGGACCGAATCACCAGACCCCACCCCGACGAACGGGTCATGCCGCACCCGGCCGCGTGGGATTAGGGTTGCCGTGCTCGGACCGCGAGCACGCGAACCGATCGGATCCGGGAGGTCCCGAACCCAACAGCCGGAGGGACGCGAGCGGCGCGCCACGTCGGGTGGCGAGCCGAACGGCGCTCCCTTCGCACCTTGCGCTCGACTTGACGCCGGTGGCATCTTTCCCGAGGCGGTCGCGCCATCCGATCCGGGATTTCGATCCAGGTCACATCCGACTCCCGGCAGGTGCCGGGGGATCTTCGAGGAAAGGAGGTGACAGCCAAGTGATCCAGTACTTCTCCGCACTCATCGCGTCCATCCGCCGGGACGAGGAGGGCCAGGGCCTCGCCGAGTACGCGCTCATCCTCGCCCTCATCGCGATCATCGCCATCGTGGCGCTCATCTTCCTCGGTGGCCAGATCAGCACCATCCTCAGCACCGTCGGCTCGTCGGTCTGACGACTCCGCACGCGCGATCTCGACCGCCGGCCGGGCACAGCCTGACCGGCGGTCGGCTTTCGTGAGCAGACTCGAGGGTGGGCCGGGCGTCGCGCGGCCCGGCGACCTCTCTCGCGGATCACATCGCTGTCACAGTCGCGCCGGCCGCGCCCGTCGGCCGGGCGGATCGGCCCCGTCGATCCCGGGGTCTCGGGCAGGAAGGAGGTAGCCCTGGTGCTCGACCATCTCCATGCACTCATCGATCCGTTCTTCGTTGCAGGCACTCACGACGAGCGCGGCCAGGGCCTTGCGGAGTACGCCCTGATCCTGGGCCTCATCGCCGTGCTGGCGATCGTCGCCCTGCTCTTCATGGGCAACGGGATCAGCTCGCTGCTGAGCACCGTCGGCAACTCGCTCTGACGGGGCGACCCGCGAACGATCGAACGGCCGGCCTTCCGGGCCGGCCGTTCGATATGTGGCAGCCGGCAGCGCGCCATCCGACACGGCGAGATCCTGCATCCGGTACTCCTGTCCCGCGATAGGCCTTTGGTATAGTCCCGGCCGTTCGGTGCGGTGCTAGAGTTGGGTTCCAACCAGGTGGGGGTGGGCACAGAGTGAAGCGCACGAACCGGCTGATCCTCGTCGTCGGGGTGCTCCTCGCTGTCGTCGCGTTCGTCGGCATCATCTTCGTCTTCAACTCCAAGGGCGGAGGCGGAGGTCCAACGGCGACGCCGATGACCAGCGTGGTCGTCGCGACGCAGGACATTCCACTCGGCGACAAGATCGGCGAAGGCCAGGTTGCCGCGCTGCAGATTCCCGTGACCGACAAGAAGCCGGACTACTTCGCCCAGCCGGGCGAGGTAGTGGGCCAGGTGGCGCGCACGGACATCACGAAGGGCGCCTACCTGTCGCAGACGATGTTCAGCGGCACCGGGCAGACCAGCGTGTCGAAGGACCTGCCGACCGGCATGGTGGCGGTCGCCGTCCGCGTCGACGCGGTCACGGGCGTCGGGACCCTCATCCTCCCCGGTGACCGCGTCGATATCGTCATGACGATCAAGATCAAGGAGACGCTGCTCGCGCCGGGAGCCGAGCCGTCGGCGCCGCCGCAGTCGATCGACATCCCCGGCCTCGAGGGCGATTCGTCCAAGGTGATCATCCAGAACGCCGAGGTGCGGGCGATCCTGGGGGCGACCGCGAGCACCTCCGTGGCCACGACCGGAGCTCCTGCCCTGACGGACCTCGCGACCGCCCAGCAGGTCGTCATCCTGGCGATGACGCCGCAACAGGCGGAGGTCCTGCAGTTCGTCCAGCAGGATGGGCTGACGATGGGCTCCGCGCTCCCCGCCAACAACGTCACCCTGGTGCTGCGTTCCCCGCAGGACAAGGACGCGCCGGACGTCAAGACGAGCGGCGTGGTCCTCAAGACGCTCATCACCGAGTACGGCGTCCTTCCTCCTCAGATCCTGGAGGCGAGCCTTCCGCCGACGAAGTGACGGCCTGCCGGACCATCACCGGCCGCCGCCTCCGTCGCAGATGGGCAGGCCCATGGACGAGCAGATCCGCGTCCTCATCGTGGATGACATCGCGGAGACGCGCGACCATCTGACGAAGCTGCTCAGCTTCGAGCGCGATCTCACGGTCGTCGGCGCCGCGGCGTCGGGGCCCGAGGCCATCGAGATGGCCCCGAAGCTCCTGCCGGACGTCGTGCTCATGGACATCAACATGCCCGAGATGGACGGCATCACGGCGACGGAGCGGCTCGCCGCGATCGTGCCCACGGCGGCGATCGTGATGATGTCGGTCCAGGGTGAGGCGGACTACCTGCGCAGGTCCATGCTCGCCGGCGCGCGCGAGTTCCTCGTCAAGCCGTTCAGCAGCGACGAGCTGACAGCATCGATCCGACAGGTCTACGAACGCGAGCGCGAGAAGATGGGCCGGATGCCCGTGCCGGTGCGCCCGGACGCCCACGCGATCGCCCGGCCGGATCATGAACCCGGTCGCGTCGTGGCGGTCTTCAGCCCGAAGGGCGGCGTGGGACGGACGACGGTCGCGGTGAACCTCGCCGTGGCGGCCGCGGCCGAACGGGCGGGCGAGGTCGTCCTCATGGATGCCGCGTTCCAGTTCGGCGACGTCGCGATCCTCCTGAACCTCAACCCGCGGTCCAAGTCGATCGCGGACCTCATCCCGGAGATGCAGGGCGGCGAGGTGGAGTCGCTCGAGACGTTCACCGTGTCGCACTCGTCCGGCCTGCGCGTGCTCCTCGCGCCGCCCTCGCCCGAGACGGCGGACCTCATCACGCCCGCGGCCGCCAAGCGTGTCGTCGAGATGTTCCGGCAGTCGAGCGACCTCGTCATCGTCGACTGTCCGGCATGGTTCAGCGACACGACGCTCGCGATCCTCGACACGGCGGACGTCATCCTCGCCGTCCTGACCCTGGAGATCACGAGCATCAAGAGCGTTCGGCTCTTCCTCGAGATCGCGGAGCAGCTCGGCTACCCGGCGGACCGCATCAGGCTCGTCCTCAACCGAGCCGACTCGGCGCTCGGGATCCGTGTCTCCGACGCCGAGCAGTCGATCGGCCGGAAGTTCGACCACCAGATCATCAGCGACGGCCGGACGGTCGTCTACGCTCTCAACCGCGGCGTGCCGTTCGTGACGAGCAACCGCGAGATGCAGGTGTCGCAGGACATCCTCAAGCTCGCGCGGTTCCTGCTCGGCGGCGAGACGGAGGCGTCGGGCCAGCGCGCCAAGGTCGAGAGGAAGAGAGGGATCTTCTCGCTCCGCTAGCGGGCGGGCTGGACGAGGGTATGTAACGTGAGCGTCCCAAGCGAATCGAGGCCCAAGCGATGTCCCTGCTGAAGCGCATCGAGAGCGCGAGACCCGGGGGTGCCGGGGGGGCGCCGGAGCCGGCACCGAGCCCGGTCGCTCCGGCGCCGGGCGGGATGCCGCCGGGACCCCCGACCTCGGCCGCGCGCCTCCTGGCCACCGCGCCGGTCCGCGAGTCGTTCCGCGACGTCAAGTTCCGGATCCAGACCCGCGTCATCCAGGAGCTCGACCCGCGACTCGACCTCTCCAACCAGGTCGAGGTCCGCCGGCAGATCGAGGAGATCTTCAGCCGCGTCGTCGACGAGGAGGGCCTCGCCCTCACCCGCGCCGAACGCGTGCGGATGCTCGAGCAGATCACCGACGAGATCATCGGCCTCGGACCGCTCGAGCCGCTCCTCCGCGACGAGAGCATCACCGAGATCATGGTCAACGGGCCGCGCCAGGTCTACGTCGAACGGAGCGGCAAGCTCGAGCTGACGAACGTCGTCTTCCAGAACGACGAGCACGTCATGCGGATCATCGACCGGATCATCGCGCCGATCGGCCGACGCGTCGACGAGTCGAGCCCGATGGTCGACGCCCGGCTCACGGACGGGTCCCGCGTCAACGCCATCATCCCGCCGCTCTCGCTCGTGGGCCCCGTCCTGACGATCCGGAAGTTCGCAGCCAGCCCGTTCACCGTCGAGGACCTCGTCCGATTCGGGACGGCCACACCGGAGATGTTCGACTTCCTCCGCGCGTGTGTCGAGGCCCGCATGAACGTGTTCGTCTCGGGCGGCACCGGCTCGGGCAAGACGACGACCCTGAACGTCCTCTCGTCCTTCATCCCGAACGACGAGCGGATCATCACGATCGAGGACGCCGCCGAGCTGCAGCTCCGGCAGGAGCACGTGGTCACGCTCGAGAGCCGACCGCCGAACATCGAGGGTCGTGGCGCGATCCCGATCCGGGAGCTCGTCCGGAACTCGCTCCGGATGCGGCCCGACCGCATCATCGTCGGCGAGTGCCGGTCCGGCGAGGCGCTCGACATGCTCCAGGCGATGAACACGGGCCACGACGGTTCGATGAGCACGGGCCATGCGAACAGCCCGCGCGACATGCTCGCCCGCCTCGAGACGATGGTCCTCATGGCCGGCGTGGAGCTCCCGCTCCGCGCGATCCGCGAGCAGATCGCCTCCGCCGTCGATCTGATCGTTCACCAGGCGCGCCTCAAGGACGGGACCCGGAAGATCACGAACATCACCGAGGTCCAGGGGATGGAAGGCGACGTCATCGTCATGCAGGATGTCTTCATCTTCGAGCAGACGGGCGTCGTGGAAGGCCGCATCCAGGGCCGGCTGAAGCCGACCGGGATCCGTCCCCGGTTCGTCGAGAAGTTCGAGGTCATGGGCATCCAGCTCCCGCCCGGGCTGTTCGGCTTCAGCTTCTGACGAGGTCCGACCATGTCCCCCGTCGCCGTCGCCGTCGCCGTCGTCGCGGCCGTCGCGATCGTCCTCATCGCGTTCGCGCTGTCCGGTGCGGGCTCCGGTGGCGTCTCGGGCCGCATCGATCGGTACGTCTCGCCCGGTCGGCGCCAGAAGGAGCAGAAGAAGACGGAGGCGTCGCCCTCGATCGCCGAGCTCCTCCAGCAGAGCGAGGCGCTCTCGCAGATCAACAGGGCGGTCGAGCAGCGCAGCTTCGGCGCGACCATGGCCCGCGACCTCGCCCGCGCCGACCTGCACCTGCGGGTCAGCGAGTACATGGCGATCATGGTGGGCAGCACGGTGGCGGTCCCGGTCGTGATGCTCGCCTTCTCGCTCGTGCTGCCGACTCTGGCCAACCCGATCTTCCTCGTCATCGGGGCCGTCGTCGGGTTCTTCCTGCCGCGGATCTACGTGGGCCGGCGCAAGAACGGACGACTGAATGCGTTCAACAAGCAGCTGCCCGACACGATCACCCTGATCGCGAACGCCCTCCGCGCCGGGTCGTCGTTCCTCCAGGCGATCGAGCTCGTCACGCGCGAGTCGCGACCGCCGATCTCGCTGGAGTTCGGCCGGGTGATCCGCGAGGTCAACCTCGGCCTCCCGTTCGACGGCGCGATGGAGAACATGGTGCGGCGCGTCCGGTCGGACGACCTTGAGCTCATGGTCACCGCGATCACGATCCAGCACCAGGTCGGCGGTAACCTCGCCGAGATCCTCGACTCGATCGCGTTCACGATCCGCGAGCGGATGCGGATCAAGGGCGAGATCCGCGTCCTCACTGCGCAGCAGCGGATGTCCGGCTACGTCGTGGCCGGCCTGCCGATCGGCATCATGGCTCTCCTGTTCGTCATCGCACCGAGCTTCATGGAGCCGATGTTCTCGAAGCCGCCCGAGGTGCTCGGCCTTCCCGCGGGTGTCATCATCCTCGCGATCGGCGGCTTCATGATGGCGATCGGCTTCATCCTCATCCGCAGGATCGTGGACATCCAGGTCTGACGATGGGCGCATTCCTCCCGATCATCATCGCCGCCGCGGCCGCCGCGTCGATCGTCCTCATCGCCGTGGCAGTCGCGAGCGGACGCTCCACGGACCCCGTCCAGGCGCGCCTTTCTCAGCTCGGCACGATGCAGGCGAAGTCGCTCGAGGAGCTCGAGCTCCAGCAGCCGTTCGCCGAACGCACCCTGCGGCCGCTCGCGCTCCGGCTCTCCGGACTCTCGAAGCGATTCGCCTCGGCAAGCTTCGCCGACCGCACGGAGAAGAGCCTGGCGCAGGCAGGGAACCCGGGCGAGGTCGGCGTCCAGGAGTGGATGGGGATCAAGGTCATCGCGGCGGGCGTCGCGGGCGTCGTCTTCTTCCTCCTCTTCTGGCTGTTCATCGGCGTCGGGTTCCCCCTGGCCATCGCTCTGGGAGCGGCGGGGATCGCCGTCGGATACATGGCGCCGGAGTTCTGGCTCGGGCGCCGCGTGAAGGCCCGCCAGAAGCTCATCGTCCTGCAGCTCCCGGACGTGCTCGACCTCATCACGATCTCGGTGCGCGCCGGCCTCGGCTTCGACGCCGCGCTCGCGAAGGTCGTCGAGAAGATGAAGGGCCCGCTCCCCGACGAGTTCCGCCGCGCGCTCGCCGAGGTCCGGATGGGCAAGACGCGCCGCGACGCGCTCCGCGACATCGTCCCGCGGACCGAGGTCCAGGCCCTCACGAACTTCATCTCCGCGGTCATCCAGGCCGAGCAGCTGGGTGTCTCGATCTCCAAGGTCCTGCAGGTCCAGTCCGAGCAGATGCGGATCGACCGCCGGCAGCGCGCCGAGGAGATGGCCCAGCGGGCGCCGATCAAGATGCTGTTCCCGCTCATCGGGTGCATCTTCCCGACGCTCTTCATCGTCATCCTCGGGCCGGCGATCATCCTCCTCATCCGTGGCCTCTCCGGCATGCCTCAGTGAGGCTGGTGTCCGGTCGGTGGCGAGCGCCCGGAACCTGACGCGGGGGACCGCCCTCGCCGCGGACCTCGAGCTCGGCGAGGGCTTCGTCGAGAAGTTCATGGGGCTCATGGGGCGCCCCGGCCTACCCGATGGCGCGGGTCTCTGGCTGCCGGGCTCGCCGAGCATCCACATGCTCTTCATGCGCTTTCCGATCGACTGCGTCTTCGTCGGGCGCCAGGAGTCGGATGGGACCCGGGCGGTCGTTGGCCTCCGGCGCGCGCTCCGGCCGTGGATCGGCGTCGTCTGGTGGGTGCGCGGGGGTTCCGGGACGATCGAGCTCCCGGTCGGGACCATCGACCGCTCCGGCACAGCGCTCGGAGACAGGGTGGTGATCGAGCGCTGAACCGTCGGCGACCCCGCGGTGACCCGGTGGCGACCCGGCGGCCAGCGCAGCGTGGTCGCCGGATGACGGCCCCGGCCGATGATCCCCCGATGACGCCTTCACCCCTCGTTCCCGCCGGGCGTGCCGTCCGCGTCGGTGCCTCGCACCTCCTCGACCTGGTCCTGCCCCCCACGTGCCCTGGTTGCGGCCGGGAGGGGGTCGTGCTCTGCCATGCGTGCGAGGCGGCGCTCGACGTTCGGCTCGGACTCCCGCCCGGGGTGGCGGTCGGCGTGCCCTCGGACGTGCCGCTTCCCCTCGTCGCCCACGAGTGGTGCATCCCGTACGCAGGGCTCGGCCGCGCCGCGATCCATGCCCTCAAGTACGGCGGCGAACGGCGGCTCGCACGGCCGCTCGGGAATGCGCTGGCGCGCAGGTGGACCGCGTGCGGGATGCGCGGCGACCTCTTCGTCCCCGTGCCGGTCCATCGCGAGCGCCTTCGCGAGCGGGGCTTCGATCAGGCTGAGCTTCTGGCACGGGAGGCGGGTCGGGCGGCAGGCGTCCCCGTCGCGGGCGCGCTGGTCCGCGCCCGGCGCACCGGCCGCCAGGCGGACCTCGACCGGGCCGGGCGCGCCGGGAACGTCGCCGGAGCCTTCGCGGTGCCTCCATCCGTGACAGCCCGGGTCAGCGGCCGGTGGGTCGTCCTCGTGGACGACGTGATGACGACCGGCGCGACGCTCCGGGAAGGCGCCCTCGTCATCTACTCGGCCGGCGCCGTCGCGGTCTCGGCCATCACGTTCGCCCGAGAGCGGTGAGCCGGCCGGCGTTCGGGACCTCGGTATCCCGCGGACCGGCCATCGGGCGCTGGCGGAGGACGCGGGCAGCGGACCTATACTCGGGTCGTGACATCGGCCATGCCGGCGCGCGTTCGCTGCGGATCGACCGCAGCGCCGCGCGCCGCGTCGCCCATGGGAGGTCATCCGTGAGGACGATCGTCAAGGGCAAGAACATCGACGTCCCGGATCGCACGCGCGAGTACGCCGAGCGAAAGATGGCGCGCCTCGAACGGTTCCTCGATGACCGATCGGATGCGCTCGTCGAGCTCTCCGTCGAGAAGCACCGCAGCGCGGCGGACTCCCGGATCGTCGAGGTCACGCTCGTGATCGACGGCGAGCCGCTTCGCGGTCGGGCGGCAGGGCCCACCCACGAGGCTGGGATCGACGAGGTCGTGGACAAGATCGAGCGGCGCGCCGTCGACTTCCGGGAGAAGCCGCGGTCGCATCGCGTCCGGCCGCCCGAGGAGAAGGAGCTTCTGCGCAGGATCGCGGACGGAACGGCCGACGAGGCTCGGGACAGGCGGGTCGTGAAGACGAAGCGGTTCGCGATCGAGCCCATGTTCGAGGAGGACGCCATCGAGCGGATGGACGACCTCGGCCACGACTTCTTCGTGTTCGTCAACGCGGAGACGGAACGCATCGCGGTCCTGTACCGCCGCAACGACGGCGCATACGGTCTGATCGAGCCGGTCGTCGGGGGCGACTACACGCCTGCGCGACCGTCCCGGTCGAAGACGAAGGCCGCGTCAGCGTGACGGACGGCTCCCGGCCGGCGGGCAGGGCCAGCCCGGGAGCCGTGGCCTGGTCGTCAGCCCGCCCCGCGCCGGTACACGCCCCCGCCTCGCGCGAGAAGGCCGGCATCCACGAGGTAGCGGCGCAGGGCCGAGACGTCCGGGTGGATGAGCGCGAGGCGCGCGTCCAGCTCCCGCTCGGCCCACGTCCCATCCCCGGGGAACGCCCTGTCGCGGAGCCATCGGAGGATCACGCGGCGCTTCCGGTCGCGCGCCGGGATCGCCTCGAGCCGGCCATCGCGGACGAAGGACCGCAGCGTCCGCGAGACGAACGCCGGCTCCTCGCCCAACGCCGTCGCGAGCGCGATCACGGCCGGGTCGTCCGCGGCGGTGCCCGGTTCGGGATCACGGCGCGGGTACGTCGGCACGGGCGGGACCCGCGCGGGCCCGTGCCGATCATGCGGCGGCATCCGGGCAGGCTACCACCTCGCTCGGAGCGCGCACGGTGATCGACCTGCCTGCCAGCCTCCCGGGCGGGCGGCCCTTGGGCGCCCACCTCCCCCTGGCGGACGGGATGGTCCGCGCCGTGGATCGGATCGCCGACGTGGGCGGCGGCGCGCTGCAGATCTTCACGGACAACCCCACCTCGTGGCGACGGCGCGAGGCTCCGCCCGCCGATCAGCCCGCCTTCCGGGACCGCCTCGACGCGCGGGGCGTCGGGCCGATCGCCGTCCACGCGCCGTACATCGTGAATCTCGCCGGACCCGAGGAGGAGATCTACCGGAGATCGGTGGAGCTGCTCGCGTCGGAGCTGGCCGTCGCGCCTGGATTCGGCGCTCGGTTCGTGAACGTCCACATCGGCTCGCACCGCGGGGCCGGACGGGAGACGGGGATCGATCGGCTCGCGCAGGGACTCGACGCCGCCCTCGCGATGGCGCCGGAGGCGGGCCCGGCGTCGCCGCTCGTCGTCCTCGAGAACTCGGCCGGGGGCGGCTTCGCCGTGGGCGTCACGGTCGAGGACCTCGCGGAGATCGCCGACGCCCTCGCGGCCCGCCGCATCGGACCCGATCGGGTCGCCTTCTGCCTGGACACGGCCCACCTCTGGGGCGCGGGCTACGCGATCGCCGAGCCGGACGGGGTCGACGATCTCCTCGCACGCGTCGAGTCGCTCCTGGGGCCGGGGCGCGTGGCGATGGTCCACCTCAACGACTCGAAGGCGGAGCGTGGATCCCGCCACGACCGCCACGAGCATCTCGGTGCGGGGCGGATCGGCGCAAGCGGACTCCACCGGTTCCTCACCCATCCGACGCTCGCCGGCGTGCCGCACTACCTCGAGACGCCGGGGATGGACGAGGGCTACGACGCGCTCAACGTCCGCAACGCGCTCCGCATCGGTGCCGGGCTTCCGATGGAGCCGATCCCACCCGACGCGCTCGGGGCGCGCGGGTCCGGTGGCCTCACGGCGCCCGACTGAGGCGATGGCCACCGACGGCGCGAGCCCGGTCACGGCCCCGCGACGCGAGCCGGCGTCCACCGGCCCGAGTCCCCGGGAGCTCCTCGCGCTCGGCGCCGTCCTGGCGGTCGCCGCGGTCCTCCGGTTCTCGTTCCTCCCCACGCGCGGCGAGTTCGACCTCGATCAGGGCCATGACATGCTGGTCCTGCGTGACCTGGTCACCTCGGGCGTGATCCCGCTCCTCGGCCCGCCGACCTCGACCGGGGCCGGCCATCACGGTGCCCTCTACTACTACCTCCTCGCGCCCGCGGCCCTCCTGAACGGTGCGCGGAACCCGGTGCCGGTCGTCGCGTTCCTGGCGGTGCTCGGGATCGTCGCGGTCGGTCTCACGTGGTGGCTCGCGCGCTCGATCGCCGGTCCGGTCGCGGGGATCGTCGCGGCGATCGTCATGGCCGTCTCGGCCACTGCGATCCAGACGTCGACGTTCATCTGGAATCCGAGCCCGATGCCGGTCGCGAGCGCGCTCGCCTTCGCCGCCGCCAGGAAGGCGTGGCGCGACGACGCCCCGGCGTGGTGGGTCGTATCGGGTGTCGGCGCGATGGTGACGATGCAGCTCCACGTCCTCGGGGCGCTCATCGTCCCGCCTCTGGCCGCGCTCTGGATCGCACAGGTCGCGCGCGGTCGGCGCGCGGGGGTGTCCCGGCGCGCGGGCGTGTCCCGGCGCCTCGTCCTGGCGGGAGTCGGCGCAGCAGTCGTCATGGCGGCCGGCTACATCCCCCTCGCCGTCCACGAGATCGACTCGGGCTTCACCGAGACGCACGCCGTGCTCGCGTATCTCGCGTCCGGTGGGGAGGGGACCACGCTCGGGCCGATCGCCCGCGTCGTGGTCGCGCTTCTGCGGGCCGTCGGGTGGCCGATCGCCGGACCCGTCCTCGACGCGCCCGCGATGAGCGTCCTCGCGCTGGTCCTGGTCATGGTGATCGTCGGTTGGAGACTCGTCCGTGGACGAGGCGACGAACGGGCCATGGTCGCGTGGCTCGGCGGGACGCTGCTCTTCGCAGCGACGGTCCTGGGCCTGTTCGTCGCGAGCGCGAGCGTCGTCACGCCGCTCCCCACCGACCACTACCACGCCTGGCTCGACCCGGTCGTGGCGTCGATCGTCGGGATCGGCGTCGCCGCCCTGGTGGCACGGCCGGCCGGGGCGGTGGGTGCGACCGCCGCGTCGGGCGCAACCGCCGCGACAGGCACGACGGCCGCGCCGGGCGCAACCG
>JAKAJU010000192.1 GCA_021813655.1 Chloroflexota bacterium | reverse complement strand
GCTCGGGACGGCCGTGGCGCTCGGTGCCGCCGTCGCGGGCGGGACGGTCGGCGCGGCGGTAGCGCTCGGGGCCGCCGTGGACGTGCCGCTCGAGCAGGCCGCCGCGGCGAGCGCGACAGCGACGATCGACGCGAGCAGGCCAGCGATGGAGCTCCGGGGACCCATCCCGCGCGTGGTCATCCTCTCATCACCTCTTGCACCAGAGTCTGGTCGCCGGTGCCACAACACATAGACATCGGACCCCGTTGGCAGGATACTCCAGCGGTATGCGGAATTCTCCCGTGCCCGCGCCGGTGCTCCTCCGTGTCGGCCAGGCCGCCGAGATGCTCGGCGTCTCAGTCGAGACCCTCCGGCGGTGGGAGACGGACGGCCGCCTCCGGATGGAGCGATCGGAGGGTGGCCAGCGCCTCGTGGCCCTGCCCGAGATAACCCGCCTCCTCCGCGAGCGGCGGCGAGAGAGCGCCGACCGCCCGATCGTCGCCCAGTCGGCCCGCAACAGGTTCTCCGGCATCGTGTCGCGCATCGATCGCGACGCGATCGTCGCGGTCGTCGAGGTGATCGCCGGCCCGCACCGCCTCGTGAGCCTCATGACCGCCGAGGCTGTCGACGACCTGGGCATCGGGGTCGGGAGCGAGGTCGTGTGCGCGGTCAAGGCGACGAACGTGGTCGTCGAGGTCCCGGCGGGGACGGCGTCGAGGGTTTCCGGCGCGGGCGTCCCGGAGGCAGGGGGGAGGAAGGCCTCGGAGCGGTAGGCGGCCTCGACGATCGTCGGTCCTGACGTGGGGCCGCCCCGTCGTCGGCCGCGCACCGCGGTGTCGCGGCGGTGCCACCGCGGTGTCGCGGCGGTGCCACCGCGGTGTCGCGGCGGTGCCACCGCGGTGACGCGGCGGTGCCCCGTCACATGGCCGCGCCGATGACCACCGCGATCTCCTCGTCCGTCAGGACGATCGGGTTCGTCCGCATGCTCCCGCCGCGCGAAGCAGCCACGACCTCCGGCACCATCGATGGCGTGAGGCCGTACGCCGCGAGGCCGCGGATCCCGAGGTGCGAGGCCCAGCGCTCGAGTGTCGCGACGAGCGTACCGCGCGCGGCCTCGTCGCCGAGCGACGGATCGGCTGCGAGGACGCGGCCGGCCTCGGCGTACCGGGCGAGGCCCGGGCCCTCTGGGTCGCGGCCGGCGAGCGCGGCGATGTTCACCTCGGTCGCCCGGGCGAGTGCCGCGCCGCAGGCCGCCCCATGCGGGATCGGCAGCAGGGCGCCAAGGGGCGCGGCGATGCCGTGCACGGACCCCAGGCCCGCGTGGGCGAGGCAGATCCCGGACGCGAGGGCCGCGAACGCCATCCGCTCGCGGGCGGCCACGGTCGCCTCGCCGCGGCCCGGGCCCGCGTCGTGCCAGGACAGGAGAGCGTCGCGCGCGGCCGCGAGTCCGGCCAGTGCGAGCGCGTCGGTGACGGGGCCGGCGCCCGTGGAGACGTAGGCCTCGAGCAGCTGGGTCACGGCGTCCATCCCGTCTGTCGCGATGAGCGCGGGCGGGCACGTGTCGAGGAGGTCGGGGTCCACGACCGCGACGGCTGCGACGAGCCGGTCGTCCCGGAACGAGCGCTTGAACCCGTCCGGGCCGCGCACGCTGAGGACGGCGTTCTTCGTCGCTTCGCTGCCCGTCCCTGCGGTCGTCGGGACGGCGATGAACGGGACGGACGGGCCCGCGTACGGGAGGCCGCGGCCGACGATCTCGAGGTGATCCATGACGGACCGGCCTGTCCGAAGCATCCCGGCGATCGCCTTCGCCGCATCGAGCGCGCTCCCCCCGCCGATGCCCACGACGACGTCGATCCCGTCCGGCGCGAACCGCGCCACCGCTGCGTCCACGAGGGCCGGCGACGGCTCGCCCGCGACGGTCATCTCGCGGGACTCGAGGCCCGCGGCGGCGAGCCCGGCGAGGAGGGCGGGCCACGTCGCGGTCTCCCGGAACGAGCGCGCTCCGGTCACCAGGAGTGCCCGAGCGCCATGCCGGGCGACGATCCCCGGGAGGCCGGCCACCCGGCCGCGGCCGAACTCGACGGCCGGCAGCCGGCCGAGCGTGAACGCGCCAGCCCAGGGCGCGGACGCGCCGCGCTCCGCGCTCACCGCCTGGCCGGCCCGGCGTCGTCCGTGCCCGACCCCCCGGCAAGCGGGCCGACCGCGAGCGCCTCGAACGGCTCGCCGCGGCGCGGCTCCGCCATCCACTCGGCGACCGCGGCCCGCCACACGAGGTAGTGCGCCGTCTCCTTGTGCGCGGCGGCATCCTCCGCGCTGCGGTACGCCTCGTAGATGACGAACCGCGTCGGGTCGTCCGGCGAGCGGAGGAGATCGAACCGGAGCGCGCCGGGCTCGCGCGCGGACGCGGCCTGGTTCTCCCTGCTCGCGGCGACGAACTCGTCGAGGTGGTCGGGGTCCACGCGGACGTGGACGAGCGTGACGTGCATCGCCTGCTCCCTGGTGCCGTCGGTCGGGGACCGAGCGTACAGCGCGACGGCGGACGGCGGGCGGCGGAGTGCCGACGGCGGACGCCCGTGGGCGACGCCGGTCAGCCGACGAGGTCCCGCCGTCGCCACACTGCGAACGACGCGGCCCACCCGAGAAGGGCGACGGCGCCGAAGACGACCGGCCCGCCTGCCTCGATCCGGCCCTCGTCGATGACGGTCGCGGTGTCGAACCAGGAGAACGCGCTCGCGTTCCTCAGCCAGTCGAGGGACGGCTCGAGCGCGACGACGACGCTGACCAGGTACATCGCGATGAGCACGCCGGCGACGATGCCGCCGGTCAGGCCCCGGCTCAGGGTCAGCGATCCGATGAGCGTCGCGACCGCCGCGACAGCGCAGCCATAGATCCACGTGTCGATCGCTGCGAGCCCGAAGCGGCCCGCGTCGAAGCGGGCGCCCACGAGCGGGTCCACGAGCACGAGGCCGCCGACAGTCCCGATCGCGAGGATCCCCATGCCGACGGCCTGGACCGCGATCGCGACGGCCATCTGGCGCGTACGCGAGAGCGGCGTCGCGAGGGAGATCTCCCCCCATCCGCGATCCACGTCGACAGTCGTCGTCCGAGTCGCGAGGAAGATCGCCGCGATCGCCGCAAGGACCGGGAAGAACTCCCCGGCGTAGATGGCGAAGAAGCTGCCCGGGTCCGTGAGACCGAGGTCCTTGTCCATCCCGAACGCGACGAGCATCTCCTTCGGCCAGATCTTGAGCACCTGCTCCATCATCGCCGCGCTCTCGCGCATGCTCGGAAAGAAGGCGGCCATCGTCGCGCCGTAGAGGAGGGCGGTCAGGCTGAGCCATCCGACGAGCGCCCTGCTCCGGCGGAGCTCGAGCCGAAGGAGGCGGCCGGTCATCGGTGGCTCTCCGTCGCAGCGTCGTCCCCGCCCGGACGTGCCCCGGACTGGGACGGATCGTCCGTGACGGAGACCCGGGCGTCGTAGTGGCTGAGGAAGACGTCCTCGATGTCCGGGGTCGTGATCGCGAGATCGATGAGGCGCAAACCCGCGATCCGCCCGACGAGCACGTTCACATCGCCCCGGACCGTGAGGTGGACCTCACGGTCGGTCTCGGCGAGGACCCGGACGTTCGGCAGGTCGAATGTCCCCGGCGGCGCCGGGACATCGAGCACGAGGTTCACCGACCGGGCATGGGATTCCATGAGCGTCGCCACGGTGGCGATCTCCTGGACCCGTCCCTCGCGGATGATCCCCACGCGGTCGCACGCCCGCTCCGCCTCGACGAGGTTGTGCGTGGAGAGGAAGACCGTCCTGCCGACGGTGCGGGCCTCGGCGACGAGTCCGAGGAACTCGCGCTGCATGAGCGGGTCGAGCCCGCTCGTCGGCTCGTCCATGACGAGGAGCGGCTCCTCCCCCATGAAGACGTCCACCACGGCGACCTTCTGCCGGTTTCCGCGGGACAGCTTCCGGAGCTTGACGGACGGATCGAGCTCGAGACGTTCGACGAGGCCGTGCCACGCGCCGGCGGCCAGCCCGCGGAGCCGCCCCAGATGGCCGAGGAGCTCGGCGGCGGTGAGCTCGCCGAGGTAGCCGGGATCGCTCCCGACCGATGCCATCCTACGGTGGGCCGCGACCGCCTTGTCCCATGCGTCGAGCCCGAAGATGACGGCCCGCCCCGATGTGGGCCGGACGATCCCGGTGATGCAGCGGATGGTCGTGGTCTTGCCAGCGCCGTTGGGGCCGAGGAAGCCGAAGACCTCGCCCTCGCGGACCACCACGTCCACGTCGACGATGCCCCGGCGGCGGCCGTACGACTTCGTGAGCGCGACGAGCTCGATCGGTGCGCTCATCCCGTCACCTCCGCCAGCGAGCGCTCGGCCAGCGCGGCCGCCTCGTCGGGGTCGTCATCGATCACCGCCTGGCGCGTCGCGTCGTACAGCGCTGTCCCATCATCCCTCCCCGGACCGCACCAGATCGGTCCCCCGTGTCGTCAGTCCCGCGCCGTGAGCTCGCGGTCCGCGGCCGCGAGGATCGCCTCGACCTCTGCCGCGACCTGCTCCGGGAGCGGGTCGACGGCCGGCTCGGCGAGGATCGCCCGGACCTGTTCGCGAGCCGCGGCGTACATCGACGGCCGCCCGAGCTCCAGCCACGACTCGTATGCCAGCCGCGGCTCGAGCGACGGGACGAGGAACTCGCTCCCTCGGGCCGCCGTGCGTGAGCTCCGCTGCGCGAGGAAGTGGCCTCCCGGGCCCACCTCGGCGATGTCGCGGATGAACGCCTCGTCCGCGTCCGCGTCCACACCACGCGCGATGCGCTCGCACGCGCGAGCGATCTCGGCGTCGACGAGCAGCTGCTCCAGGACCAGGTTCTGGTCGCCCTCGATCTCGCCGATCCCGACGACGATGTCGGCTCCGGCGAGGACGGGCGTGATCGTCGAGACGAACTTGTCCAGGACCGCCTCTGGACCCGGCTCGCGCGCGTCGGACGTGCAGCCGGCGCAGGTCGTCGGCAGGCCGTAGTGGCGTCCCATCTCCGTGAGCGCGGCGGACATGAGGCCCATCTCGGGGGTCCCGCCGAGGAAGGCGCCGGTCCGTAAGTCCGTCGTGCCGGTCGCGCTGCTGAAGATGAGCGGCCGGCCCGGATGGGCCAGCTCGAAGACGACGATCGACGAGAGGACCTCGGCGTTCGCGACGCAGATGGTCGCGAACAGGGAGGCGGGGCCGGTGGAGCCCGCGACCGGCATCGGCATGATCATGACCGGCAGGTCGAGTCGCCCGAGCGCGATGTATGCGTCGAGCATCTCGCCGTCGTGGGTGAGGGGCGCGACGGGGCAGTAGATGAGCGAGTACGGGTGGCGCTCCCGGAGGATCGCCTCGCCCCCGGCGATCGCCGTCAGCCCGGCCTCCAGGTACGGGACCTGGGCCACGGTGTGGATCTCGTGCTGCCCGTGCTTGGAGCACGTGGCGGCCATCGTGAGGAACTCGTGGACGGCGCGGGAGGGGGCGGGCGCGTCCGAGGCGCATGTTGGCGCCCACGCCATGACCCCCAGGTCGATGCGCTGGAAGACCCGCATCGCGGCCTCGATGTCGCGCCGCGTGCCGTATCGCCGCTCGCCCGTCTCGAAGTCCGTCACGAAGGCGGCGGTGCCGTCGATCGCGAAGCGGGTGACCGGCGAGGGCACCGCGAAGTCATGGGCCGCGTTCCGCGCGCCGAGGACAAACGCGCGGGGCGCGGCGGCGAGGGATCGCGCCACGAGCTCCCCCGGGATCCGGGCGATGCCGGAGCTCGGGTCCACGCGCGCGCCGGCCTTCCCGAGGAGCGGGAGCGCTCGGTCGCCGCGGAACCGTACCCCCACGTCGGCGAGGATCCGCAGGCTCTCGCGATGGACGCGCTCGCGGTCGGCCTCCGAGAGGAAGGCGGGGCTCAGGCGCATGGGATCACTCCCGGTGGGACCGGGCGCTCGGCCCGGCGATGGCGGTGGGCCGTGGGCGGCGCCTGCGGCGCGCGCCCGTGCCTCGATCCGCGCGAGCTCGCGGTCGGCCTCGGCGAGGAGCTCCGGGCGGCCGGCCGCACCCCATCGCTCGAAGCCATCGTGGACGCCGGGCGAGGGCCTCGATGTCGAGGAGACCGGCGGGACCCGAGAGGCCCATTCGCTACGGCAGGATCTGCCGGAGCGCGAAGATGACGTTCGCCGGGCGCTCGGCGAGGCGCCGCATGTACCACGGGTACCAGAACTCGCCGTACGCGACGAGGGTGAAGGCCGGGAACCCCTCCTTCTGGAGGCGTCGCAGCTCCGGCGCGCGGATCCCGTAGAGCATGTGGACCTCGAGCTTCTCGCGGGGCACGCCGGCCGCCTCTGCGAACGTCGCGATCCGCCGCACCAGCTCCACGTCGTGCGTGCCGAGGCCCAGGCGCGCGTTCCCGTCACGGGCCGCCTCGGCGATGGCGACGGCGACCGTCTGGTACGACGCGTCCACCTCGGCCTTCCGTCGGTAGGCGATCGCGGCGGGCTCGTCATACGCCCCCTTCACGAGGCGGATCGCGGGGCGGATGGCGAGGAGCCGGCGGACGTCCACGGCGGTCCGTCGAAGGTACGCCTGGAGGCAGATCCCCACGTTGTCGTGGGTCGCGCGGAGCCGCTCGTACAGCTCGATCGTCGGGTCGACGTACGGCGAGCCCTCCATGTCGAGCCAGAACCACGAGCCCACCTCGGCCGCGTGGGTCGCGAGCCGATCGCAGTGGGCGAAGGTCGCCTCGCGGTCGATGTCGAGACCGAGCTGGGTCGGCTTCACGCTGATCTCGATCGGCCGATCCCGCGAACGGCCCTCGTCGAGCACGTCGTGGTAGTGGGCGGCGACGACGTCGGCCTCGGCGATGGAGGTGAGGTTCTCGCCGAGGCGCGTGAAGAGGATCCCCTGCCCGGAGGCCATGAGGGCGTCGGCCGCCTTCAGGGCGTCGGCGACGTCCTCACCGGGCATGAAGCGCCGGACCGCGCGCCGCACGAACGCGAGCCGCGGGACCCGATCCCGGAGCCAGGGGTTCCGCGCCATCCAGAGGAGGATCGTGCGCATGGGGCCTCCGCGTGCGACGGTCTGCGATTCCTGCGCGCAGATGGTCGCACGGACGCCCGTCGCGGGCGGGCCGCCGCCGCTAGGCTTCGGCACATGACGGTGACAGGACCGCCCGTCGTCGACGCGACCGGCAGGGACACCCGTCCGGGGACGAGCCGACATGTCACGGGTCTCGAGGCCTGGCTGCCCGGTCTCACGACGCTGCGGACGTATGACCGGCGCTTGCTCCGCGGCGACATCGTCGCCGGCGTCATCCTCAGCGCCCTCCTCGTCCCGGCGGGGATGGGCTACGCGGAGGCGTCCGGGCTCCCGGCGATCACCGGGCTCTACGCCACGATCGTTCCGCTCCTCGCGTATGCCGTCTTCGGCCCGTCGCGCATCCTCGTCCTGGGGCCGGACTCGGCGCTCGCCGCGCTCATCGCCGCGACGATCCTGCCGATGGCGGGGGGCGATCCGTCCCGCGCGATCACGCTCGCGGGCGCGCTCGCGATCATCACCGGCCTGCTGTGCGTCGGGGCCGGGCTCGCGCGCTTCGGCTTCGTCACGGATCTCCTGTCGAAGCCCGTACGCGTCGGCTACATGAACGGCATCGCGCTGACCGTCATCGTCAGCCAGCTGCCCAAGCTGTTCGGGTTCTCGGTCGACGCCGAGGGCCTCATCCGCGGCTTCGTCGAGTTCCTCCAGGAGCTCGCTGACGGTGCGACGAAGCCACAGGCGCTCGCGATCGGCGTCGTCTGCATCGCGATCATCCTGGGCTTGAAGGCGGTCGCGCCGCGGATCCCCGGCGTGCTCATCGCGGTGATCCTCGCGACGGTCGCGGTCTCCGTCCTCGACCTCGCGACGACGATCTCCGTCGTCGGGGAGGTCCCGCGCGGACTCCCATTCCCGTCGCTGCCCACCTTCCCGGCCGCCGATCTGCCGGCCCTGTTCGTCGGCGCGCTGGGGATCGCCCTCGTCTCATTCGCCGACACGAGCGTCCTCTCGCGGACGTATGCCGGCCGGATGGGCTACCGCGTGGACCCCGACCGCGAGGTGACGGCGCTCGGGCTGTCGAACATGGCCGGTGGATTGTTCCAGGGCTTCCCGGTCAGCAGCAGCTCGTCCCGGACCCCGACGGCCGAGGCGGCGGGGGCGCGGACGCAGCTCGCGAACGTCGTCGGCGCCCTTGCGATCGTCGTGCTGCTCGTGGTGGCGCCGGGCCTCCTGCGGAACCTCCCGCAGGCGGCGCTCGCGGCGGTCGTCATCTGCGCCGTGCTCGGCCTCTTCGACATCGGTGCGATCGTTCGCTTCTCCCGCGTGCGCCGGTCCGACGCTCTCGTCTCGGTGGCCAGCTTCCTCGGCGTCGCGATCCTCGGGGTCATCGGCGGGATCGGCCTCGCGGTCGTCCTCTCGCTCCTCGACTTCGTGCGGCGCGCCTGGCGGCCACACGACGCCGTGATGGGGCGCGTCGAGGGCCTGAAGGGCTACCACGACGTGAGCCGGTACGGCGAGGCGCGGCAGGTCCCCGGGCTCCTGCTCTTCCGATGGGACGCGCCGCTCTTCTTCGCGAACGCGGACCTCTTCCGCGCCAGGATCCTCGACCTGGTGGACGAGGCCGAGGTCCCTGTCCGGTGGGTCGTGGTGGCCGCCGAACCGATCACCGACGTGGACACGACGGCCGCCGAGGCGATCGGCGAGCTGGACGAGGAGCTCGTCCGGCGGGGCATCGAGCTCGCATTCGCCGAAATGAAGGACCCCGTGAAGGACCGGCTCCAACGCTACGGCCTCCAGGAGAGCCTGGGGCGCGACCTCTTCTTCCCGACGGTCGGCGTCGCGGTGAAGGCGTATCTGGATGCGAACCCGGTGGAGTGGCTCGACTGGGAGGACGCGATCGACGCCGGGCGATCGAAGGAGACGGCGCCGTGAGCGGCGACAGGACAGAGCCGGCACCGGCGCCGGTCTCCTGGGCGGAGCTCGACGAGCTGGTGGCACGCCTTGCGGAGGCGGTCGGCCGCGCCGAGGAGTACGACCTGCTCCTCGCGGTGACGCGCGGCGGCCTCGTACCGGCCGGGATGCTCGCGTACCGGCTCGGGATCCGCGAGATCCTCGTGGCGGCGGTGGAGTACTACGACGACGAGGGCGAGACGCGCGACGAGGTCCTCTTCCACCACTTCCCCGACGCGGCGCTGCTCCGCGGCCAACGCGTCCTCGTCGTGGACGAGGTCTGGGAGACGGGAGCCACGATGGCTGCGGTCGTGGAACGCGTCCGAGCCGCCGGCGGCATGCCGACGATCGCGGTCCTCCACTACAAGCCCGGCCGCTCCCTGGTGGCCGAGCGGCCCGACGCGTGGGCGGCGACCGTGGACGGCTGGGTCGTCTACCCGTACAAGGCGGGGCGCTAGGCAGGTCGGGGCCGCCCGGGCCGAGGACGGCCTCGGCGACGGGCCCGCCGGTGGCCGCGGCGACGCCCGGCGGCCGCGCCCTCAGGCCGCGCAGAGCTCCGCGAGCGCCCCCGCGAGGAGGGCGTACTCGTCGGGCGTGTCGTAGAGCTGCGCCGAGATCCGGACGAGACGCCCTTCGCCCGGCCGTCCCGGGATCGCGAGGATCGGGACCTCGATCCGCCATCGCTCCCAGAGCGCGGCGCCGATCGGGTCGACGTCGAGCGGCGAGCGGGAGACGAACGGCTCCGCCCCGCGGCCCGGAAGCGTCACGGTCGCCATCGAGCCTGTCATCGCGTCCGGGGCGCCTGCGCGAGGGGGCCCGGGCTCGATCCTCGCGAGCGCGTCGAGGATCAGGTCCCGGCCATGCAGGGCGAGCGCGTGGTTCGCCGCCATGACGGCCGGCCAGCCGCCCGGCAGGAGGCCGCCGATCGTCGCGAGCGCCGCCGGGATCGCGAGCCACGCGGTCGGGTCGTCCGTCCCGGTCCAGTCGAACTCCTTGCGGAACCGCGGTCGGTCGGGGTCCGGATCGTTCGCGCCGTGGCTGATCGCGAGCGGGCGGACCGCGTCCCGGAGGTCCCGACGGACGTGGAGGAAGGCCGCGCCCTTCGGCGCGCAGACCCACTTGTGGCAATTCCCCGTGTAGTACGCGGAGCCGAGGGCGTCGAGATCGAGCGGGAGCATCCCGGGGGCATGCGCGCCGTCGACGAGGGTCTCGACGTCTCGCTCGCGGAGGGCGGGCACCAGTCGCTCGACCGGCAGGACGACACCCGTCGGGCTCGTCACGTGCGAGATCAGGGCGAGGCGGGTCCGGGGCGTGACCGCATCGAGGATCCGGTCCGCGACGTCGTCCGCGCCGATGACCGGCATCCCGGGGTCCACGACGACGACCGTCGCGCCGTCGCGCGCGGCTGCGAATCGGAGCGCGTTGACGGCCGCGTTGTACTCGTGGCCGGTCGCGAGCAGCTCGTCGCCGGGGCTGAACGTGAGCGAGCGGAGCACGGTGTTCACGCCCGCGGTGGCGTTCGGAAGGAGGGCGAGGTCCTCGGGATCGGCGCCGACGAACCGACCGAGCGCGGCGCGGACCCCGGCGAGCAGCCCGTCGAGGTCCCGGACGAAGAACGCGACAGGGTCCGACTCCATCCGGGCACGCCAGCGTGCCTGGTCGGCGAGGACCACGGCCGGCGTCGCGCCGAACGACCCGTGGTTGAGGAAGACGACGTCCGGAGCGAGCTCCCAGTGGGACCGGAGGCCTGCGACCCGGCCCTCCGAGCCGCCCGACGCATCCCCCGGAGTGACCGCCGGTGCCGGGCCGGACCGATCGTCCGCGACCGTCATCCGTTGCTGCCCGACTCCGTCCGGAGCGGGACAGCCGAGCGGTCGCCGAGCAGATCGCGCCAGCGGACGCCGAGGATCGGCCAGCGCTTCGCGAGGTCGGGGAGCGCGAGCGGGATGACACCGGCGAGGAGCGAGAGGCTGCCGTACCAGATGACCGGAAGCGCGAGGAGGCACGCGACGGGGACCACCCATCGGCGGTCGGTCAGCCCACCCCAGATGAGCAGCGCGACGGCGATCGGAAAGCGGACGACGAGCGGGATCGGGATCGATCCGGACGCTATCGGCCGCCCGGCGTTCCACAGGAGCAGGTCGATCCAGTCGCGCCAGACGCCGGGCGCCACCACGGTGGAGATCGCGACGACCGCGAGGGTCGCCCCGAGCGCGGTCGCGAGCGACCACCACTCGCGCCGCACGGCGAACCACAGGAGCCCGACGCCCGGGGTGACCTTCGTCAGGAGGACGAACGACCAGGTGGCCGGCCAGCGGAAGCCGGCCACGACGGCGAGGGCGATGAGCAGCGTCACGTTCCCTCCCCACAGCTCGGTCGTGACGAATAGCGCGACCGGCGCGAGCAGGACCGGGCCGGCGAGCGCGGCCGTCGCGACGAGGAGGATGGCCTCCCACCCACCGATGAACGCGATCCACGGGAGCGAGCGGAGGGGCGCGAGGACCTGCAGGAACGCGGGCGAGTAGAGGTATGAGTCCCATCCCCCGACCACGTTGCGCGCATATGGATCGCGCATCGCGGTCTCCCAGTAGGGCCGCGCGTCGTGTCCCGTGCCCAGCGCGCCCCACACGAAGGGCTCGGCCAGGCCGATGACGCTCAACCAGACCAGCCCGAGGACCACGAACCCCGCGATCGCCGCCAGGCGTGCCCGCGACAGCCTGAGCGTCTCGAGGTCGACGGGCGCGCGCCGAACGGCGAGGCGAGGCAGGCCAAGGGGCTTCATGTGCGCATCGTATCGCCCCGAGCCGAAGGCGCGCGAGGCGCGGATCGGCCGGTGGCGGGAGGAGACGCGGGCGCGGCGAGGGTCCAGTGACCGCCTGAGCGTCGTCCACGTGATCCCCGCGATGAGCCTGGGCTGACGCGATCCGGAGCACGCGCCCCGGCCGCCGCTGCCGGGCGGCGCCGCGCGGCTCTACCGGCGCGCCTTCCGGATCGCCGCGCTCACGTTCACGAGGCCCTCGACGAGGCGCTCCCGCGCCGGCCAGCCGTACCCGATCCGCATGTACGCGTCGGGGCGCTCGAACCACCGCCCGGGGCCCACGATGGTGGCATGGTCGTCGAGCAGGATGCGGTGGAAGGCGGCCGTGTCCACGTCCACGTCCCCTCGGATGCGCGGGAAGCAGACGACCCCGCCGTCCGGCTCGACCCACTCAACGAGGTCCTCCGCGGCGACCCAATCCCGCACGACGCCGAGCCTCTCCTCGATCCCGGCCAGGATCCCCGGCAGCCAGGCGTCGCGCATGCGCCGGGCCCGGAGCGCGATCGTCTCGTCCACGATCGAGCCTGTGATCGAGACCTGCTCCTTCGCGGCGAGCAGGCGCTCCACGAGGTCCCGATCGCGGCACGCGACCCACCCTGTCCGGATCCCCGGCAGCCCGTAGGTCTTGCTCAGGCTCGAGACGGAGATCGCCCGCTCCGACAGTGACGCGGCGACCGGGAGCGGCCCACCGAACCGCATCTCGCGATACGTCTCGTCGACGAGGAGGGTCACGCCGCGCGCCTCGCAGGCGGCGACGATCGCGCGGAGGTCCGGCTCGTCCATCCCGCGGCCGGTCGGATTGTGCGGGACGGTGATCGAGACCAGACGGGTCCGGTCGGTGACGGCCGCAGCGAGGCGGTCGGGATCGATGCGCCAGCCGTCCTCGAACGCGAGGTCAACGAAGGCGATCTCCGCGCCGATGGCCCGCGGCGTCTCGATGTTCGTCGCGTAGTTCGGCCGGACGACGACGAGGTGGTCGCCCTCTTGCAGGAGGGTCGTCGCGACGAGGAACAGCGCGCCGGCCGCCCCCGCGGTGACGAGGATGTCGTCGGCCTCGAGGCCCGGCCCGTCCGACGCGATGTGCTCGCGGAGGGCCGGGAGCCCGCGGTGGTCGCCGTACTGGAGCAGGAGATCGCCCAGGTCGGTGCCCAGCAGGGCGAGCGACGCGTCGGAGACCGAGCTCTCGGCCAGGTTGCAGCGGATGCGGTCGTACCCGAACTCCTCCGGCGACTCGGCCTCGATGGGCATCCGGCGGTAGCGCATGGTCCCTCCTCTGCTCCGTCCGGGCCCCGGGTGCGCGGCGGTCCGTGGCGAGCGACGATACCCGACGTGGACGGCGACCGGGCTTCCCGCGCGCCACCTCCCGGTGCGAGCCGCGCGCGGCCGCTACCATCGGCCCATGCCCGCGATCGACGTACCGGCGATCCGCCACCAGTTCCCCGCCCTCGCGATCACGGAGGGAGGGCGCCCGGTCGCGTTCTTCGATGGTCCCGGCGGGACACAGGTCCCCCAGCGCGTCATCGACGCGATGACGCGCTACCTGCGGACGATGAACGCGAACCACGGCGGGCGCTTCCTGACGAGCGAGCGGAGCGACGCGATGCTCGCGCACGCCCACGAGCTGGTCGCGGACTTTCTCGGCGCGCACGTCGACGAGGTCAAGTTCGGGGCGAACATGACCACCCTGAACTTCACGCTGAGTCGCTCGATCGGGGCCACTCTCGGGCCCGGCGACGAGGTCGTCGTCACCCGGCTCGACCATGAGGCGAACGTGGGCCCGTGGGAGGCGCTCGCCCGCGAGCGCGACGTCGTCGTCCGCCGGGTGGATATACGAGAGGAAGACTGCACGCTGGACCTGGACTCCCTCCGCGAGGCGATCGGCCCGCGCACGCGCCACGTCGCGGTGGGCTACGCCTCCAACGCCGTGGGCACGATCAACCCGGTGGCCGAGATCGTCGCCATCGCGCACGATGCCGGCGCGACCGTCTCGGTGGACGCGGTCGCGTACGCACCGCACGCGCCGATCGACGTCCGGGAGCTCGGCTGCGACTTCCTGCTCTGCTCGGCGTACAAGTTCTACGGCCCCCACGTCGGGATCCTGTTCGGGAGGCGCGAGCTTCTCGACGCGCTACCCGCGTTCAAGGTGCGGCCCGCAGAGGACAGGTGGGAGACCGGGACCCAGAACCACGAGGGGATCGCGGGCACGGCCGCCGCGATCGAATACCTCGTGGAGCTCGGGGAACGGTTCGGGACGCCGTTCGCCGACGGGCTCTCGCGGTACGGCGGCCGACGCCTCGCCCTCAAGGCCGCGATGACGGCGATCCGCGCGACGGAGATGGAGCTCTTCACGCGGCTCATGGATCGCCTCGACGCGGTCCCCGGCATCCGGACGTGGGGGATCCGCGACCGCGCGCGCTTCGACGAGCGATGTCCGACGATCGCCTTCCGCGTCGGCTCCCAGAGCCCGGCCGAGACCGCGGCAGCGCTCGGGCGCCGTGGCCTCTTCACGTGGGACGGCGACTACTACGCGACCGGGCTCATGGAGCGGCTCGGCCTCGCGGACTCGGGCGGCGCCGTCCGCGTGGGACTCGTGCACTACAACTCCGCGGACGAGGTGGACCGGCTCGGCGAGGCGCTGGCGGATCTCGCCCGCTGACCCGCGCCCCGGCCGGACGCGACCGGCGTCAGGCCGTCGCCCGGATCCCCATCGCGAACACGTCCGGCGCGTCCGCCCGCGGGGCGCTCGTCCCAGCGGCGAGATGGGATCCCGGCGGCGCCACGCTGCCGAGGATCGCGCCCCAGCCCGACCTGTCGAGCCCCTCGAGCGTCTCGATCGCCGACGCGGCGATCGCGGCGCCGGCGGCGTCGAGCCCGGGGCCGAACGCGATGGGTCCCGCATCGACCGCGAGCCGGGCAGCCGTCTCCGCGGAGGACCGCGTCTCGTCGACGACTGCGGCGACCGAATCCTCGTTCGCGTCGCGGCTCACGACGGCCGCCCCACCGGCGACGATCAGCGCGAGCGTCCCGAGCTGGCACCAGCGGTCCCGCGAGGGGCTCGGACCCTCCGGCTCGGACAGCATGAAGCCGATCCCCGGGTAGAGGCGCCGCTGCGCCGCGACATAGGCGAGCGCGATCGCCCCGGCGGACCTCTCGGCGAGGAGCCACGGTGGGAGCGATCCGAGGAGCAGGTCGCCGTCCTCGAGGCCGTCTGCCCGGGCGAGCTCCACGCTGAGCGCCTGGAGCGCGAGCGCGCGGCCCGCGCGGCCGACGGCCGGCGCCGGCAGCCCGGTCGCGAGGTCGGGTCCGACCGCGAGCGCGCCTGCGTCGACCACGACGCGGCAGCCAGCCCGACGGAGGAGCCGCCGGAGGAACGAGTGGTCAGCGAGAGCGCGGGCCGGCTCCACGCCGGCGACGACGATCTCGCTCAGCGGATCGGCGTGGACGTCGTCGATCCGCTCGAGGCTCGCCACCACCGAGAGCTCGGGTCCGCCGAGGGCGCGGGGGACGACGGCGACGCCCGCGTACGCACGCCCCTCGGCCGCCCCCTCGTCCACGATCGACCGGATCGCCGCGAGGGCGCGCTGGCTGCCGGTCGGCGCCGGGCCGTCGGCGGCCCGTGGCTCCCGCGCGATGCGGATGCCGGCGTCCGCGAGGACCGCGTCGGATGTTCCGACGAGCAGGTCGGCGAGCTCGCGGCTCGCGGGAACCTCGACACGAAGGATGTCCGCGCCGCCCGCCACGAGCACCGCCGCCTCGTCCCGTGAGCGGTCGATGTGGGTGGCGCGGAGCGGCACCCCGACGAGCGGCTCGGGCGCGTCGCCGAGGACGTCGAGAACGTCGAAGCGCGCGGTCCGGTTCGCCTCGATCCGCGCGAAGGCCGTCACCATGAGCGCCTCGGCGACCGTCTCGACCTCTGCCCTCCGTACCGGATCCGCGAGCGCCTCGGCCTCGAGATCGAGGTCGATCGCGCCGCTCGCGACGTCGGTGGCGATGTCGAGCGGCGGCGCCTCGTAGAGCATCACGGCGGCGACGAACGGAAGGAGCACGCCGCGCGCGAGGCGCACCGGGTCGTTCGCGATGGCCCTGTCCACGACCGACGCCGCGAGAGGCCGGCCGGCGTGGTCGAGCCCGCCGACCCCGAGGAGGCGGAGCGTCGCCCGCTCCACTCCGACGGTCGTGGCGACGCGCGCGTCAGCACCGAGCGAGGCGGCGAGGTCCGCCGCGAGTCGCCGCACGCGGTCGATGCCGGCTCCAGGTCGGCTGTCCACGCGCCTATGCTACGCGGCCGCGCGCGCCGGAAGGCCGTGCCGGTGGGTGCCGGCCACGACCGCGGCCGCCGAGGGACCGGGCGGGTGGACGTTCAGGCGGCGAGGGACGCGAGGCGGATCCCCGCGAGGAATGCCCGGTAGGCGAGGAGCGGATCGTCGGTCTCGATGCGCACGGTCCGGTCGCCGACCCTGGTCGCGAGCGGGACGATGGCTGCGAGGTCCGCCTGGGCCGCGTTGGACCAGTCGGTCTCGAGGACGATCGGGGCCGCCAGGACGAGCGGCGCGAGCCGCCCGGCGGCCGCGGCACGGACGGCGCGCTCGGCGCCGTCTCGGACGAGCGCCCGGGCTCGCGCCGGATGGAGCGCGCTCGCCGCGTGCCGCCCGATCCCGTGCTTCACCACGACGCGCTCGGCGGAGGGGAGCCAGGCGGCCACCTCCTCGGCCAGCGCATCGTCCCCGGTCACCATCCCGATCGGGACGCTCCATGCGCCCAGGGCCATCGCATTGATCCCCGCCTCCCCGACCGGACGGCCGCCGAGGCGCGTCTCCACGGGTCCGTACGAGTAGGTGTGGGCGATCGTCCCCGTCGGGTGGCCGGCGCGCGCGTGGTACCCGACGCAGAGGGCCACGTCCACGCCGCTCCCGGGCCCGGCTCCCTCCACCATCGACCAGGCCTTCTGGCCAGTGATCAGTCGCGCGGCCTCGTGGAGCGACGCTGGGTCGAGGTTGAACATCGAGCCGTGGCTGTCGTTCACCACGACCTCGTCGGCCCCGGCGGCCAGCGCCCCTTCGACGGCGGCATTCGCCTCCGCGACCATGAGCGCGGCTGCGGCCGGGTATCCCTGGTCCGCCCGCTCGGTGGGGCGCGGGTGCGCGACGCCGGCGATCCCCTCCATGTCGACGCTGATCCAGACCTTCACGACCGCCCCTCCCCGGACGCATCCCGCCCGCCGTCATCCGCCGCCCGCCGATGCGTGGAGTCGTCCGCCGGCGCGCCTGGTCCGCCCGGTCCGGGCCGGGCCGGGGCGCCGACCCAGACGTGACCGTCACCGTACGCCTCGGCCTTCCAGATGGGTGCGCGCGCCTTCGTCTCGTCCATGGCGTACTCCGCCGCGTCGAACGCCTCCGCGCGGTGTGGCGCCACCGCGACGATCGCGACGGCCGGCTCGCCCAGGGGGACGGGGCCCGTCCGGTGCACGATCGCGAGCCGATCGACACCGAAGCGCGCGGCCACCTCGTCGGCGATCTCGCCGAGCACGCGGAGCGCGAGTGGCTCGAGAGCCTCGTACTCGAGGGCGCGGACCGGGAGCCCGGCGAACCGCGCCGCCTCGGCCTCCTCTCCCGGCGCCGGCGCGCCCGCGGTGATCCGCGTCCGCCCGATGAAGCCGACCACGGCGCCGTCCTCGTCCGTCGCGAGCCGCGCGCAGAGCTCCGCGAGGATCGACGCGTCGAATGGCTCGTCGCGGACCTCGAGGATCCGCGTCTCTCGCGGCGCGCCCCCGTGGCCCGCCTCGTCACCCGCCCCGCCGCTGACCGGCGGGATGCAGGCGACCTCCGCGCCGTCGGCGAGCGGCGCGGAGGCGTCGACGTAGGCGCCGTCGACCGCGAACCGGACGTGCGGGCGCATCGGCGCGACGGCCGGATGCAGGACGACGAGCGCGCGCCAGGCGTCGTCGACGACGGCGCCACGGTCCACCTCGACGTCCACGACACGCGCGCCCGCCAGCTCGCGCAGGCGGGCGAAGAGCCGGATGCGGACGCGGAGCCGCCCCGCCGGGGTCGCGTCGCCGGTCATGCGCCGTCCCCCACGTACGTCGCGAGGAGGACGCCGTCGCAGATCGGCAGGATCGTCGCGACGAACCGCCGGTCGGCGAGGACCGTCGCGTCGAAGGAGCGCAGCGCCTCGGCGCTCCGCAGCTCGCTCGCCGTCTCCTCGCGGAACCCGCGCCGCCCGGCGACGAGGCCGCCGTAGAGGACGTTGTCGGCGATCACGAGCGCGCCCGGTGCGAGTCGCGGGACGAGCGCCTCCAGGTACGCGCTGTACTCGGGCTTGAGGGCGTCGATGAACGCGAGGTCGAACGGGCCGCGCAGCTCCGGGATGTCCGCGGCGAACGCGTCCAGGGCACGCCGCCCCACGACGGCGATGCGGCCGTCGGGGATCCCGGCGCTCCGCCAGTGCTCGCGAGCGCGCGCGGTGCGCGCGGTGTCGGGGTCGATCGTCACCACCGTCCCGCCCGGCGCCGATCCGAGAGCGAGCCAGAGCGTCGAGTACCCGATCGCCGTCCCGATCTCGACGATCCGCCGCCGGCCATGGGCGAGCGCGCGGAGGAGGAGGCCGGCCGGCCGATCGACGATCGGGACCCGGTCGCGGATCCCCTCCGCCTCGAGGGCGAGGAGCGCGGGCTCGGGGTCCGGGGTGGCCGAGGCGATGAACGCGAGGTCGGTCGCGTCGGGGACGTATCCCTCGGGCTGCATCGGAGGACTCCTTCAGACGAGCAGGCCGGCCCCGAAATAGAGGCCGGAGGCGAGGATGGTGCCGACGGCGATCGCGCCGACGTCGATGTAGAGGAGCCCGGTCGCGGATTCCATCGACCGCGTCCGTGCGGTCTGGAGGGCGGCCCACGAGAGGACGAGCGGGAACACGAGGCCGACGAGGAGCCGCATCCAGACGAAGAACGCCCAGGGCCCCACGAGCGGCTGGAACGGAGGCAGACCCAGGCCGGCGCCGGTCGCCAGCCAGACGACGAACAACACGAGCTGGACCCCGACGACACCGAGCAGGAGCTTCGCGAAGAGGACGAGCGGCTGGGTCGGCAGCTTCGGGGTGACGAGGTACCAGTGACCGAGGATCATGGCCGCGAAGACGCCGCCCGTCGAGAGCGCGAGAGCGACGAGCTCGACGAGCAGCGGCCCCGCGTCCGGAAAGCCCCCCGCCCATCCGACAGCTCCGACGACGATCGCCCCGAACCCGGCGACGATCCCGAGCGCGCCGAGGACCGCCGCCGCACGCGGTCGGCCGACGAGCGCCGCGTAGAGGAAGGCGATGACGGCGAGGGCGACGAGCAGCCCCTCGCGCGGGCCGGCGAACGCCGGTGCGGCGACGATCGGCGCATCCGGTCCCGGGACGGGGAGGGCCGTGTCGGAGATCGCGGCGAGGACCGCGAAGACACCTGCCGCGAGCGCCGTGAACCGGACGAATCCGGGTGTCGCCTCGGTGCGCCGGCGCGCGACCTCCGCGGCGAGGAACGATCCCGCCGCGAGGCCGGCGAGGACCGTCCAGTTGATGAACGCGAGACTGCGCGCGATCTGCTCCGTGGCCACCGGCCGAGTGTACCGGCCCGCTACGATGGCGGGGTCCGCGGGCGATGACACCACGGCCCGCGCCACGGTTCCGCGGGAGGCGTCCGATGGCACTCGACCGTCAGCTCACCATCACGTGGTTCGGCCACGCCTGCTTCGAGGTCGTCTCCCCGGGCGGGCGGACCATCCTCCTCGACCCGTGGTTCGGCAATCCGCTGAGCCCCCGCGCAGCTGCGGCGGTCGAGCGCTGCGACGTCCTCCTCGTCTCGCATGGACACGCCGACCACCTCGGCGACGCGCTCGAGATCGCGCGGAGGACCCACCCGGCCTGGCCGCAGATCCACGAGCTCAGCCTCTGGGTGGGCGCCGGCGCGAAGGCCGGCGAGCGCACCGAGATCATCGGGATGAACAAGGGCGGGACCGCCGAGGTCCGCGGGCTGCGCGTGACGATGGTTCCAGCCGAGCACTCGGCCGGCAACCTCATCGGCGAGGACGACGACGCGCCGATCCACCTCGGAGAGCCCGTCGGGTTCGTCATCGAGATGGAGGACGGGTACCGCGTGTACTTCGCCGGCGACACCGCGGTCTTCTCGGACATGCGCCTGATCCGGGACCTGTTCGCCCCTGACCTCGCGATGCTGCCGATCGGCGGTCACTACACGATGGACCCGCGCGGGGCCGCGCTCGCCGTGGAGATGCTCGGGGTCGAGGACGTGGTGCCGATGCACTACGGGACGTTCCCGATCCTCGCCGGGACCCCCGCGCAGCTCGAGGAGGAGCTCGTGGCGCGTGGCCTCACCGGCGTGCGGGTGCACGCGCCAGCGCCCGGCCAGGCGGTCGCGTGAGCCCGTGCACGCCGCCGCGGACAACAGGAGGCGACGCGCCATGACCGCCATCCCCGACCGGTTCGACGCCTTCGTCGCGGAGAAGGTGGACGGCGGTGTGGAGCGCGGGGTCCGATCGCTCTCGCTCGACGACCTTCCTCCCGGCGAGGTCCTCGTGCGGGTCGACTGGTCGGGCGTCAACTACAAGGACGCGCTCGCGACCATCCCCGATGGCCGCGTCGCGCGTATCTCGCCACTCGTGCCCGGGATCGACATCGTCGGCACGGTCGTCGCGAGCGAGGACGCGGCGTTCGCGAACGGGACGCAGGTGGTCGCGCACGGGTACGAGATCGGTGTCTCGCGGCATGGCGGATTCGCGGCCTACGCACGCGTCCCCGCCGGGTGGACCTTCGCGCTCCCGGCCGGCCTGTCGCCCCGCGACGCTGCCGCGATCGGGACCGCCGGGTACACCGCCGCCGCGAGCGTGGCCGTCCTCGAGGAGAGGGGACTCAGGCCCGGCGACGGTCCGGTTCTCGTGACCGGCGCGAGCGGCGGCGTGGGCGGGATCGCGTCCCGCATCCTCCTCGCACGGGGTCACGAGGTGTGGGCGATGACCGGGAAGCCCGCGGCCGCGGAGCGCCTGCGCGCGCGGGGCGTGGCCGGGATCCTCCCACGGGACGCGGTCGTCGCGGGCGAGGGCCGTCCCCTGGAGACGGAGCGGTGGGCGGGTGCGGTGGACTGCGTCGGGGCGGCCACGCTGCCATACGTCCTCCGCACGCTCCGGCGCGGCGCCGCCGTCGCCGCGAGCGGCAACGCGAGCGGGCCCGCCCTGGCGACGACGGTCTTCCCCTTCATCCTCCGCGGCGTGGCGCTGCTCGGGATGGACTCCTCGATGGTCCCGATCGACGAGCGCCGCGCGCTCTGGGGGCGGCTCGCGACGGATCTGCGGCCGGCGTCCCTGGGCGACGACGTGACGGAGATCGGCCTCGAAGGGCTCCCCGGGGCGCTCGACGCGATCCTCGGCGGGCGCGCGGAGGGCCGCTGGCTCGTCCGCATCGGCGGCTGACGCCGCGGGTCCGGCAGCCGGGTCCGGGTGCCGCCCCGAAGACCGCGACCGCCGGCGACGGACGGCGCGCCGCTCGGAGCCGCAGGCTCCGGGCGGAGCTTCGGCGCGACGGGAGTCCGCCGGCGGTCGCCGCCGGCTCGCGCC
>JAKAJU010000086.1 GCA_021813655.1 Chloroflexota bacterium | reverse complement strand
GGCGCGGGCGTCAGCGCGGGTGGCAACGTCGGCGCGACCGTCGCGGGTGCGGCCGGCGCCGACGGAGCCGGCGATCCCGGCGAACCCACTCCCACCGAGAGATCACCGTTCGCGGCGAGCGAGACACCGGCGAGCAGCGCGGCGAGCCCGAGGACCCCGGCTGCGGCCAGGATCGGCGGCGAGATGCGCGGCCCGGGGGTCGGCTGCAGGCCGGCTTCGGGGCGCCGGGTCGTCGCCCGGATGTGGCGCGAGCACTGGTCGTGCGCGGCCGTGAGGCACAACGTGGACTGGTCCCGCGCCGAGGGCGCCGCGGGCTCGCCGGTGGAGAGGCAGCGGTTCGCGGTGTCCGGGACGAGCCGTGCCCGCTGGACGCGGTCCGCGAGATCGATCGAGGCGAGGAAGGGACAGTAGACGCCCGGGACAGCGGGCGGGTCGAGCGGCCCTCCGACCGCGCCTTCCGTGCCCTCCTCCCCTGCTCCGGACGCCCGCGTCCCACCCTCGGGGCCGATCACGCACCCTCCCATGTGACCGATGTCGCCCGCGAGTCTAGTACGTCCGGCACCTTGTCGAAGAGGACGCCCGGGTGCTAGCGTTCGCCGCCCATGCGGAGTCTCATCGAGTCATGACGGCAGCCCCGGCGCTCACGACCCCAGCTCCTGGTCCGGCGCGCCTCGCGGAGGCGAGGATTCGGCGCTGCCAGTTCCGCCGTGTCGTCTGCGTCGACTCGGACTCGCCGGGCTACGACGTCCATTGCCTGCACCCGATGCACCGCGTCGCGCTCCCCATGGGCGACCTGACGGTCGCGACGGACGTCTGCAACGACTGCTCGGCACCGGGGATCTTCCGCCCCGACGAGGACTGACCCGCGCCGGCTCCGCCGGCCGTCCCGAGGGTCGTGCCAGCGAGCCGACCTGTAAGCCGAGTTCTGTGCCACGGGAGACCCCGCGGCGACGGTCATCCATCTGAGGCCGGCGGTCACCCGCCGGCTCGTGCGGCCGACCCGAGGGCCGGGCAGCGCGCCCGTCATCCCGGCGGACCGGGACATCGCCCTCCTACTTGGCCTTGCTCCGGGTAGAGCTTGCCGCGTTTCACCCCGCCGGCAGGCCGGAGCCGACCGCCGGGCTCGTCTCTGTGGCGCTGGTCCTCGCCTCGCGGCGGACGGGCGTTACCCGCTACCCTGCGCTGTGGAGCTCGGACTTTCCTCACGCTCGAGCGGGCGGACCCGCCCGGGCGCGCGACCGTCCGGTCGCCTCGCTGGCTGCCCGATCGTACACCCGCGGCGACGCGTTCCCTCCGGGCGTCTCCCGTCAGGCGCGCGGCAGCGGCCGCGAAGCACCGCGTCGCCACCGGCGTCGCCTCCGCCCGGCCTGTCCCTCAGGCGGGGACCCGGAGCCTCAGACCGTCCCACGCGACCGCGACGCCGTCGGGGAGGCGGGCCTCCACCTCGGCGTGCATGAGATCGTGGTCGAGGTGCGTCAGGTAGGCCTTCCGCGGTCGAAGGTCGGCGATGAGCTCCAGTGCCTCGTCCACCGTCTGGTGCGTGGGGTGCGGGATGTCGCGGAGAGCCGAGACGACGAGCGTGTCGAGTCCGCGGAGGAGGATCCGTCCGTCCCGGTCGATCCTCTGGACGTCCGAGCAGTACGCGAACCCGCCGGTCCGGTAGCCCGCGATCACGCGCTCGCCATGCACGACCGGGACCGGGACGAACCGCCGACCTCCGATGAGGAACGGCCCTGCGACCTCGACCGGCCGGAGCATCGGGATCCCCACGAAGCGGCGCTGGCCGGGATCGAACGCGTACCGGAAGCGGTCCACGACGATCGCGAGGCTGTCGGCGTACGCGCGGACGTCCAGGTACCCGCCGTGCAGCTCGTTGAAGCGGCGGAGGTCGTCGAGGCCGCCGATGGCGTCGGCGTGCTCGTGGGTGAGGAGCACGGCGTCGAGCCGGTCCATCCGCTCGCGCAGGGCCTGCGCGCGGAGGTCCGGCCCGGCGTCGATGAGGACGCGCATCTCCCCGAAAGCCAAGAGCGCCGACGCACGGGTCCGCCGGTCCCGGGGGTCGGACGACGTGCAGGTCCGGCAGCCGCACGCGATCCGTGGGACGCCGCCGCTCGTCCCGCTCCCCAGGATCGTCACCGTCAGGTCGCCGGGATCGGGCCCAGCATCGCCCGGGTCGAACCCGGCCTCGAGCTCGGGCTCCGACGACGCCTGCCAGAGCCGGCCGGTGGCGGCCGGCACCCCGACGATCGACCCCGAGCCGCCCGCTGTCGCCCGGTCGGCCGGCTCCGACTCGCCACCGGGCGTCCGGACGACCGACGCCGGGCCCCCGGCACGCGCACGGTCGATCGCCTCGTTCGCGAGGGCGTCCGCCGCCCGGTTCCGCGCACGCGGCTCCTGGCGGGCTGACCAGGCGTCGAGCGTGCGCAACCGGCCGAGGGCCTCCGCGTGGAGCACCGCGAGTTTCGCGTCCTTCACCTTCCAGCGGCCCGAGAGCTGCTCCACGACGAGGTTCGAGTCGAGGATCAGCTCGACCTCGCGGGCGCCGAGCCCCATGGCCACGTCGAGCGCGCGGATGACAGCCGTGTACTCGGCGACGTTGTTCGTCCGATGGCCCAGGTACTCGCTGACCGTGGCGATCGGCGTTGCGTCCGGCCGTCGCGCGCCCGCGGGATCGCGGTCCGCGTCGATGACGACCGCCCCCGCCGACGCGGGCCCGGGATTGCCGCGCGCGGCGCCGTCGGCACGGATGACGACGCGGAGGGGCACGGTCGGGACGCCTCTGCCGCTCGCGCTCGCGCGCGGCCTCAGCTGTGCCGCGCGACGATCGCGCGGGTCACCTCGAGGATCGCGCCCGTGACGTTGATCTCACGCGGACAGGCCGTGACGCAGTTGAACGTCGTCCGGCAGCGCCAGACGCCGTCGTCGTCCGCGAGGATCTCGAGCCGATCCTCGGCCGCGGTGTCCCGCGAGTCGAAGATGAACCGGTGCGCCTGGACGATCGCCGCAGGGCCCAGGTACGTGGGCCGTGCCCAGAAGCTCGGGCACGAGGTCGTGCAGGCGGCGCAGAGGATGCACCTCGTCGTGTCGTCGAAGCGCTCGCGGTCGGCGACGCTCTGCCGGCGCTCCCGCTCCGGAACGGGCGCGTCGTTCACGAGGAACGGCATGACCGTCCGGTACTTCGCGAAGAAGCCCTCCATGTCGACGACGAGGTCCTTCACCACCGGCATCCCGCCGATCGGCGCGATCGAGATCCTCCGCCCCAGCTGCTCGACGCGGATCTTGCACGCGAGCCGGTTGCGACCGTTGATGAGCATCGCGTCCGACCCGCAGATGCCGTGCGCGCACGACCGCCGGAACGTGAGCGTCCCGTCCATCGTGTTCTTCACGGTGTGCAGGAGGTTGAGGACCCGGTCCATCGGGCCGGCCTCCACCGCGTACGTCTCCCAGTGCGGGGCGGCGTCCCGCTCGGGGTCGTAGCGGAGGATGCGGAGGTCGACCTGCATGTGCGCTGCTCCAGGCTCAGTACGTGCGCGGCTTCGGCTCGAAGCGCGTGATGGTCACCGGCTTGTAGCGGAGCTCCGGCTGCTCCCCCTCTCGGCGGTACGCGAGCGTGTGAGCCAGCCAGTTGGCGTCGTCGCGCTCGGGGTAGTCCTCGCGCGAATGGGCACCGCGGCTCTCCTTCCGGGCGAGCGCCGAGGCCGCCGTGGCCTCCGCGCAGTCGAGGACGTAGCCGAGCTCGCGGGCCTCGAGGAGGTCGGTGTTGAACGTCGTCCCGCGGTCCTGGACCGCGACGCTCGCGTAGCGGTCGCGCAGCGCGGCGATCTTCGTGACGGCCCCGGACAGAAGCGTCTCGTCCCGGAAGACGCCGACGTTGGCGTCCATGAGGAGGTTGAGCTCGGCGCGGATGACCTCGGGCCGCTCGCCGTCGCGGCGGGCGCGCAGCGCCTCGATCTCGGCCCGGACCGCCTCGTCGGCGTCGGGCGGGAGGTCGGGCATGGCGGCGCCGCGGGCGTACTCGGCCATCGCGATGCCCGCCCGGCGCCCGAACACGAGCAGGTCGACCAGCGAGTTCGTGCCGAGCCGATTGGCGCCGTGGACGCTGACGCAGGCGACCTCGCCGGCGGCGAAGAGCCCGGGGATGACCGTGTTGGAGGGATCGCGGATGACCCGCGTCGCGAGGTCCGTGGGGATCCCGCCCATCGCGTAGTGCGCCGTGGGCTGGATCGGGACGGGCTCCTTGAGCGGCTCGACGCCGAGGTAGATCCGGGCGAAGTCGGTGATGTCCGGGAGCTTCTCCTCGATCACCTTGCGGCCCAGGTGCCGCACGTCCAGGTAGACGTAGTCCTTCCCGCCGATCCCGCGCCCATCGCGGATCTCGAGGTAGATCGCCCGGCTCACCATGTCGCGGGGCGCGAGCTCCATGAGGCGGGGCGCGTAGCGCTCCATGAAGCGCTCGCCGTCGTTGTTGAGCAGCGTGCCGCCCTCGCCGCGGGCCGCCTCGGAGAGGAGGATCCCGATCCCGTAGATCCCGGTGGGATGGAACTGGTAGAACTCCATGTCCTCGAGCGGGACGCCGCGCCGGTAGACGAGCGACATCCCGTCGCCCGCGAGGGTGTACGCGTTGCTCGTGATCCGCCAGGCACGTCCGTAGCCGCCGGTGGCCATGAGGACGGCCTTGGCGCGGAACGTGTGGATCTCGCCGTCCGCGATGCGGTACGCGACGACGCCCGCGACACGGCCGCCCTCGCTCGCGTCCCCGCCCTCGAAGACCACGTCCACGACGTGGTACTCGTCGTAGAACGTGACCCCGGCCTTGATGCACTGCTGGTAGAGCGTCTGGAGGATCATGTGGCCGGTCCGGTCTGCCGCGTAGCACGCGCGCTTCACAGGGCCTTCGCCGAAGTTGCGCGTGTGGCCGCCGAACCGTCGCTGGTCGATCTTCCCCTCGGGCGTCCGGTTGAACGGGAGGCCCATGTGCTCGAGCTCGATGACGCGCTCGATCGCCTCCTGCGAGAGCACCTCGGCGGCGTCCTGGTCCGTGAGGTAGTCGCCACCCTTGACGGTGTCGAACATGTGCCACTCCCAGTGATCCTCCTCGAGGTTGCCGAGAGCGGCACAGACGCCGCCCTGGGCGGCGCCGGTGTGGGAGCGGGTCGGATAGAGCTTCGTCAGGACGGCCGTGGCCACGCCTTCGCGGGCGAGCTCGAGAGCGGCCCAGAGTGCCGCGCCGCCTGCTCCGACGACGACGGCGTCCGTGTCGATCCGCATGGGTACCTCAGCGCACCAGGCCGACGGGCATCGACATGACGGCGACGGTGCCCATGACGAAGACGAGGAAGGCGAGCAGGTAGAGGACCATGAGGATCGCGGTCCGCCACCCGCCCCGGAGGTAGTCGCTCAGGACGGTGCGCATGCCCAGGAACGCGTGGAAGACGACCATCTGGAGCATGAGCCAGTCGAGGGTGCGCCAGAAGAGGCCGCTCCACCGCTGGTCGAAGATCCACTCCGACGTCTGCTCCGCCGGGTCCGACACGAAGTGGGTGATGCTGAAGTGCCCGAGCGCGAGGACGAAGAGCGCGAGGCCCGACAGGCGGATGAGATACCAGACGCCGAGCTCGAAGCCCGCGCTCCGCGGGCGCGCGCGGCCGGCTCGAGTGATGACGGCCATCGCGCTACCCCTTCAGGCCCGGGAGGCCGAGCGCCGGGGCGATGATCAGGTACGCGCCCGGGATCCCGACGACGAAGAAGACGACCCAGCACGCGTACCAGAGCTGGAGGTGATACCGCGTGAGACGCGGCCAGAAGTCGAGCGCGATGATGCGCAGCCCGTTGAGCGCGTGGTACAGCAGCGCCGCGCCGAGGAGGGCCTCGCCGATCCGGCCCGGGAGGCTCGCATAGACGGTGAGGACCTCGTCGTAGAGCCCTGGGTTCGCCGCCGCGAGCCAGATGTCCAGGACGTGGAGGAGGATGAACAGGAACAGGGCGACCCCGGCGATCCGGTGGAACGCCCAGGCGAGCATCCCGGCCCCGCCGCGATACCGCAGGAGCATCACGCCTCCGTCTGGACCCGTGCGACGCGCACGGCGATATGCCGTCGACCCTCCGGGCCGACACGGCGGCGGAGGCATCGCGATCACCCTTCCGCGCCCCATCCTACCGCGGCGCGGAGGACGGTGCGGCGCCCTCCCGCGACCCCCCACAGCCGCGCCGGCGGCGCGCGCGCCGTATCATCGACGGGTCCCCGACATGCATGCGGCCGCGGCCGCCCACGACCCAGAGGAGCCCCCGTGAAGATCCAGGAAGCCGACGCGAAGCAGCTGCTCCGCGCGGAAGGCCTGCCAGTCCCGCCGTGGTCCGTCGCGCGGAGCGTCAAGGAGGCGGTCACCGCCGCCGAGGGCTATCTCGCCGACGGTTCCGGCGCGGTCGTGATCAAGGCCCAGGTCCTCGTCGGGGGGCGCGGGAAGGCGGGCGGCGTCAAGCTCGCCCGCTCGCGCGACGAGGCCGAGACGGCCGCGAACGCGATCCTCGGGATGTCGATCAAGGGGATCACGGTCCGCAAGGTGCTCGTGGGACCGGCCGCGGACATCGTGAAGGAGTTCTATCTCGGCGCGATCCTCGACCGCGCCAGCCGACGGATCGTGGTGATGGCGTCCGCCGAGGGCGGTGTCGAGATCGAGGAGGTCGCGAAGCGCGACCCCTCCGCGATCCACCGCGAGGCGGCCCACCCGCTCCTCGGGCTCGCCGACTGGCAGGCGCGGAAGCTCGCGTTCGGGATCGGCCTCGCCGGCCCGCACCTGAAGTCCTTCGTCCTGATCGCCAAGGGCCTCGTCAGCACGATGCTGCACAACGACGCCGACCTCGTGGAGATCAACCCGCTCGCGATCGTCCGCGAGCGCGACGCCGACGGGAACACGGTCGAGCGCGTCGTGGCTCTCGACGCGAAGATCGTCCTCGACGACTCCGGCCTCCCCCGCCATCCCGGCCTCGAGGCGCTGCGCGACCTCGACGAGGAGGACCCGGCGGACATCGAGGCCCGCATCCACGACCTGAGCTTCATCCGGCTCGACGGGACGATCGGGTGCATGGTGAACGGGGCCGGCCTCGCGATGACCACGATGGATCTCGTGAAGCGCGCCGGCGGCGAGCCGGCGAACTTCCTCGACATCGGCGGCGGCGCGCGGGCGGACAAGGTCGCCGCGGCGATGCGCCTGATCCTCGCTGACGCGAAGGTGCAGGCCATCCTCGTGAACATCTTCGGCGGCATCACGCGCGGCGACGAAGTCGCCCGCGGCCTCATCGAGGCCCGCGCGATCCAGGACCGCGAGGTGCCCATGGTCGTGCGGATCGTGGGGACGAACGCGGAAGAGGCCGGGGCGCTGTTGCGCGACGCCCGGTTCGAGACGGCGGCCACCCTCGACGAGGCGGCCGAGAAGGCTGTCGCGGCCGCCAGGGCCGTCGGAGGTGCGGCGTGAGCATCCTCGTCGGGCGCGAGACGCGCCTGGTCGTCCACGGGATCACGGGGCGCGAGGGCGAGTTCCACGCGCAGCAGATGCAGGACTACGGCACGAACATCGTCGCCGGCGTGACGCCGGGCAAGGGCGGCCAGAGGGCCCTCCATGGGACGGTGCCGGTCTTCGACACCGTCGCCCAGGCGATCCACGCGACCGGGGCGAACACGTCGGTCCTCTACGTTCCCGCGGCCGCAGCGCCGGATTCGATCCTCGAGGCCGTCACGGAGGGCGTGAAGACGGTCTTCTGCATCACCGAGGGGATCCCAGCGCTGGACATGCTCCGAGTCGTCGAGGTGGTCCGCGAGTACGGGGCGCGCCTCGTGGGACCGAACTGCCCCGGCGCGACGTCCCCCGGCCGCGCGAAGGTCGGGATCATCCCCGGCTCAATCCACCGCGAGGGCAGCGTCGGCGTCGTCTCCCGCTCAGGGACGCTCACGTACGAGGCGGTCCAGGCGATGACCGACGCCGGGATCGGACAGTCCACGTGCATCGGCATCGGCGGCGACCCCATCATCGGCACGAACCACACGGACGTCCTGAAGCTGTTCGCCGAGGACCCGGAGACGGACGCGATCGTCCTCATCGGGGAGATCGGCGGGTCGGCCGAGGAGGACGCCGCCGCGTGGGCCGCCGAGCACATGGCCGACGTCCCGAAGGTCGCCTTCATCGCGGGACGGACCGCGCCGGAGGGCAAGCGCATGGGCCACGCCGGCGCGATCATCAGCGGCGGCAGCGGCACGGCGGCAGCGAAGGTCACGGCTCTCGAGAACGCCGGCTTCCTCGTCGCAGAGACGCCAACGGAGATCCCGGCGCTCCTCCGCCGCGCCGGCGTCAGCTAGGCTGCGGCGCCTAACATCCGCCGCAGCGCCCGAGACGCGAGCGCGCGGACGGAGGGTTGGTCCGGGTGACCACCGGGGTCGTCCTCGTCATCGGCGCCGCTCTCGCGTTCGCGTTCACGAATGGCTTCAACGACGCCGCGAACGCGATCGCGACGCTCGTCGCGACACGGATCGCCCGCCCCCTCCCGGCGGTGCTCCTCGCGGCCGTCTTCAACCTCATCGGTCCGTTCGTCATCGGGGCGGCGGTAGCCGACACCATCGGGGGGATCGTGACGATCCCGCCCGCCCAGGGGATCCCGGTGCTCGGTGCGGCCCTGACCGGGGCGGTCATCTGGGCGACTTTCACGCGGAGCCGCGGGATCCCGTCGAGCTCGAGCCATGCGCTCGTCGGCGGCCTCGTGGGTGCGGCGGTGCTCGAAGCCGGCGTCACGGCCGTCGACTGGGGGCCATGGACGCACGGGCACATCTCCGGCGTGCTCGGCGTCCTGTTCGTCCTGGCGGTCGCACCTCCCATCGCCGCCGCCAGTGCGTACGCTGTCGAACGGCTCGCGCTGAGGGCGACGCGACGCGCCTCCGTCCGGCTCGCCGGTCCCGTCGGCAGCGCCCAGTGGGTGACCTCGGCCGGGCTCGCGTTCAGCCACGGATCCAATGACGCCCAGAAGACCGTGGGGATGATCGCAGCCGTGCTCGTTGCTGCGGGCCTGATCCCCGACCTCGGGGCGGTGCCGCCTCTCGCGATCCTCGCCTCGTCGGTCGCGCTCACCCTGGGGACGGCTCTCGGGGGCTGGACGATCGTGCGCACGATCGGCCGGAGGATCTACCCGGTCCGCCCCCTCGACGGCCTCGTGAGCCAGTCATCGTCGGCGGGCCTCATCCTTGCGTCGTCCCTCGTGGGCGCGCCGGTGAGCACGTCCCAGGTCGTCGCGTCGACGATCGTCGGGATCGGCGTCGGGCGGGGGCGGTGGCGGCACGTCCGATGGGAGGTCGTCCAGGAGATCGTCCTCGCGTGGGTGGTCACGCTCCCCGCCGCGGCGGCGCTCGCCGCCCTCTCGCTTCCGCTCTGGAGGATCATCGCGACATGACGGGCATGCGGCAGAGGCTCGGATGGTTCCTCCCGGAGACGCCCGACGTGCTCGGGATGCTCCGGCGCCAGGCGGCCGTGACGATGGACGGGATGGATGCCCTGACGGCGTGGGCGGCCGGCGACCAGACCGCTGCCGAGCGCCTTGGTGGGCTCGAGCACGACGCCGACGAGGTGCGGCGCGAGCTCCGCGTCGCGCTCCGGACCGCCTTCATCACCCCCATCGGCGCCGAGGACATCTACTGGCTCTCGCAGCGCCTCGACGATGTCCTCAACGGGGCGAAGAACGCCGTCCGCGAGGCCGAGGTCATGGCGATGGCGCCCGACGAGGCGATCGCCGGGATGGCCGCCTTCCTCTCCGAAGGGGTCCACCACCTCGCCGACGCCTTCGACGTCCTCGGGGCGAACGGCTCCCGGAAGGGCGCCGACCCCACGGAGGCTGCCGATCGCGCCGTGAAGGCGCAGCGCCACCTGGAGCGCGTCTACCGCAACGCGATGGTCGCCCTCCTCGCGGTCGACGACGTCCGCGAGGTCATGGGCCGTCGCGAGCTCTACCGACGATTCTCGCGGATGAGCGAGAGCGTCCAGGAGGTCGCCGACCGCGTCTGGTACGCGGCCGTGAAGGAAGCGTGACTAGGAGAGTCGCAGCCCGGACCTTCCCGCGTACTGTGCGGCGCTGGCGAGCTGCGCCTCGATCCGGAGCATCTGGTTGTACTTCGCGACGCGTTCGGTGCGCGACGGCGCCCCCGTCTTGATCTGTGCGATCCCTGCTCCGACGACGAAGTCCGAGATCGTCGTGTCCTCGGTCTCGCCGCTCCGGTGGCTGACGACCGTTCCCCACCCGGCCACCCGAGCGCGCTGCGCGACGTCGAGCGTTTCCGTGAGGGTCCCGATCTGGTTCAACTTGATCAAGATCGCGTTCGCACTGCGCTCCGACAGGCCGCGCGCCAGCCGCTCCGGGTTCGTGACGAAGATGTCGTCGCCGACGATCTGGACGATGCCACCTAGTCGCCGGGTCAGAGTCGCCCATCCGGCCCAATCGTCCTCGGCGAGTCCATCCTCGAGCATGACGATCGGATACCGTGCGATCCAGTCGGCCCAGAACTCGATGAGCTCCGACGTGCGGAGAGTCCTTCCCTCTTTGGCGAGCACATACGTCAGTTCCCCGTCGGTGGTCGGCGCGGCGCTCGCGTCCAGGATCTCGCTCACCGCGGGGTCAAGCGCGATCGCGATGTCCTCGCCCGGCCGGTACCCCGCGCGTTCGATCGCCCGGAGGACCATCTCGATCGCGGCCTGGTTGGAGGGGAGAGACGGCGCGAACCCGCCCTCGTCGCCCTGCCCGGTGGCGAACCCTCGCTCGTGGAGCTCCGCCCGGAGAGCGTGGAACACCTCCGCGCCCGCACGGAGCGCGTCGGAGAACGTGGACACCCCCACCGGCGCCACCATGAACTCCTGGAAGTCCGTCGAATCGGCAGCATGCCTCCCGCCGTTGAGGATATTGAACATCGGGAGAGGGAGGGTCCTCATGGCGATCCCACCGAGATACCGATACAGCGGCAGCCCGCGCTCGGCAGCGCTCGCCCTGGCACACGCCAGCGACACGCCGAGGATCGCGTTGGCGCCGAGGCGCCCCTTGTTCGGTGTCCCATCGAGCGCGACGAGCGCAGCGTCGATCCCGGCCTGATCCTCTGCGTCGGCACCCGCGAGCGCTCGCGCGATCACGTCGTTCACGCCGCGGACGGCCGTGAGCACGCCCTTGCCCCCGAAACGCCCGGCGTCACCATCCCGAAGCTCGACGGCCTCGTGGCTCCCGGTCGAAGCACCTGAGGGAACGGCCGCTCGACCGAGCGATCCGGACTCGACGACGACGTCGACCTCGACCGTCGGATTGCCCCGGGAATCGAGGATCTCACGCGCGTGGATCGTGCGGATCGCGGTCATGACTGCTCCTTCCCGCTGTCAGGTGACGCCGGGGCCTCGGCTTGCTCGAGATCTCTCGGCGCCGGGTGCGACGCGGCTCGCGGGTGCGTCGTTCGCGACGACGCGACTGCCAGCGACCCCACCGGTCCGGGATCGCCCGACCCCGGACCGTGCTGCGCAGCGAAGACCCGTCGGTAGATGTCCACCCCGTGGCTCGTGGGCAGTGGCTCGCCCTCGAGCACGCGGAACGTCCGTTCTCCGTCCGCGGTCCTCTCGGCCCGAAGGCACAGCACCGTCGGGAGCCCCTGACCGTAGAACCCGTGTGCGAGGTCGAACATGTGGGTCACGTAGGCGACCTTGACGCCGGCCTCCACCAGCGCACGCACGATCTGCCTCGCGATCTCCGATCCCTCACGCTCGTTCGTCGACGCGAACGACTCGTTGAGGAGGACCATCCCGCCCGGGGTGAGCGCATCGACGATCGCGCTCATCCGGCTGAGCTCCTCGTCGAGCTTCCCGCTTCGCATGCCCGGGTCCTCTTCGCGCTTGAAATGCGTGAAGATGCCGTCGCGCATGTCCGCCCGGTAGGCGACGGCCGGCACGAACATGCCGCATTGCATGAGCAGCTGCGCGATGCCGACGCTCCGGAGGAACGTCGACTTGCCGCCGCGGTTCGCGCCGGTGATCACGACGAGCGATCTGTCGGCCGCCATCACGTCGTTGCCGACGACACGGTCCGCGACGAGCAGGCTCAGGCAGACGTCGTACAGGCCCACGCAGGTGAGTTCGGGGCGTCCCGCCGGAAGAGGGTCCGGGAAGCACACGGGCTCGCCCTTCGCGACCAGACGCTCATGCAGGTTCAGGCAGCCGAGGTAGAACCCCAGCTCGGCGCGAAGAAGGCTGAAGAAGCTCAGGATGTGGTCGGTCGACTGGGCCAGGGCGGCCGCCGCGAGGCTCAGGCCGCGGCCCTGCAGCTCGGTCAAGGCTTCGAGCCCGGCCTGATCGCGATCCGCGACTCGGTACACGTAGCCCGACCGATCCCAGAGCGCGAGCCGTTCGCGCAGGCTTCGTCTCGCGGTCCGGGTCCGCCGGAGGACGTAGCGCGTGCCGCGGTTGCCCTGCCCGAGCTCAGCGCTCATGAGGACCCCGTCCCGGAATCGCAGCCGCTCGATGTGGTCCTCCACGCGCTGCAGGTAGGCGTCGTCCAGCTCGGTCGCGACCATGCGGAAGAACCGCGTGAAGCCTTCGGATCGGAAGTCGCCGCCGTGCGCGTCGGCGATCCCGCGAAGCCGCTTCAGCAGGCCGAGGAACAGGTCGAGGACGTCCACCGACCGACGGAGCATCGACTCCGGATATCGACTCAGCGTGGTGCCCCAGACCCGTCTCTCACGTTCGATCGCCTCGACCGCGATCGCGTAGACCTCCCGGACGACCGCGGGCTGAGCGATACAGTCGGCAAGGATCTCCTGGCGGTACCGGACGCCGCCCGGGCCGTCGGCACTCGAGAAGAAGCCCTTCACCGCCACGTCGAGGAGGAACGCGTCGCCCGAAGCCATCGCGAGGAACAGGGTGTCGAGGCCGAGGTCCTGCCTCAACGTGACAGCGTTCGCCGGCAGGGCTCGAGCCAGATCGAAGTCGCTGTCCGGGTACATCAGGTACGCCTTCATCGCGCGAGGCGCTCCCGCACGCCTTCGTACGTGAGGCCGTACTTGCGGGCGATCGCGGCCGCATAGGCGAGGCCGTCGGCCGGCCGCCTGACGATCCTGAACGTGCGGACCGTCGGGTCGTCGGGGTCGACCGTGCTGACCATGCTCACGGTCGCCTCGTCGAGCGACGCCAGCTCGTCGAGGAACGTCACGGCCACGCAGGTCGATCCGCGCTCGATGATCTGCCACATCACCTCCCGGTTCAGGAACAGTGCGTCCGAGACGGTCGTCGAGCCGAAGCTCTCGTTGAGGACCAGCAGGCTGTCGCGGGTGGCCAGCTCCAGGATGGAGCGGATCCTCACCAGGTCTGCCTCGAGCTTGCCCGTGAGGCCAAGGAGGTCCTCGGCTCGCTCGAAGTGGCTGAAGACGCGGTCGACGAGGGAGACTCGCGCGTCGGTACCCGGCACGGGGCAGCCGAGGCTCGCCAGGTGATGCAGCTGGCCGAGGGCGCGCGCGAAGGTCGTCTTGCCGCCCTGGTTGGGGCCCGAGACGACGAGGATGCGCTCCGGCTGCTCCAGGTGGAAGTCGTTCGTGACGACCGGCGAGCTCCCGCCGGCGAGCATCACGGCGAGCGCGGAGTCGAAGAACGCGCGAGCGTGCATCCTCGTGGGTCGGTGCTCCACGACCGGGTAGCAGAAGGAGAGTCCCGCCCGGCGAAGGCGATCGACGTGCTCGAGGTAGGCGACGTAGAACTGCACCTCCCGGTCGAATCGGGCGATCGTCGCGTCGAGATACGCGCCATGGCGCAGGGAATGCCGGTCGAGCGCTCCGAAGACGTCGGGGTGGAGGCGGGCCACGAGGTCCAGGAGCGCCGCCTCGACGTGGTTCAGATGGGGCCACGTGGAGAACTGGAACCGGTAGTCCTTCACCGCACCCTGCTTGAACCGTCCGAACGTCTGCACGACGTCCGCGGTGTAGTCCGGCGTGGGCGAGTAGCGGCTGACCCGGATGCGGGTGCCCGAGATCTCGAGGCTGTACGTGATGGCGCGGAGGGCCTCGCTGACATCGTGCGTCTCCGCGAGGAGCGTCGCGAAAGGCTCCGACGCGATGTACGCGGCCAGGTGGAGACCGAGTGCCCGCAGCCCGCGCGAGCGAGGCTCGGCGGCGGAGAGGTCGGTGGCCAGGCCGGTGACGGCGTCGCAGTAGACCGCAGCCGAATCGAGGAACCAGCGTTCCTTCTCATGCTGGTAGTGGCTGCGGTCCGCCTGCTCGCGCTGCTCGTGCACCGTGCGCATCTTCTGCGCGAAGGAGCGGACGCCGGCGAGGACCATCGGGCGCTCCAGGTCGCGGAAGACCTCGTGGCGATAGGCGATCGTCCCGAGGTCGGTCAGCGGTGCATGGAAGAAGGGGGCCAGATCGTAGGCCTGCCGCCCCGCGGTGATGGACGCGACCAGCCGGTCGAGGCCCAGGTCGATGAAGAAGTCGGGTGCTTCAGGCTGGAGGCCGTCGCTGCCGACGCCGGATCCGTCGAACAGGATGCTGTGGAAGGTCATCGCGATCGTCAGGGGAAGGCGGTGAGGGCGCAGCGGACGAGCCGCACGAACGTCGCACCCTGATCCATGAGCGGCGCGGGCAACGTGAGCGCCACCCCCGGCTGCGTCGCGATCCGACCGATGAGGGGTGACAGCGTGACGCTCAGCGTCACGACATCGCTGAGCTCGACCGACCGACGTCCACGCGCTCCGATGAGCTCGATCGTGGTGTGACGCAGACACAGCGCCGCCATCGACCGCTGACCCGGACGACGTGGACTCACGACGAACCCGAGGACCTCACCGTCGCTCACTGCCGCGTCGTAGAGGTCCTGTGCCTCGCCTTCCTGCCCGAAGGGAGCCACGGCTGCAGGATCGAACGCGATCGGCTCGGTGGCATAGCGCCGGCGCGGCAGATATCGGGCACTCGATGGCAGGAAACGATCGATGAGGTCGCGCAGCACCGCCGCCTCAGGCTCCAGCTCGGCCGGCAGCGTGAATGAATGAGCCCCGGCCGTCGTCTCGACCGTCAGGTGGACGGATCCGACGCCGCCGGCGATCCGTGCGCCGACGAGTCTCTCCACGGGCAGGAGCTCGACATCGACGCCCCAGTCGGAGAGGTAGCGATCCGGCCGGGCATGATCCACCAACGACAGGAGCTGGCGATCGGTCAGCAGCAGCAACGCCGCGCGACGATCCAGACGGCCGCGCAGTCGATCAAGAACGTAGGACGTGCCCGTCTGCGGCTTCTCGACCCAGTAGAGGACGCGCTCGGCGTCGTCGAGGAGGTCAGCCAGGCCGCGGAGGAACCGGGGCGGCAACCTCGCCAGGCTGTACTCGGCAGCGGAGTGCGGGGTCGCGAACCGCGCCGCCTCGGGCGTCGGAGCGCCGTCCGGGTGCCAGGCGCGGCCGCCGACGATGCGGAGGTGGGCCGATCGCTCGCGGTAACGCCGGCGAGCGGCACGGGCCACCTGTTCCGCGCTCCTCTCGTCGAACCAGCGGCCGTCCACGACCGCGGCCGCGAGCCGAGCCAGTGCGATGTCGGGCGCGTCGCCACCCGCAAGGCGTGCGAGGAGGACCGGGCCGGTCGGCGTGTCCCACCCTCCCTGGAGCTCGACCTCCAGCCGGGCACCCGCATGGGTGGAGGCCGGCAGCGCGACCAGGATCGGGACCTGCCGGCCCCATCCGTCATCGGAGTCGGTCAGCGCCGCGCGATCGAAGCCGAGCCACACGCCGCCGCGTCGGGCGTGCCTGCCGACGAGCACCCCGTCCGCGTCCCGCTCGAAGTCGACACCCGGCCCGATGGCCTCCTCGACCACCACGGCGAAGGCCGCCGACGTCATGCTCCCTCCCGGGGACCGTGCGGCTCGGACGCGAGGAGGTCGACGGCGAACACGGCGTCGCCGAGGACAGCCGAGAAGGCGCGCGTCCACGCGACCGCCTCCCGCCCGCGCGGCTCGTAGCGGCGGGACCAGCTGGACTTCCGGAGCGCTTCATCGAGCTCCCATGCGACACGGGCAGCGCGGCTGCCGGCTGCCTCGGCGACGGCCGCCGACGCCTCCGCGCCCAGCAGCGGGATGGCCGACGCAGCATGCGACAGACAGAGCCCGTCGGTCGATTCGTACGCGCGTCGCCCGGCCGACCGCGTCAGCAGGACCCCGACGAGCAGCGACGTCCGCTCCGCGGCGGCGACCGCGGCCTCGCAGGCGATGCACGTCCTCCTGCGACGCGAGCGCGCGCCTTCGATCCGCCGCGCCGCGACCGATGCCGGGTCGGCGCGCAACGCCTCGACAGCGAGTGCCCAGCCGCCGCGCGAGCGGTCTGTTCCGTGCGCTGCGCGGAAGGCACCGATCGCACGCCGCACCCGATCGACGACGCGCTCGGAAGGGACGCCGAGATCGACGAGGCGGTCTGCCATCCAGCCCCACCGCTCGATGGACGCGGACACCGCGCGCTCGGCAGCGAGCGGGATCGAGGCCGCGGCGTCATGCAGGTGCTCGACGCAGACGGCGTCGGCGTCGCGATGGCGCTCCTCGCCGCCGCCCGGCTCTCCCAGCCAGACCAGGAAGTTGCGCGCCGCGGCGCGGATCGCGGAGCACACCGGGCAGCGCCCATCTCCGAGCTCGTCCACGAGGCCGTCGAGGTCGAACGACCCGTCCGTCCAGCCCGGGCCTTCCCTGCGTGGCGCATCGGTCGCTGGCGCGAGGCTCCCGTCCCCTCGGCATGAGGCGTCCGGGTCACGACCCGCGACACACGCGGCAGCCTCCATGGGTCCGAGCCGCTCAGAGTCCGACGCCTGTCGGACGCGCGCGCGGATCCTCGAGGCCACGTCGTCGATGCCCCCTGGTGTCACGCGGTCGATCAGGAGGTCGAGGTGTCGAAGGCAGACGGACCCGGTCGCGCTCGGGTCGACCCCTGCCTGCGCCGAGTGCGGGTTCGCGAGCGACCCGAGGGCGTGCGCCTCCGCCCACGCACGGGTCTCGCACGGGGGACACCCTCCGCCGATCCGGAACATGCCCCCGCCGCCCGCCGAGCGCAGAACCCACCCTTCGATCACCGTGCGCAGCGCCCGGGTGAACCGGGGCCCATCGGCGGATCCTGCGACGCGCCGGGCGTGCCGGACGCACCAACCCCCTCGTCGCATCGACTCGACGAACGAGGGCGAACCGAGGTCCTCGGCAAGGATGTATGCCATGCGGCGCTCGACGGAATCCTCGACGAAGTCGCAGACGGCGCACGAGACGTCCGGCGCGACTGCGCCGCCGGCGTCGGGACGTGCGGCTTCGCCCGTCGCGCTCACCCGTCGCCCCCCTTCATCACGCCTCGACCCACTCGGCCCACCCGGCGAGCGGCACGCCATCGACGGATCGCGCGTCGCACCTCGGTCGGCGTGAGGGTGATGCCGGCGTACCGCTCGAGCTCGTAGTCGGCTGCGAGCAGATCGAGGGCGAGCGAGCCGCCGCCGGTCGCCCGAAGACGCTGGGCATGGCGCGCCGGCGATTCCGCGGCAGGCCGCGCGACCCGGTCATCGTCGGCGAGGTCGCGGATCAGTGCGAGGTAGGCCTGGCTCGCCGTCCGGGGCCGGGGTCGATGAACACGAGCGAATCGGGGGAACCGGAGGGTCGGCACACGCGGAGCGACCGGCCGGAGGGAGATCCGCCGCTCCTCGACTGTGGCACGAGGCGAGGCGGGCGCTCGCCGCCCGCAGTGGGCCAGCCTCGCCAGGGCGACGAGCCCGGCCACCATCGCCACGGCGACGAGGACGGCCGCGACGTCCACGAGCCATTCGGGGATCCCTCCGATGGACGGTGCCGACCCGGGTGCGGTGGGTCGCATCGATGCGGCCGGAGCGCCTCCCCTGTCCAGGGTCTCGGCGAACCGGCCGAAGAGGCTGCCCAGATGGTCGGCGAGCCCGCCGACAGGGCTCACGATCGTCCGCACAGCCGCGTCGAGCGAGATCCCGAGGACGAGGGCGACCGGTGTCCCGATCACGATCACGCCCGCGACGACGCCGACGAGCAGCGCCACCCACGTCCGGTTGCTCCGCCAGTCGACGCCGCTTGCGCGGTCCAGTGCGTCCAGGCGAGTGAGGCCGACGGCCACGAGGGCCGCGCCCACGAACAGCAGCGTCGCGGGAAGCGCCTCGGAGGCGAACGCCTGGCGCGTCGCGCCGATCGACCCGACGGCCCACGGGATCGCGAGCGCAGGGATCCCCCAGCGCAGGAGGGATCCGACGGCGAGGTCGTCCGTGGCCGGATCGACGTGGCGCGTACCGCGCCAGGCGGCCAGGCCGAGGAGGAGGCCGGCCCCGTGCGCGGCGAGAGCACCGTCGACGGCGCCCGCGCGGGCGGGTCCCCAGGCGCCAGCAGCCGCCCCGATGCCGACGACTGCCGCGAGGATCACCAGCACTGCCGTGAGGATCGCGTTCGCGCGCGGGCGTGCGAGGCGCGCGAGGCCGATCCCGGCCGCCGCCGCTGCGACGAACGCCCACGTCGACGGCTCCGCGGGGCGGCCCCGGATCCCGATCTGCACCGCCGCGTACACGACGGAGACCCACGCGCCCTCTGCCGCAGCGGTCGCCACCGCGGGCAGCAGGCCGATGAGCCGCCGACCCGTGTCAGCCATCGAGGGCGAAGGCACGACACGTCCGCCAGTCGGGCTCGAGGCGACCGACGACCGCGTCGATCCCCGCGCGACTCGCGATCGAGGCCGCGGTGCTCGCCCGCGCCCCGATGGCCACGTGCCGCACTTCGAATCCGGTCGATCGGAGTCGGCGGAGCGCGGGGATGAACCGCGTGGGATCGCGGCTGCTCAACGTGACGACCAGCGTCCCGGTGGGCGCCCGGAGCGGGATCGATCCGAGGACGTGCTCGAACGAGATGGACGCGGTCGAGCTCACTCGTGCGAGCATGTCGGCGATCCGCGGGAGCTGATCGTGCCCGGGCCTGGGCGGAACGAACCCGGTTCGCTCGATGCTGTACGTCCACGCGTTGACCGCCAGTCCGCATGCGGCCCCGTCGGCGAGAAGGCGGCGTGCGAGCGAGGCGGCCGCCACGGCCAGGGACTCGACGGTCTCCTCGTCGTACTCGAGGAGCCAGGCCGGACCTTCGTGGGTCTGGATATCGACGGCGATGACGACCTGGCGAGCGGTCGACGGCTCCAGCCGTCTGCTCACCGGGCGACCGACGCGAGCCGTCGCTCGCTCGTGGACGCGGCGTCTTGGGTCCCCCCGCTGGAAGGGACGCACGCCGGCGAAGAGCGAGGGGTCCTCGACAAGGCCGCGGATCGTGCGGCGCGTCCCGAACAGCACCACGGTGCCGGTCCTCGAGCTGACCGGTACCGAGCGGGGCCGCACGAGGAGCGTCGCGGGGCGGGGATCCTCGCGCCGGGCGACCCCGCGACCGAAGATGTCCGCCACCGAGAGCCGCACGGAGTCGAAACGGTACAGCCCGCGACGGTCCGCCTCGATGTGGAAGACCCGCCGCACGGCCTCGTAGGGTGCGAGGCTCCACGTGTTCCGAAGCATGACGAACCCGGGCCGGTCGCTCGTGACGAGCGGGGTCGACGTGATCGTGAGTTCGGGCGTCGCCAGGTCGTCCGCGCGGAGCCAGGCGAGCGGAAGAGCCTTCGCATTCTCGATCGAGATCACGAGGTCGACGCGGTCACCCCAGACGGCACGATCCCGGGACAACAGGCGTTCGTACCGGACCCTGTCGAGGCCCCTCCGGCTCCAGACGGTCGAGAGCCACGTGGTCGCGAGCGCGAACACGCCGAGCAGGACCAGGCCCGGCGCTGAGCCGATGGCGCCGACGAGGATCAACCCGCCGGCGACGAGCGTGCTCGTCGTCATCCAGCCTCCGAGACGGGGATCGGCGTGGATCCGACGAGCTCGGCGATGACCCCGTCTGCGGTCCCGCCCCTCAGCTCGCGATCCACGTCGAGAAGGATCCGGTGCGGCAGCACGAACGGCGCAAGGCCTGCGACGTCGTCTGGCAGGACGAAGCCACGGCCGTTCAGCAGCGCCCCCGCCTGCGCGGCCCGATAGAGAGCGACGCTCGCCCGAGGGCTGGCGCCGAGCCGCAGATCACCCCGGCGTCGTGTCGCTCGCACGAGGGCGACGATGTACCGGGCGACTTCGTCAGTCACGCGGACCTCGCTGGCCGCCCTTCTGAGGCCCACGATCTCGACCGCGGAGGCGACCGTCGGCACCCGATCGATCGGCACCACGCCGTCGCGATAGAGCGAGGCGATCCGTAGCTCGCCATCCTCCGTCGGATATCCCATCGAGACCCGCACGAGGAACCGGTCCAGCTGCGCCTCCGGGAGCGCGAACGTCCCCTCCAGCTCGATCGGATTCTCCGTCGCCAGCACGAGGAACGGGTCGGGGAGCGGTCGGCTCTCCCCATCGATCGACGCCTGACGTTCCTGCATCGCCTCCAGGAGCGCCGATTGCGTCCTCGGCGTCGCGCGATTGATCTCATCGACGAGGAGGACGTTCGTGAAGATCGGTCCCGGCACGAATCGGAAGGCACCGGCCTCGTACACGCTGCTGCCGGTGACGTCGCCGGGCAGCAGGTCCGGCGTGCCCTGGACGCGCGCGTACGTCAGACCCAGGGCCTGGGCGAACGCTCGGGCGAGGGTCGTCTTGCCGGTCCCCGGCACGTCTTCGACCAGAGCGTGTCCATCCGCGATGAGCGCGATCGCGAGCAGGCGGAGTGCCTCGTCGCCGCCGACGACCGCCCTCCCGATGGCATCGCGGAGCCGCCTCCAGAATCGCTCCGCGTCGAGCGGTCGGACCTCGACTCCCTGGTCGCTCATCGCGCCTTGCCGCTCGCGACGAGTCCGACGACGAGCGTCGCCCCCGCCGTCATCGCGATCGCCGCGGCCCCGAAGGCCGCGATCGGTGACACGAGTGTCCACGCCAGTCCGACTCCTGCGCTCGCGACGAGGTCTCCGATGCCGTTGACCGTGCCCAGCAACCCGTACGAGGTCGCTCGGGCGGTCTCGCCCGCAAGCTCCGCCGTCGAGACAGCCTCGAGCGTGTCCTGAACGGCGGCGAGAACGCCGGACCCGACGAACAGGAGCGCGAGGAAAGCGGGCTGGTCCATCGATGCGACGAACGCCGCCGCCGTTCCGGCCGCGACGGCCGCCCCGAGCAGGTAGCCCATCGCCAGGAGCAGGACGGGACGCCCGGTCCGGTCACTCAGCGCGCCGATCGGATACGACCCGATGGCATACACGGCGTTGCGGAGGACGTACAGGAGTCCCGCGGCCGCACCGGCGGCGACGATCCCCTGCGACGGGGTGAGCAGGACGGTCGCCGCGAGGATGAGCAAGCTCGGGGCGAAGTCGCCGATCCCGAACAGACCCACCCCGACGAGGTAGCGGTGGAACGCTCGAGGCAGCGTCCCCACAGCCCGGAGGAAGCCCCCGACCGCGGTGCTTCTGCCGTCGGATGGGTCGCGCACGAAGGCAGCGAACGTGATGGCCGACAGGATCCCCGGGACGAGGGCGACCAGGAAGACGGCGCGGAAGGCCTCGACGGGCTCGACGACCGAGGCCGCGAACGAACCGAGCACCGCGACTCCGAGGAGCGGCCCGATCACCGCACCGATCGTGTCTCCCGCTCGATGG